>CAZKVK010000023.1:0-19168 GCA_964556195.1 uncultured Candidatus Poseidoniales archaeon
TTACACAGTTCTAGACCTATCAGGAGGAACTTGGACACCTCCAAAGACGGAATATAGCGTTGGCAAATACGACGAGCTACGCCCCGGATTATACTCAACTGAACTCTTTTCAGGCGAGCGATTTCTGCACATTGGAATAGATATTGGAGCGCCAGTAGGAACGGCCTGCATGGCATTTTCGGATGGAGAAATATCTCATTTCGGATACAATGCAGCCGATGGGGACTATGGTCATGTTGTAATTACCAAACATATCATCAATGGAACAGCAATTTGGGCTCTTTACGGCCACCTTGATTCGGCTTCAATAGAAGGTAAGTCAGTAGGTCAGAAGGTGAATGCTGGCGATGTAATCTGTTGGATGGGGGCCTCTCATGAAAATGGTGGTTGGGAGCCTCACCTACATTTCCAATTGTCATATCAAGAACCAAAAACTCATGATATGCCAGGAGTTGTCGCACCGACAGATAGAGAAGAGGCATTGCGAATCTACCCAGACCCCAGATTAGTTCTAGGGCCTCTTTACTAAAGTGTAGAAAGATGTGCTTTGAGGCTGCTGATGGCAGCCATTTCGGAGGGGTCAATGCCATTCATCACAGCCAGGGCGATACTTATCCAATCGGTTATGTGTGCAGCGATTAGAAGGCTCTCGATCAGGCTTTCTCCTTCGCACTCAAGCAACCAAGAATCACCCGCTTCAAGATTTACCATCATCCAATTCATACGCGCGCGCACGCGAGGGTGGGTATGGGGACTTGCAAGGTATAGCAATGCTTGAGATGATGAGTTTCTATCCCAAGCAACTATCTCATTATGATTCATTTCTGGCAATTGAACGGGGCGGGAAAATCTCTCAGAGTTCTCGTTTAATTGGTTAGTAAATCGAACTCCAACCGATGCCATTTCATTGGATGAAACAATGGCGATTTCTTTCTCAGACATACCATTAGCAATTGAGGCAACTCTACCATCGCCTCCGACTATGTCGGCTGATTTGGATCCAGAGCGTAATCGACTCAACATCTGGGTGAGTTCATCCTCAGATGATTTTGGTAAAATTCCTAGAGCCCAGCAAACTGCTAGTTGACTTCCAAATATATGTCCAAAAGCAGAGCGAGGCATTTGTCCGGAAGGAATCGAAATACATAGTGCGTCATCACTCTGAGAGAGTAACTGCTCTAATTCTCCTCCAGAGCTGATACCGACTACTACTCCGCCTTCTCTCAGGGCTTGGCGAACTCCATCTAGAGTTTCCTCAGTATTGCCCGAATAGGAGGTTGCTAATACTAGCCAATCAGGACCCCACCAAGAAGGCATACCGTAGTTATTCCAAACCACAAATGGTAGGCCTCCAGACTCATTGGCGAGGGCTGAGAGGAACATGCCCCCAGCACCCGAACCGCCCATTCCTAGGCAGACAACTCCGCTCCAATCCATATCAGCTTCGATTTCTATCTCTGCAGACATAGCGGCCTCAAGGTCATCAACAAATTTTCGGGTAAATCCAGCCATATCTGATTTGTCATATTCGGCGAGTAGCGAATCAAAATCTAGCTTAGACATAGTCACTCATCTCCCGTGTGCCCTGGTAGTGCCATCCATGAGTCGTCTATGAAAGCGATGCGTAGGTTTGTCAGCGAACCATCGTCATCGTAGGGAAGAGCGACGGTCACCACACGGTAATCAACCGGAACCATCACCTCTGCACCAGAACTGTCGCGATTCAATACATCAACCACAATTTGGTCAGCAAAACCACTCACCACACTGGCCTTTTCCATATCTCTCCAAGTCGCTCCAGTTCGCTCATTACGGTCCAACCTCCTTAGCGTTGGACCATCCTTCTGCCAAGCCGATACAAGCCAGTTTTCTCTCTTAAGACGAATAACATCGCCGAGTCCATAGGCTGGTTTACGATAAGACAAGGTTAGCCTAGTGACTTCAGACCCCTCTCTCATGCCGACGAGAGTCGATGTCTCCTTTGTTGTTCCACCGAACCTTCGAACAAGTTTTCTAGCCCAGGTTCTTGCTAGCGCCTTTGAACCAAGCTGTAAATCCCAACCGCCTGTGACTGGGCCTTCTTTGGTGATGAAAAACATCTGATCTGATTCTAATTCATTGAGCAATTCATCTAGAGTTCCTCTGAGACTCTTCAGTTCCTCGTCAGATAATCTGCGCCCTGCACTCCTAAGTTGCATGGTGGCCTCAAAATATGCTCCTGCTTTACGAGTGCAGGCTGGGCAAACAGCATTACTAGTCTGTAACAGAACCTCATGCTGGTCGGAGAATTGGTGGCCTTCCAATTGCCCTTCGATGTTGACGTGAAGCCGAGCAGTCCGATCATCTATTGGCTGATAGGCCATATCCACGGCAATATCAGTAGCTCCATCTGTGACGCCGAGATTTTCTCTCAGCCTCAACTCTCCCAATTCCTCGTCTTCAATGTTAACCCAGCGCTTCTCTACCTCATGCATCCCGCACTTTGCACAGCGGTGTTGTTGGATGCGCTCAGGTACTTCGGAAAACACAGTTCTCGTCCTAAGGCAATCTTCGCAAAGACGCTCCGATGTTAGTGGAGGAGGTGAACCACAAGCGATGCAAAACGCTGCTCCATCCATACTGCTCCCCCGCCAACCGGCAAGCCCACTCCGTTTGAAGGGTTGGTGAGCCGGTCGAAGGCTAATTCGGCCCCCTCCGGGGCCGAAATTACAAGAAAATGGAATTATTCTTCCTCAGTGGCCTTTGGTTGGTCATCGGAAAGAGATTCTAATTCAGCCTCTAGAGAAGAAATTGATGTCAGCACATCTCGACTGAACCAGATAACCAAACCGAGCATGATTGTGTAGGCGATGTATGCTTCTGTAATTCCGCTCAGGATATCCCCTCCTGATCAATCTCATTCTTTCTTGATGACACCTCAGCAGCGAGTCGATATCGCTTGTTTGAAAGTAAGAATAAACCGGTGAAGAGTATGCACATTAGTCCAAAGCTGATTAGCAGAAATGAGCGTACTTCTGGACTCATTCCTACAGTTTCACCCGATTCAATCACTAGATGAGGAGGATGATCGTTCGGCCACCATTTAGTTGCCCCTGCAGTAATCGGAACTAATACAAAACCGAATAAGCCAACTGCAGATAGAGTATCTCGATTTTGTTGTGTGTCAGGTTGAGATCGACGAGAATAAACAAGAAAAATTGCAACAGCGGTGAGTAATGCAAAGGAATTGAGCCTCATATCACCCCAATCCCAAGGTCGACCCCATTCTGCCATTGCCCAAATTGGACCGGAAGTAATCACTCCTAAACCAAAAATCAAGCCTAGGTCAGAACCGCTTTGAAAGTAAATCCAAGCCTCTTCACTACGATTCAAGTACCACATTAATGAGCCATAAAATAGAACGCAGAAAGATAAGAATGAACACCAAGCAAATGGGGCGTGAAGATAGAGAATTCTGTAGGCTTCCGGAGAACCCCAACATCCTCCACCTGTACATGGTTTGAGCCCCGGAGCGTAATCCAATCCTAAGATTGAAACAAAAACAATACCAACAAGCCCAAGATAAGTCAAAGCATAACCTGAATCTCTAAAATTCATTTTTTCCACCATTCAATCTTCAGGGATGATGACTGCCATTGCCCACAATAAAACCACGGTCAGCCATGCTATCGCGATGTCTGCGATTGGTTCACCTAGCGCTAATTCAAAACTCATTCCATTGCTCATTATCGAAGTCAGTGCGCTAGTCATTTGCAGGAACGGCCAGATTAGGACTAGTTGCAATAAAATTCCCGCTACAGCACCGGCTCTAGTAAGATCGGATACCATCAGATGCAATGCGGAAGCGGCCACACTTAGGTCAATTATTACAAATGCGAATAACCACAGCCACAGCATCACATCAGAATCCATTGCTGAGCCTGTATCATCTGCAATAACAAACCACGAGAGGTAAATTATTGGTAGTGGTAGAATCAATGAGACACCCATAATGGAAAACCAGCCTCTTGAGCTAGCACCGGTCATCGCCCTCCACCAATCACCCGCTCTTTCTTCTACAAGTCGTTTGATTATGGCAGGAGTAACAATGGCTGTTATGAAGGCAGGGGTTAGCACTAGCGCGGCCAATAAATCGTAATTTTCACTGCTACGAACAATATCTGTAGACAGTGTAAAGGCTAGTAATAAGGCAACCAACGCAGGAGCTCCTCTTCCAATCGTGTCTACCGGATTGCGTCTTTCAAGCCTCCAAGCCCAAGCGGCCAATTCCCGATGAAATTCTACCCCACATGGTTGAGGAAGATTTGCTGGATTTAGGTTGCATTCCTGTATCTGACTTGTCAATTCTGAGGTCTCGCTAATGGTGACAAGCCTGTTACAGGCGTTAATGACTTCTGGGTCGTGGGTCGCAACTAGAATTCCATGACCTCGCCCTGCTAGTGCTCTCAACCATCCTAACAATAGTCCACGAGAGGATTGGTCGAGCCCCTCTGATGGTTCATCAAGAAGTACAACTGATGGTTCAGGGTTAAGAGCAACTGGAGAAAGTGCGGAAAGAACTGCGACTCTTCTACGGAGACCACCGGAGAGCTTGCAAATTCTATCATCTGCTCGATGCCCAAGACCCCATTCTGAGAGGATTTGATGCAGTGTTTCTGAATTATCGGCTCGTCCTGCGACCCGACAAGCGCCTCGAATTCTTTCGAATACTGTCTCGTCACCAGACATTCCATCGCTTTGCAAACACAGGCCAAAACCAGAGATATCTCCCCGCTGACCGTCTGAATCTCTGACGATAGTTTCGATTCCTCTGTCGTTTCTGAAAACACTGCCTCCGGACATTGAATGTAATCCAGCAAGTGATTCTAACAGAGTGGACTTTCCTGAACCGTTTACTCCTAGCAAACCAACAACCTCGCCCTCGGAGAGTGAAAAGTCAACTTCTCGGAGCACCTTACGGGCACCTCGGTCGACAACCAACCCTCGGGCTGAGAGCAAAGTTCGCGCGCTCACGATAATATCCACTAGCAGCCTGCGTTTGAGTAGTTCCATCGAAGTCCCTATGCACATAGAGGCTCTGTCGAGCCTTGAGGGAGAGGGCTGGCTACTGTGGATTATGAGTTTTTTTGGTCCGATCTTACGGGATCTGATTGGGTGGCTTTGGGGTTGTTTCTTGTAATCGCAATCGTACCATATATTGTAGCTTGGAAACAAGATACTAGTATTGCTCTAGCTACCGTTTTATCGTTGTTATTAGTAACCTTCTTTCAGATGATTATCGACATGGGATTACTCGATTTTACACCGATAACATTCCTAGCATTAATCCCAAACACTGCTGACGACCCAGAGCAGATTCATCGCTTCATCACCTCTGCTTGGCTTCACGCAAATTGGGTACATGTTCTCGGGAATATATTGGTAATCGCTCTGGCCGGTGTTCCCCTTGAACAACGAATGGGTAAATTTCGCTGGATAGTGGTGTACTTTCTTGGTCTATTTGGAGGCAATATTGCATGGGTCTTGACCCATCCTGATTCAATTAGTCCTGCACTTGGTGCGAGCGGGGCGGCGTTCGGCATTCTTGGCGCCTACATGGCCTGTTGGCCGAACGATAGAATTGAGTTTCCTCTACTCTTCTTCATACGGGCCTGGCCAGTTTGGGGTATTGTAGCATTCAGACTAGGTCTAGAAGTCTGGAATATGTATCAAATTGAAGCAGGGCAATCAGTAACAAACGTAGCTCATATGGCCCATGTTGGTGGCTTCATGCTTGCTTGGGTTTTGGCGCGGCCAATCGCTAGAGGAGCACCTTCAGAATTGGATGATTCTAGCGATATTTCCATCGCTGGTTCTACTGCGTCAAAGGCCGCACGAGATGCGGCCACTGCGAAGATGGGAAGCCTAGAATCGGATCCTTGGACAGAAGCCGGAAAAGAGCTACAAGAGGAGGCCGCAAGAATACTCAAAAGACTGAGGGAGGAAGGGGATGAATTAGAGACCCGAAGAGCATGGTTGGAAGAACTCTCAGAACAGGTCATCTGTCCGGTATGTGGTGGAGAGGTCAAAGCAGTACTTTCAGGCGAAAATTGTACACTGAAATGCGACCTTTCGGCCAAGCACATCAGGTGGCCATGACGACGTCTTGAAGGCTCCTCCACGGGTTCGGCTTATACCCCGACCTAGAGTGGCTCTGCTTGCAGAGCCATGTCTGGAAGACGCCTAGACCTCACCCCGCTAGTGCTAGTTGCGATGATTCTAGTGATGGATATGGGAGGAGGAGTATCTGCTTCTCCAGCCATAGAAAATGAAGATTTGAAGAGCCAAGAAAGGCCAGAAAATTGGCCACCAGCTCTGATGTGTGGAGGGGTAGAATGTGACCCTATAGACCGGTCCGTTCGCAGCCCTCCATTCGACGCAGGATTTCCCGTAGAGGATGAAGGGTGGTGGTTCGGCTATTGGTATGATTTTGATTCGGATGGAATGGATGATCGTTTACAGAGAATCATCTCTGGTCAACGTGAATCATTTTCCCCTACAGCAATCATTGGATTGGATGGTAGACCTACTGTTGCAATCGTTGTCGATTACGCTTGGCATCCAGGGCCTAGTGATACAGCGGCTCTTAGAGAAGTTCTCGAATCTCATGGTTGGGAACAAGAAGGATCTTGGTTCTTCCAAATGGATATTTTAGACAGTATAGTTCTCGACCATGTGCCAGTTAGTGCTCTAATTGAAATTTGGCAACTAGACGGAGTTGTGATGGTCGAGGAACAGAATGTAATCGTTCCAATTCTTGATACTGCAACTCGTGGATCTAAAGTGAGAGACTCAGAAAGATACGATGAGACTATGCGTGATTTTGGTTATGATGGTTCTGGTATTGTAATTGCAATTCTCGATACTGGAGTCGATAACGAACACTTCTCTTTAGACGATTTCTCGGATAATAATGATGACAATGAAAATGACCCTGATGACCTTCCTGACCCCAAGTGGGTCGCCGGTTGTGATGCTACTTCGTTAAACCAAAATGACTGCAATAACGAAGGAACACATGACCCCGATGATGGAGATGGACATGGAACTCATGTAGCGGGAATTGCACTCGGAACTGGAGATTCAAGAAGAATCAATCAGGGTTATGCGCCAGGAGCATATCTAGTGGATGTCAAAGTTATGACAGATACGGGAGGCACCAATTCTGCTGCTACACTAAAGGGAATAAATTGGGTGGCGGCTAACGTAGATACCGACTGGGGGAACAATGACTCTAGCGAAGGTATCCAAGTCATGTCAATGTCTTTCGGAAGTCTCGGTGATCCAAATGGCGACGACCCCGGAGATAACGGAACCGCTGCAGATGCCCGTGCGGTAAACCAAGCTGCTGAGGCAGGAGTAGTTCCAGTCGCAGCGATTGGAAATGATGGAAGAAGAAGGGTTACTTCCGTTGGAGCTGCAGACCAAGCGATTACAGTTGGTGCAATCGACGACAAGGATACTATCGACAGAGGAGATGACTCAATCGCCTCCTACTCCAACTCGGGACCTAGAGAGGACGATGGTGATGAGGATAAAGAAGAGGAACTCAAACCAGACGTAGTCGCTCCTGGCTCGGACATTGTTTCTGCAGCACATGCAGCCTCATCTAGCCAATTACCAGGTACCCCAAAACCGCTTGCTGAAGATAGTTATACGGAAATGAGTGGAACGAGCATGGCTTGTCCTGCGGTGGCAGGTTTTGTTGCGGTAATCTTACAGATTAGTGAAGAGGAAGGCCTCTCTCTCAATCCCGCAGAAGTTAAGGAATTACTGAGAGAGAACTCTGAAACTAAGGGAGAGGCATCCGAACCGGATATTTCCGATACTTGGAACGATGAATATGGATTCGGAATAATCGATGGTAATCTAATCCTTTCCGCCCTATTGGGAGACGGGGGCGGAAGTGGTGGCGGGAACACCACTGAACCACCACCTCCCGGCGAAGGTGATTGGTTAGTCTTCGAGAGACCGATTGAAGACTCTTGGCTCGTAGAGGGAGAGACTTACTCTGTCAGAGGTCACATCGACGAAGACGCTGAGACAAATGGAACCATAGAAGAGGTTCAGGTCAAGATTACCTACACACACAAGCCTGAGGGGTCGCCGACTCAGGAGGAAATTCTGGTTGATTGGCACACAGCTCAAGGCACGGTGAATTGGACTACTGATTTCAGTATTCCAGACTTTGAAGAAGATGAGATAAATGCCTTGGAAATTAAGATTTCAGTACAGGCGCGCAACGAGTGGGATCAGTGGAGCGATAAGCAACGCCAAAACCATGATATTGGTCGAGTAGCACTAACTTTGGATAGCCCAAGTGGACAGAATTCAGTGGATGGTAATGTCCAATTTGAAGGTGAATATGAAACCGTAAACGGTGGCACTCTGCAATGGCGAATTGGGAAGGAGGATTGGGTAGATGAACGAACCTACACTGGCTCTGGCGGTACAACAGACATTTTCAATTTCATTTGGGATTCCACCGAACATCCTGATGGTTCGCATAGGATATCATTGCGCTTTGTAAGTGGAACAGAAGTTCGTTCTGAGGAAGTAAGGGTGACTTTGGAAATAGACAATCAACCACCTGCTCCTGACCTAATGTTCAGAAGTGGAATAACTGTTTCAGAATGGGGCATACCTCTATCAGAAACCTTCGTTAACTCATTTGTAGATGTCAGTGCTGAAATTCGTAATGATGGGGACCAATCGGCAACCAATGTGGTTGTTTATCTGTTAGAGGAAGGTACTAGAAAATACGAGTTAACCATCCCCACGATTGACTCAGGCGATATTGTAGATGTTACACTTTATTGGAATCCTCTGGTCATCGGTCAACGTGAACTTACAATTGCTTTAGACCCTGGAGATGCAATATTGGAGATAGATGAAACCAATAATGACCAAAGTATCGGATTTGAGGTAATTCAAAGGCCAGAAGGTGTCGATTTAGCTTTTACAAATGGGGCCTTTACAACTACTCCGATGATTCCAAGGCCCGGGGAGTTATTCCAGATTAACGCCCGTGTAGATAATCTAGGTTCTTCAGCCGCTGAACAAATCGATGCTCAACTACACCTCTACACCGAACGGGGTTGGGAGTTGACCTCCTCAACAACAATACCTAGAATAGAGGGGGCTGGAGCTCAGAGTATTTCGTTCGCCCAGACACACGAAGAAAGCGGTGCTTTCAAATTCCGAATCAGTCTTAGTGGTCCTATTCTTTTGGATATTGATTGGTCAAATAATCAAGCCGAATGGAGCGTTCTGATCGAGAAGAGTACTGTCTCAGGAGGAAGGGGGTTGAACTTCCAAACCGGCGAAACTCCTGTCGAGGTGATCGACTTAGATGGCGAAGGAATTGTCGTTACTTCCAAGGACGATGGACTAACACTTTACAGACTAAACTCCAACAAGGGTATGACTGCTTGCTCAAATATGTTGGAAGAAAAGTGGTCTGGCGATTTTGTTGCGGCTCCAACCTCAGATGGTATTGCACACATAGTTTGGACCCGTCGATTCCTCGATACTAGCGGTTACCTCAAGCAGACGGTTTCATACTCCACAATCGACTCAGCCTGTGAGATGAGACCGATCCAAGATTTGATGGATCCTATTCTATTGTCCGATGGGAAATATTGGGGTATAGACATCGATGTCGATGGCACGGAGTTATTGGTTGCAGGATATCATCGTGACTTGCTGACGGGAGGAACGTATCAAGATCTGACTAGCATTTTCATATTGGAAGCTGACGCTCCTACTTCATCCAATGATTGGAGACTTACTCCAAATGTTATTGCTGACATCGACGTCGTTGCAGGATACACGGATCCAGTACAAATTGAATATGGTGAAGAGGATGGGCATATCCTATACCAATCAATGCGCAACGACACCACAGGAAACGACCGCCTAGGTCTTTGGTATGCCCATGGAGATATTATGCAATCCTCTTGGACATACAAGAAGGCGGTCGGCGATCATGCATCATTACCACAGATGAAAGTACACACAATAGATGATGAAGATAGACTCGTAGTAGCCTGGAAGGAGGGGTCGGGAATAGATAGTGAACTAATTACCCGCATCGTCGATGATACCTTCGATACAATAGAAAATCATTCGATGAAAATCTCTGCCAGAGGATTGTCTCAAATCGTTTTCCAAGAAACTTCCCGAGGTGTTCAGGTAATACACGATATGGTAGGACCTGGTGGACCACAGGTCCAGTATGGAATGATTAATGCTGAGGATCTTTGGATGGCAATATCAAATCGAATTTCTGATGGTTGGCTACATTCGGTAAGTCGCTCACCTGTTAGCGGCGAGGCAGTGATTATTCACACCTCAACCCAAGGTTGGGTCATAAGAGCGATAATTGACGATAGTAAACCAAACACTGGACCAACAGATATTCTTGAAGAACTAAGATTCCAACTTGGTTTGGACGAAGGCAGTTTCAACATTTTACTTGGTGGAGTTGCTATTGCGGTTCTGTTGCTCTGTACCATAGTTTTGGCAGTAATGTCGGGTCGAGCAATCCGTTGGATGGGTGGACGAAGACGAAAACAGGCAGAGGGCGTTATTATGTTGGAAGATGACGTAGTCGATGTCATCGACGAGGATGATATCCCTGTGGAAGCAATAGACACTTCTTCCATTGTCGAAGTTGTGGACATAGATACTGAAACCGACTCTCCTCGACAGCAACGACGACAACGACGAGTCTCTAATCCAGAACCGGCGAAACTACCTCCTTCCACTTCAGAACCGATGCAAAACCCCGAAATCGACGGAGTGGTTGCTGAGCCGCTGCCACCCATGGGTGAAACACCAACCATGCCTGGCCTTCCTCCGATGAACAAGCCAGTGATTTGTCCCGAATGTGAAAGCCGATTCGATGTGGCATTCGGATTAAAGATGACACGTTGTCCAATCTGCGCATTACGCATCGATCTATGAGGTCGAATTATGCGTAGGTTGCATCTAGCATCTGCTTCTAAACGACGATTTGCTTGGTTGAAAGAAAGGCTTGATGATACCGAACTCAGCGCTGCACCATTAATTTTCGAAGAGCCGAAACCGCGGTGGGGTGCTCCGGTAAATGAACAGGTTGAGTTTACCTGTGCGGCCAAGGCACAAGCAGCTGCGAGAGAAGGGGTTGTTGGTCAAATGGCTGGGCACGAAATACCCGAAGTTGTAATCGTTTCAGATACCATCGTAGCAGACCCTGATGACCCATTAATGCCAATGGGAAAGCCAGAGGATGAACAACATGCTATGGCAATGCTCCTCAGACTCTCAGGAAACCGACATAGAGTATGGTCCTCAACCGCCCTCGTATACCCACCCAATGGTGAAGGAAGACATGCTATGCATGGCGGATGGACTGCGGATATTTGGACAGAATCTGCTGTTGTCGAGTTTGATGATTTATCGCAAGAACGGCTCTTTGAGTTGGTGAGGAGCGAATCGTGGAAAGGAAAGGCTGGAGCCTATGATTTAGCTGGAGCAGCCTCTAATGATACTCAACTGGTCGAAGGTGAGGAAGTTACCGTTCTCGGCTTTGCATCATCTGCTATTTCACATCTAGAATCAATGTAGAACCTCATTGATTAACAAATCCCCACCATTCAGGGTCTGATTCAGCCTTCTCGACCAATCTTCTCAGAGCATCTAGGGTCTTTTCATGGAAATGATGTTCGATGCCCTCGGTGTCTGTGTGTGCAGTCTCTTCATCGACTCCGAGAACTCGAAGGAATCTAACTATCAGGCTATGCCTTTCACGCAAATTTTCCGCGGCTTTTCTGCCCTCTTTGGTTAGTATTGCCCCGTGATAGCGTTTGTACTCAACAAGGCCTTCTTCGTCGAGCCTTTGCAACATCTTGGTCACTGAAGGTCGTGCGACAGCTAATGATTCAGCAATTCGTGCAGGTTTTGCTCGACCTTCTACCAATTCTAATTCGTGGAGAACTTCAAGGTAATCTTCCACTCTAACTGAATGTCGTTTAGAACGACGGGCCCCATCTGCCTCGTGAGCAGAACGAAGCGCTTCGAGCCTTTCAGCGTCCAAGTTCACACCTCAACAAAAGTCACTCCGCCGTGCTTAAGGACAAATTCACGTTGTAAGTCATCAAACCATTCCAACATATTAGCTGCAAAACACACCGAAACTACTTCATCATCCATCAACAAATCATCTTGAATCCCTTTGAGAGTTCCCGGTGCTGCACCACAAGATACGCAAGCACCGTCCAAATCGATTACCAGTGAGAGGGCATCAGCACCAGAATGCATTTTTTCGACATCAAATTTGGCTAGTAACAATCCGCCTCCATGACCATCGAGAGCGGCCCTCACCGTGCCGAGTCGGGACATCAGGGCGGGGATGATATCAGGATGGTCACTTTCTACCAACTTCAACAGAGAGAGTGTGCGAAGTCGATCCAGCTCTGCTGGATCGTGGGCTTCTAAAACTCTCTTTTCTGCCTCCTTTTCCATGATCGCCTTAACTTGCAAGCGATATGCCTCGGCTAGTTCGTCTCCCTCATCCACGTCGAGCCGGTGATGTCACTCCTACTTCTGATTGACCATTTTTGGCTTGATGCAACGACCGTCTTAGACGGTCGCATTCAAAAGGCACGCTTAGTGCCAACAAACGAGGAGAGGCAATGGCATCTGAAAAACCAGTACTCGAAATCAGCAATCTGCACGCTGGAATCGACGAAACACCGATACTTCGCGGAATCGACCTCAAAATTCCCGCCGGCGAGATTCATGCCATCATGGGCCGCAATGGAAGTGGCAAGACAACTACTGCGAATATCATCATGGGTCATCCTGACTTCGAGGTCACAGATGGTGGCGTTGAGCTAGATGGAGATGATCTATTGGATATGGAGCCATGGGAAAGAGCCAGGGCCGGGGTTTTCCTTTCCTTCCAATATCCGCAAGCAGTTCCTGGTTTACAAGTTGGTAACTTTCTTCGAAAGTCCGTAGCTGCGATTAGAGGCGAGGATGCAGCCAAGGGCACTGAATTCAGAAAAAAACTGAAGGATTCAATGACTGAACTCGACATTGACAGTTCATTCCTAGGTAGGTATGTCAATGACGGATTTAGTGGCGGAGAAAAAAAGCGTTTTGAAATTCTACAACTAATGCTACTTCAACCTAAGTTAGCAATCCTAGACGAAACTGACTCTGGATTGGACATTGATGGAATTAGAACCGTTGCAAAAGGAATTAATGCCGCAGTTCGAGGAACAGATTCCGGGGCATTGATTATCACTCACTATTCTCGTATTCTTGAGCACGTCCGGCCTGATAAGGTACATGTTCTAATCAAGGGCAGAATTGTCAAGTCCGGTGGACCAGAATTAGCTCTCGAGTTGGAAGAAAGAGGATACGATTGGTTAGAAAAAGAAGCACAGAAGTTGGCCTAAGTTCGCAAAGGAAATTGAAAGGTGAGAAAGATGGCAGCAAAGGAAGCACGTGAAGCAGTAGGCGAATACAAGGCCGGCTGGCACGACCCAGAGAATGCCACAATTCGTTTCGATTTCGGACTTTCCGAGCAGGTTGTTCGAGATATCTCTGCTCTCAAGAATGAACCAGAATGGATGACAGAATTGCGAGTAAAGGCATTTCACCACTTCGAAAACAGACCGATGCCAACTTGGGGAAATATGTCGATGTTGGAAGAAATTGATTTCGATTCAGTTTGTTACTATCTTCGCTCGTCGGAAGCAACAGAAAAAGACTGGGAAGATGTGCCAGAGGATATTCGGAATACCTTCGATAAACTCGGAATACCTGAAGCCGAACAAAAGTGGCTATCTGGTGTAACCGCCCAATATGAATCGGAGGCGGTTTACCACTCGATTCGAGAGGATTTAGAGCAACAAGGAGTAATCTTCCTCGATATGGATTCAGGATTGAGAGAATACCCTGAACTTGTCAAGAAATGGTTTTGTTCGGTAGTTCCTTATCAAGACAACAAGTTCAGCGCACTAAACACAGCAGTTTGGTCCGGAGGATCATTCATCTATGTTCCAAAGGGGGTTCACGTGGAGATGCCTGTGCAGGCATACTTCCGAATCAATGCAAAAAACATGGGTCAATTTGAGAGAACTCTAATCATCGCTGATGAGGGGAGTAGTATCCATTATGTTGAGGGGTGCACAGCTCCAACTTACTCGACCGATTCCTTACATTCCGCTGTAGTGGAACTAATCGCACTACCCGGAGCGCACATCCGCTACAGCACTGTTCAGAATTGGAGTGCAAATGTCTACAACCTAGTAACAAAACGGGGAATCGCTCACGAGAATGCAAAGATCGAATGGGTCGATGGAAACATCGGTAGCAAATTGACAATGAAGTATCCTGCTGTTATTCTCAAGGGTGAAGGAAGCCACGCTGAGGTAATCTCCGTTGCCTACTCCGGCAAAGGTCAACACCAAGATGCTGGAGCAAAGATTCATCATCTCGCAAGTAACACCACTTCGAAAATTCTCTCCAAATCGATTTCGAAGGACGGTGGAAGAGGTTCCTACCGTGGTATGGTCTCGGTCTCTCCAAAGGCTGAGAATTGCAAGTTGAATGTTGTCTGTGATGCTTTGATTCTAGACGATGGTTCCCGCTCCGATACTTACCCGACGATGGAGGTTGCAAACCCAAGTGCTCGTTGTGAACACGAAGCCAGTGTATCCAAGGTAAGTGACGAACAAGTATTCTATCTGATGAGTCGAGGGCACTCTGAGGAGGAAGCATTGGCTATGATTGTCAATGGATTCTTTGAGCCTTTTACACGTGAATTGCCGATGGAGTATGCTGTTGAACTCAACAAATTGATGGCCCTGGAAATGGAAGGAAGCATCGGTTGATTTGGGTGGTAAGATGGATGCTGCGAACCTGTATAAGTCCCTAGATGAGCCTGACAGGGCTGACCATCTTTGGCGATATACGCCGTGGAGAAGAGTCCACCCTAGCGGTGATTTGAATGAGATTCCAATTGCAGCCTCACCAAACCTCACCCTAACCTGTTTGGATGATAGCGTTGCCCTAGTCGGGATTTCTGTGGAGGAAGGTGTCGGAGGAGCAGAGGTGTTACCTGAATCCGATGAGGTTACTGCCTCTTTCATTCAAGCGGTTGCAAATGAGTTAGTCTATACTCTAAGGGTAGAGAACAATTTCGTTGCGAATTCTCCAATTGTTCTAGACATCGATACTGGCGATTCAGATTGTGCTTTGCACCTGACTTTGGATATTGGAAGAAATTGTGAATTCGAATTAATCACACAGATTAGTGGTGCTGCTCCTTGGACAGGATTCCTTCGAACGGGTAGAATCGGAGAAGGTAGCATCCTCAATGACGTTGTAATTGGACACACCGATTCTGGGGTTCTTCTCAGGGTCGACAGTATCGCGATTGGTCGTGATGCTCAGGTAAAGGTAGGTACTGTCAGTTCGGGTAGCGAGAGAACAAAGTCTGATTTGAGATACAAGATGGGCGAAACCGGCGGACACCTGAATGTACTCGGTTCAATTCTATCTGCTAACGATATGCACCTTGATCATCACATCGAGATTCACCACGAAGCCCCCGAAACCTTCAGTCGCCTAGACTGGCATTCAGCCTGTGGAGGAAATTCTCGCACGGTTGGAACCGGAATGCTCCGGGTCGCAAAGGGTGCGAGAGGAGCTGATGCAGGGCAACTTTTCCACAATCTCCTCCTATCAGAGAAAGCTGAAGCGGATTCGATTCCTGAACTAGAGGTTAGTGAACACGATGTAGTGGGTTGTGGTCACGGTACTGCGAATGGCCCTGTAGATGAAGAACAGATGTTCTACTTAGAATCGAGAGGTTTCGATACCGAGGAGGCAAGAGATGCTCTCATTGCCGCTTTCCTAAATTCAACCCTAGTTGAGATGGGTAGTGATACTCTTCACCATTGGTTAGCAGAACATCTGCAACATGAATTGCAAGAGCTCAAATCTTGAGTAAGCAATTTGGGCTGAGCATTCTTCGACCTGTTATGGACCACGACCATTGCTCTGCGATTCTTTGTGAGTGTGGCTTTCATGGAGCAGCGGTTCCTATGAGACAGCACATGGAATGTCCACGATGTAGGAGAGTTGTCGAGGCCTGTTGTGAGGGGGTTCCTGATTATCGCGATAATCAGCCTGAACGATCCCTGTAACTCGAGAGTAGTGCTGTCAGCAGAACACCTGCCAAAACACCGAATACGAGACCTTGCTCCTCCATAGTAGAACCCGCGAGATCTTGAAAAGTCAATCCCATAACCGTACACATTGGCACTATGAAAATAGTGAATCGGCGTGCTCTTTGAGCATTTGTTGGAGGGATTCCCATGGGTCTCAAAGTGATTGAGCCGGCTTTTTCTAAGACCTGCCAATCAACCGCTTCGGCCCCAATTCTCAATCTTTGTAATACTGCAGGTCTAATTCCAGGGTCGGCTGATTTTTCATGCAGAATTTCCCCTCTGCCGGTTACAATTCTTACCCTCTTTAGGCTGTTACGGATACCTAGCAATTTCTCAGTGGCACCTGCGGCCATTGGTGCATCTAAGCCATGCATGTCAAAGGTTAACACGCCCCTCTCACGACGGATTCTTTCTTCTACATTCCATGCTCCATCTGTTTCATCTGAAAGATGAGACATTTCTTCTTGTAATGCTGCGACCTCGGCAGCACGTGCTTCTTCTCTAGCATGGCCTTTCTCAGCATGGTTTCGGACTCTAGCCAGAGCAAACATCAGAACTACTGATCCAACTCCCAAGCCAAGTACGAGACCCGTTCTCAAGGCCGGGATTATGCCAGACTCAGACATTCCTGTAGCAAAGAAAGCCATCATCGAGCCCATGACTGTGACCATCAAGGCTATGACGACAGAGATGGCAACGGCATCACCCACACCGACCTTGACCATAGGAGGCGGATAGGTTCATGGCGATAGAACCCATCGACGAGATTGTGACCGAGGTTGAAGATGGTCTGTTGAAGAACGGACGCAAGAATAGGAAGCGAGAATCCAAGATTGGTCGCAACTTAGCCGCAATCGCAGGCACCTATCTAATTCTACTATTTTTGGTACCATTAACCATGCCAGCAGATACAATTCCAGACCTCTCGGGTCGTGCTAATCGCTTCGATTACGCAACAATTGATGGAACGTGGTCGTGGGGCAATGGCGACAATAGTGAATACAAACATGCCGGACACGATCAAGAGGCAAACGGGGGTACATTTGCTTGGACTGATCTAAATCCGATTGCAGCAACTGTGTATGCGATTGGTGACTTGAATTGTCATCAGAAACATTACCGCTCTTGGGAAATTAATGGCAATCAGTTAGCGGTTTGTGTACGGGACATTGGAATATTATTCGGATTCGTTACTTGTTGTTTAATTTGGCAGCAACGAGGCTTGAATAGGTGGACAGTACGAGATACCTTCCTATCTATGTTCTCCGATGAATCGATAGAGCGATTCTACTACAACGACCAGCGAATGATTTTGATGTTAGCAATAATTGGATTAGGCCTCGGCCCGATGGCAATTGATGGATTCACTCAGTTACTTACATCGTATGAGTCAACGAATACGATGAGGATACTAACAGGAGTTCCTGCGGGTTTCATTGGTGGTTGGATATTCTCAGCGATGTTTTGTGCCCGGCCTCATGAATTCGAAAATTCGGAAGAGGTTCGTCTTCCTGCCGATGCTACGCTGCGCATGATTTGATGACTAATTTCCTTGCCACCAATTTACCAACCCACTGGCTCCAGCGGATGGTGGTGAGGCGGACCTTCCATTACCTAAAATCGCCAATCTCTCAATTGTATCTCGAACTGCACTAGGATGTTCGCCAGAACGTACAATTTGCCCCATAGCAAATCGAGGATGAGTATCTGGATTTGCCACTATCCATTTTGCTAGTGTCCTCCTTAATGGCCAAAGAACGAGGGATAACGTTCCGAAAGAATGGGATTCATCTCTCAATTGATTGCGAGCCGCATCCCGTCCCAGCAAAGACTTGTGTTGGTTTACCCATTTGCTCCTATCGGCAAGGAAGCGCAACACTTTGTGTGAGTGTGAATCAGAAACCGCCCTGACTGGACCTTGGGCTTGACGCAACTCATTTACATCTGCTGAGGGGAGTAGAGCCAGAGTTCCACAAATCGCAGATATGGAGTGTGCCAACACGGATTTGGGAACATCCACTCTCTCATCTTCTGAAATCTCCTCAAGTACTCTGGTGTGCTCCTCTTGGGCTTCTCTTAGCACTCGCCATGGTGCTTTACCATCTAACCAATCGTTTAGATCCCTAGCGGGCTCTACCCCCAGCCCATCTAGTACGGTTTGACCCTTTGTCGATTTGATTAGGCGTTTGAGCATGAAGCGTTCTACAGCTTCAGTGTCAACATTCAGAGGTGTCGGGCGAGAGTGCAGGAACTTTCTCACATGAACTGTCAATTTACGTCGAAACTCCCTCTCAGTAGTTTCATTCGATACTGGGCCAATTATGGCACCCATATCGAATGGAGTGGGCATCTCAATATCGCTGGATAGTAACGAGGAATATCCTGCTCGAATGGCTTTTTGCAATTCTGTTGTCTCGAAGTATTCGGCTTTGTCAGACATCATTCTAAGCGTTCCAGATTGTATCCTCTTTATCGCCACCTCTGGGTCACAATCAACCCAAATGCAAAGATCAGGGATTAGTGCAGCCGAGTTAATCTGGGCAACTCTCTCAACTCCTAGGGAACCAACAATCCCTTGGTATACTAAGGAGGAATGTACATTCCTTTCACTGACAACAATTCTGCCTTCTTCTAGACGGGGTAGTATCCAACCGTGCGAATGGTCTACTCTATCTGCAGCAAAGAAGCCGGCTTCTTCCTCGGGAGTGTGGGTATTTTGTCTAACGGAATCTATGGCTAGTCTGCCAAGTGGATGATCCCGACGAGGTTCACCAGTAACCTCCACAGATGTGAAACAAAATTCCTTTTCCAGCACCTCAGCAACAACCTTGGTTGCTAGGCCTTTACCGGAGCCATCACCTCCTTCGATGGTGATTAGGTACACGTTAACCCTCCACTAA
>CAZKVK010000024.1:0-18968 GCA_964556195.1 uncultured Candidatus Poseidoniales archaeon
AGGTGGATAATTCAATGTCTAAGAAATACTTCGTGTTGATGGAAGGCGGAAATGATACTGCTCAGGTGTTTGTAAGCAAACAACCACGCGGCGCCGCTCTGAAAGCAGCTACACGTGGTCACACCGATATTCAACTGCGCGAACGCGGTACGAACAAGGTACATTGCTTCACAGGCTCGACCGCAATGGTCCCTAAGCCTGCGAATGGACCAGCATGGCTTCCTGACAAGATCAAGAAGGCCAACGTGAAGAAGACCGGCATCAAGCACCTCTGATTCACTCAGAGTGCGCTGGTTTTCGGTCACCTGCGCTGGACAACGTAAACCCGTCCGCGATACCCTAGCGGATGCGCGGACGGGTGATTTCAATTATGCCTTCAATCCTAACTTTCGGGCAATCATTGCCAATGGGTCATAATATTCTGTTACGACTCTCTCTTTCAGAGGAATAATTGCATTATCTGTGATATTGATTCCAGCTGGACATACCTCGGTACAGCACTTGGTGATATTACAATATCCTAGTCCAAAGTCTTCTTTGATCTCAGGGATTCGAGTTTCAGTGTCCAAAGGATGCATTTCTAGACCCGCCAATCTAACGAAGAACCTAGGGCCAGCGAATTCGTCAAACTTCTGGTGTTCCCGAAGAACGTGACAGGTGTTGACACAGAGCATACACTCGATACAGGCTCTGAATTCCTGTATACGGTCTGCTTCTTCTTGTTTAAACTCCCAATCGAGTTCTTCCGGTCCATTAACTGGAACCATTTTCTTGTTCATTTCATAGGCCCAAGATAAATCAGTAACGAGATCCTTTGTGATTGGAAACGCCTGCATAGGCTTCACAGTCACAGGTTCTCCTTCCGGAGTCTCATCCATTATGTGCTCCATTCGAGTCATGCACATCAATCGAGGCATTCCGTTAACTTCAGCGCTACAAGAGCCACACTTACCGGCCTTGCAGTTCCATCTACAGGATAAATCAGGAGCGTGCTCCGCCTGAATACGATGGATGACGTCTAGAACAACCATTCCTTCGTCCATCTCGACGGTATAGTCAACCATCTTCCCGAGAGCCTCACCGTGGGCGTCTCCCACACCTCGGAATACTCTGAATGTGACTTCTTCGGACATTCTCAACTCTCCTCCTCATGTAGATCATCTGCATCAAGTAGTGCTTTGAATTCGTCATCTATTGGTGGATAACTTGTGTGTTCTATATTCATTGAACCGCCCTCGGAGAGAGAAATTACGCTATTCACCTTTCCCCAATGACTGTGATTAGGCACTGGGAAGTCGTCTCGAGTGTGACCCCCACGAGATTCTTCCCGCTCAAGCGCGGCTAAAGCGCACATACGGGATACATCAATCATCGCACTCAATTCTAGCGCTTGATGCCAGCCGGGATTGTAAATTCGTGAGCCACCAGGGCTAGTAATCGCTGCACGTGCCTCAAGTTCGTCAAGATCCTTGAGAGCCTCTTGCAACAATTTGCCAGTTCGAATAATACCGACCTTTTCTTGCATCATCTCACGTAGATTATCAACAACAGCAGCCGGATTTTCCCCCCCTTCACGGGCGAAAGGAGCTAAGGTTTCAGAAATTATATCGGCGATTTCATCTTCTGGAATGTCTGCGAAACCATTCATTCCGGCGGCTCTAGAAGCAGCTCTCTCTCCAGCAATCTTACCGAATACGATAAGGTCGGTTAGGGAATTCCCTCCAAGTCGATTTGCACCATGCAGCCCAGTCGCCGCTTCTCCGGCGGCATACAAACCAACAATAGTCGACTCTTGGGATTCCGGATCTACCTTGACTCCACCCATAACATAGTGAGCAGTTGGTCCAACTTCCATTGGTGTGGTGGTAATGTCAACTGCGGCTAACTCCTTAAACTGATGATACATACCCGGTAGTTTCTTCTTAACATCCTCTGGATTTCTCCATGAGATATCCAAGTATGCGCCACCATGCTCACTTGCTCTACCCGCTTCCCGCTCTGAGTTGATTGCCTTAGCAACAACATCCCTAGTGAGTAATTCAGGTGGCCGTCTCTTAGTTGCTAACTTTCCAGAAATAACCTCATCAACCCATTCAAGGGCCTCTTTTTCGGTATCTGCAAACTCATCGGCATACATTTCGGGAATGTAATCGAACATGAATCTCTTACCTTCTGAATTGGTCAGCATTCCACCTTCTCCACGCACACCTTCGGTGACGAGAATTCCTTTCACGCTCGGCGGCCAAATCATACCGGTTGGGTGGAATTGAACAAATTCCATATCTCCAATTTCCGCTCCCGCCCAATAGGCTAGAGCATGACCTTCTCCAGTATACTCCCAAGAGCCGGAGCAAACCGCCCAACAGCGAGTAATTCCACCGGTTGCGAGAACGATTGATTTGGCCTTGAACAGATGTAAGGAACCATCGTTTCGGTCGTAGGCGAAGCAGCCGGTAATTTCACCGTCTTTGGTGAACAATCTTCGAACTGTGTATTCCATGAAAACTTCCATCCCCATGTGAACTCCCTTTTCTTGCAGGGTGCGAATCAATTCTAGCCCGGTGGCATCGCCAATGTGTGCTAGTCTAGGATAAGTGTGGCCACCGAAGTTTCTTTGACTTGTCAAGCCCTTTGGGGTTCTGTCGAATACTGCCCCCCACGTCTCAAGCTCACGAATTCTATCGGGTGCTTGCTGAGCGTGGATAACGGCCATACGCCAATCATTGAGGTATTTCCCACCTTTCATGGTGTCTCGGAAGTGAACTTCCCAACTGTCTCGAGGATCCTTGTTTGCAAGCGCAGCAGCTGCACCCCCCTCAGCCATCACGGTGTGGGCTTTGCCTAGCATAGACTTGCAAACTAGAGCAACGCTTGCACCTTCTTGACTGGCGGCGATTGCGGCCCGTAATCCAGCGCCTCCGGCACCTATGACAACTACGTCATGCTCATGGGTGGTATATGTCTCATCGGAGATGTCGTAGCGCATTCACAATCCTCCCCAGATTATCATGTCATTCCAGCCGAAGAAAGGATCAGTACATGCGTAGATGTAGAAGTCAGCAAACATAACCCAGAATAGGGAATAAAGGGCCCATTCTTTGTGTTGTTCATTGAGTTTAGTGGACAATTTCCAGAGTTTGTATTTCATTCGATTCATTGGCGAGGATGTCCAATCCTTCGAAGCACCCCCAACTACATGTCTGAATGCGTGGCATCCGAAAGTGTACCCAGTGAGCATGATTACGTTGACTAAGAGAATTAGGCTACCAACGGTAACTCCGTAAGCATGTGCGTCTACTTCGTGAAAATTAACAGACATCCAAAAATCAAAGGACAGTATTGGAAGATATGCCAACATTACATACATGAAGTATCGATGTAGATTTTGAACAACTAAAATCCCGGTCTCTCCTGAATACTCATCCCAGGGCTTGGAAACCGCACAACCAGTCGGTTGAGCCATGAAAGCACGGTAGTATGCCTTTCGATAGTAATAGCAAGTGGCACGGAATCCAGCTGGGAAAATTAGGATGAACATTGCGGGGCTTAACCACTGGAGTTGTTGAGGAACCCAGGAATGTTCCCCAGGTACGATAAGAGGCGAATACAGAGGGCTGAGTACGTGAGATCCTGTGTCTTCGATTGCCATGGTTCCAGCGCCGTGCCCAACTCCTGCAGAAAGTCCGAAATCTGAGAAAATCCAGAAGTCAGCTTCCATGAATCCCCGCCATGTTGCATAGAGTATCATGAAACCAAGATATGTAGCCATTGCAGTGGGTCCTTTCCACCACTTGTCGACTCTATCGGTTGCTCCAAATCCCTTCTTCATAGGGAGTGGGAAGGTGATGCCTTGACTCATCTCCGCACCTGATGGTCTAAACGCGCAGTTCGACAGCAATAAGTAATTGCATTCCACCAGTTCAGGAGTATGTTAGGGCGGTTCAAAATCCGCAGGTTCAAGACACCTCCCCCTTCTGGCCAATCGAGGGCGTTTGGGGATATGATTGATGACCTAACCAGTTCGATATGCCTCAACTGTGGATATATGCCTGGGGCATTTATGCCAGGGCTTCCGTGTCCTGAATGCGGAGAGACAATATTTCCATAATTTCACCAAGGATATTTCCAAACCCAAAGTATCCCATCGTTGATGATTACTTGTATTCCAAGCATTGAGGCCCCAATCAGAGGTAGAATTGAGGTTCCGGATGAATCGCTTTGCCAAGCACTCCAACCAAACAGCATAAGCAGAAGGTTTCCTGTCACGACAAGCCAAAGACAACCAATTACCAACCACTGAGTCCAAGCCGCATCAGTACGAATGTGAAGTGATGTCAATTCAAGCCAAAACATAGAGGGGATTAGAACCAATAAGAATGCGATTAGTAGTCTCTCATGTCCTCCGCTGTTTACATCTTCACTCCAAGGCCAAACCACGCCTTCGACAACAGAACCTTCCCATCCGAACAGGAGTTGCTGGAAGACGATTAGGAATCCAAGAGCGGAGATGAACATACAGGTGACATTGATGGTTCTCCAGGATTCGGGTATACCGCCCCAAAGTGCCATTGGGTCATCCGCACGACGTAACCCTATGACGTAGGATGCAAGTACCATTGGTCCTAGAACAAAGACAACCGTCCGGAGAAATTCTCTCGAAATTTCCAATCGAATTACCCCCTAATCAAGCAAGTGCGCCGTAATCTGCGTCCGCTTCTTCCATCTCGATCTCGTCGACGTCCATCTGAGCAAGTTGCAACTTTCCAGATAGTTCATCGTTGACGGCATGCCAGTAAGAGTAGGCTTCGATTACCCAAATTCCCGACTCACGAGTTCCGTTTCCACTACCCTTTACTCCTCCAAATGGTAGGTGTGCCTCAGCTCCAGTCGTCGAGTTGTTAATTCCGGTCATACCAGCCTTGATCTCCGTCTTGTAGCGATATGCTTCGAGTCTATCATTGGTGTAAATTGCAGATGACAATCCATAGGGAGATGCATTTGCTAAGTGTAGTGCATGGTCAAAGTCTCTAGCCTTAACTATGGTAACGACTGGGCCAAAGATTTCCTCGTGAAAGCACTCCATATCCTCTGTTACATCGATGTAAACGTGAGGCCACATGTAGACTCCTTCACTAGCATCGCCATGGAAGTTCTCCGGCTTGTTGTCGTTGGTGATACGTCCTTCTCCCCAAATTTTGGTAGCTCCGCTTGCTTCGCACATATCGATTCCTTTGAGGAAGTCCACCGCGTATTTCTCCGATAACATCGAACCGTAAAGGACCCCCTCGTGCCTCATCGAATCACCGATTGTGGTGGATTCGACTTTCTCCATCAAACGCTGGACGAATTCATCGTAGATGTCTTCGTGAATGATGAGATTACCGAGACTTGTACAACGCTGACCGGCTGTTCCGAAGCCAGCCCAATATGCCCCCTCTACTGCGTTTTCTATATTTGCTGATGGCATGATTACTAGGGGATTCTTTCCTCCTAATTCGAGGGAGGCACTGACAAGATTACGACCACAGACCTCTCCTATCATTTTCCCTACAGCGGTACTACCGGTGAATGAGATTTTGTTGACCATACCGAGGTCTGCTGAGTCGACCAAATGTTGACCGGCTCCACTTCCCTTTCCGTGTATCAAATTGATTACACCGTCAGGCAACCCTGCTTCATGCATTATGCGTGAGAGAGCAAAGGAAAGAAGAGGGGAGTCTTGGGGTGATTTCCAGACACAGGTATTTCCACACATAATTGCCGGAATCATCTTCCAAAACGGAACAGCGGATGGGAAGTTGCAGGCATTGATGATTCCACAAACACCCAAAGGTCTTCGATAGGTGAACAATTCCTTGTTTGGTAACTCTGAGTTAACGGTCTGTCCGTAGAGCCTACGCCCCTCAGATTGGAAGAAGAGACAAGTATCGATCGCTTCCTGAATTTCACCCCCACACTCTTTCATTGTCTTCCCAATTTCACGAGCCTGTAGACGAACTAGATCATCCTTGTGTTCCATCAATAATCGACCCATGTTTCCAATTACTTGGCCACGGGTTGGAGCAGGAGTACCAGCCCAATCTGGGAATGCTGCACGAGCGGCTCTCAAAGCATCATGTACGTCTTCTTTGGTGGAAAGAGGAAATTCTCCCAGACAATCATCTAACCATGCCGGATTTGTGCTCTCGTAAGTTGCACCATCGCTAGAAAGAGTTAGTTTTCCATTGATTATGTTGTAACCCCGGACCTTTGGTGATCCATTCGGGTTATTCGCTTCCATGTATTCGAATCCACTCTCGAGAACGTGGGTCATGCTTCGCTCGAATCGAGTAGTAGCCATGAATCCACCGCATCGCTAATCGTGGTTCTGATAACTGAATTGGTAGATTTGACAATTCTCAATTGGGGGGTTTAACTACCTCCGATGCCGACACGGTGTTACAAGGAGGGGTAATATGGCTGAGGAATCCGACAAAGAATTGAAACTCAGGGTAGCCAAAGCAATTCCTAGCGACGTAGGTCATGGCAGAGCAAGGGTGCCTTTTGACAACGAATTGAACCTCAAACCCGGAGACATAATCGAGATTGAGGGTGAACGTTCTACTGCCGCAATAGTATGGCGATGTCGACCCGAAGATGCGAACCTAGGAGTGATCCGAATTGATGGAATTATCCGCAAAAATGCCAGTGTTTCTCTCGGCGATCGTGTCACTGTTAGAAAAGTCGAAGCTCAGCCTTGTTCAAGACTTGTACTAAGTCCAGTCATGGCCAAACAACAAAAGGTTCGCTTTGGACCTGGAATCGAGGGCTTTGCCCGTCGTGGACTGAACAAGCGACCAGTAGTATCTGGGGATCGAATATTCATTCCTGGCATGACTCTGTTTGCTGAAGCATTGCCATTTCAGATTGTCCAAACTAGCCCCAAAGGGATTGTACAGGTATTGCCAGACACTGAGATTATCATCAAGGAAGAGGCAGTCGATGAGGGCGAGGATGCCGAGGTCTCCAGTATCACCTATGAGGACATTGGAGGCATAGGGGAACAGTTGCAAAAGGTTCGCGAGATGATAGAACTTCCATTGAAACACCCTGTTCTATTTCGGAGATTAGGTATCGACCCTCCGCGAGGAGTTTTGTTACACGGTCCTCCAGGAACTGGAAAGACTCTGATAGCAAAGGCTGTTGCTTCGGAAACACAAGCACACTTTACTTCGATTAATGGACCTGAGATCATCTCGAAATATTATGGAGAGAGTGAAAAACAACTGCGTGAGATTTTCGATGAAGCCACCGCCAATGCTCCGGCCATCATCTTCATCGATGAATTGGATTCAATCGCTCCTAAGCGTGAAGATGTCTCTGGTGAAGTTGAACGCAGAGTTGTTGCGCAACTACTCACCCTACTCGATGGAATGCAGGGCCGCGACAATGTAGTCGTAATCGGTGCAACAAACCGCCGCGACGCAATTGACCCTGCCTTGAGGCGACCGGGTCGGTTTGACCGAGAGTTGGAAATTGGTGTTCCTGACAAGAATGGCCGGGAGGAAATCATCAACATTCACACCAGAGGTATGCCAATAAGTGACGATTTCGATATGGATTGGTTGCTAGATAATTCCTATGGTTTCGTTGGCGCAGATATCTCAGCCTTAGTTCGAGAAGCGGCGATGAAGGCTCTGCGCCGGTACCTCCCAGAAATCGACCTTGATGAGGAGCAGATTCCAGCTGAAGTTCTAGAAAAGATGGAAGTCAAAATGATTGACTTCCGTGAGGCAATCAAGGAAATCGAACCAAGTGCTCTACGTGAAATCTACGTCGAAGTGCCTGAAGTATCTTGGGAACAAGTTGGAGGTTTAGAAGAGGTTAAGGAGCGCTTGAAAGAAAGTATCGAATGGCCGCTAACTAAACCCGAGATGTTCGAGCATTTCGGAATCAACCCTCCCCGTGGGATCGTATTGTTCGGAGCACCTGGAACTGGCAAGACATTGATTGCGAAGGCAATTGCTAACGAAGCTAAGGCCAACTTTATCTCAATCAAAGGTCCTGAAATGGTCTCTAAATGGGTTGGAGAATCGGAAAGGGCGGTTCGTGAGGTTTTCAAGAAGGCCAAACAATCCAGCCCTTCGATTATTTTCCTCGATGAATTCGAGAGTATTGCAGGAGTCAGACGAACAATGTCTGGTGAGGGCTCAGATGTGATGAATAGAGTTGTGAATCAACTGTTATCAAGCATGGACGGAGTTGAGACAATGGAAGGTGTAATCGTGGTTGCAGCCACAAACCGACCAGAAATGATTGATCCTGCTCTGCTCCGCAGTGGTCGCTTCGAGAGAGTGCTACACATTCCACCACCAGACTCAGATTCTCGCAAGGAGATTCTCCGAATCCATACCAAGGATATGCCATTGGGTAAGTTCTCTCTAGATGATTTATCCGGCCTACTTGATAATTACACTGGGGCCGATATCGAATCAATTTGTCGAGAGGCTGCTCTAATCTCCATGCGAGCTGGTAAGAAATCGGTCTCGAAGAAAGCCTTCGAGGAAGCAATTGCTAGAGTGAGGCCAACAATTACCGATGAGATGATGGAGTACTACGGTCGCATGGAAGGCATGCTAACCAGTGGTCTTGAGTCGGTACGCCGCCGACCTGATACACTTTCGGGAATTGAAGCGGTTTGAGGTGAAGAAATGCCGACGACTTTCGGCCGGGAAATTCTTGGACGAAATGTTGTCGATCAAGCTTCAGACAAACTCGGTGTTCTAGCAGATTTTAGAATCGATATGTCTAGTGGGAGAATCACCTCTCTACTGGTCGCTCTTGAGAATGATTTGGATCCAGCAATGTTACCTTGGCCAACCGTAGAAGGCCTATTGTCAGTTCCAGTCGAAGAGATTGCAGAGGTCGGCGTGAATATCCAACTCGCCCGTTGAGCCGATGCACACATCGTTCAGCGGTGAATAACGGTCTTAAGTCGAAGTTGAGGCTCGTCACACGTTCCGTAGGAACGGTGGCTTGCAGCATGGCGGATTCTCGCGTTTGGATGAGAAGGTTAACTTCGAGACAAACTCGACGTCTTGCAATCACCACGGCATTCTGGTTGATGTTGGGAATACTTCTCTTTTCAATTCTACAAACCTACATCATTACCGGAGAAAAACAACAGTCTGCGTACGGTGACGACTGGAATGATTTGAACGGTTTTCGAGATGAGGTATCAAATTTAGGAATAGAAACCACGGCATTAATTTCAAGCCCCCTCCTTCTTGCAGAAATCGACAATCCACAACAGGCGATTTTCGTTATCTCTGGAGTGGAACGAGATACGATTTCCCTACCCAAATTTACCGGAGATGAGACGATAGTAGATTTCCGAGAAGCGGATGGATACACTAGCTCGGAAATTTCCGCAATTAGAAATTTCGTCGACGCTGGTGGAACCCTTCTATTGATGGATGACTTTGGATATTCTGCAAGCCTTGCCGATGACTATGGTTTGACCTACTCAGGACATCACCTATACGATGGGGAAGCATGGGCTCGAGAATTGGACTTCAATTTCGTTTGGGTAAACGAAACTTCAGCCTTCAACTTCACTTCTACATCCGGCTCTGTGGCGATGGCAATGCATCCGTGTTTGCGTGATGTTGACCTTGATGGAGTAATCGATTTGCTAGACGATGAACCATACGACCCTAATGTTGGGGGAGTGATTACCGAGCAAAATGTTGGACTTTGCGCCCATAGATGGAACGAAGAGACCGGTGAATGGGACTTTTCAGAAAACTACAACCTGCTGACAAATTCTCCATCTGCCTTCGAGAAGGATGGAGCCTTCAATCCCGCTGAGAATAGATATGCGATTAGTGCCAGCACCCTCGATTCATATCTCGATACCAATGACGATGGTAACCTAACAGTCGGCTTTGAGGCGGCAGGAATTGCTGGAGATGAACAAGGCCCGTTCGCTATCTACGTGCGATATTGTGTAGATAGAATGTGTCTAGATTCTGATTCTGGCCGAGTTCACTTTGTCAGTGATGGTTCAGTGCTAATCAATTCACTATACAATGCGGGACCTGATAGCCCGTATGCTGACTCTGTTCCATTAAACGACAACCGAAAGTGGGCTCTAGATATTATTGCCGAAGCGCTACTTCTTGGTAATACAAGTACAGACGCTGGTGCAGAAGCCATCATCATATTCGATGAGTCTAGACACCAGCAGGAAACTCCAATGGGCGATACCTACAACCTACTATACTACATTCTAGTCTACTTTACCAACGATTGGATGGCTATGCTAATTCTATTCCTAACTCTCTTCATCGTTCTTGAGGCGGTCCTCATTCGCAAGGATGATCCCGAGGATTGGCGCCACGTCTTTCGCATTATCTACTACGGATTCGGTGATGCCCGTCGTTATGACTACTATCAGAGGCCACAGAAAATCCGACAGGTGTTATTGACCCGGGTCCGTAATCTCAATACGATGTCTCGGGAGGAGTTCGATGCACTTCCCGCCGCTGAACTGCAGCGCATCGTCGATGATCCTGTGTTAGTTCAATTCATCTTCGAAGACAGGAGATACAAGTCAGATGAGTTGGTTGGAATAATCAAACGAATCAAGGCATGGGGTCAAACTACAGAGGAGAGTGATGCCTGATGTGGACACGTAAGGCTGCAATCATGCTAACCAGTGGTATTTCTTTGATACTAATTGGGATGATGATATCTCATTTCCAATTGATGATAATTGGTCTAACATTCATCTCATTCTTGGTGATAAACGGCTGGGTAACCGGTCATTCGGACCTCGAGATTACTCGAAATATATCAGCACAGAATGTCTACAAGGGTGATGATATTTTAGTTGAGGTCACCGTAACCAATAACTCTTACCGCCGAACTCAATTACTCGAGGTCTTCGACAATGTTCCTCACGAGATGAAGATGAGGCGAGGAATAAATCAGATGAGAATGAATCTCGGCCCAGGCCAATCTGCTACGATGCGATATACAGTTCGTTGCCCACTGCGTGGACACTATACCGTTGGACCGGTCTCTGTTCGTCATCGTAACGCCTTCAATCTCTTCGTCAATGAGTCGAGAGTGGACGACAGAACTGACATCACTGTATTTCCTCAAGTTCGTGAAGTTGAGGAGGCTCTACTGCGCTCCAACGTTCCGAAGATGTACACCGGTGCAACCACCCTGAAAACTCCAGGTCAAGGAATGGAATTCTATTCTCTCCGAGAGTACCTGCCAGGCGATGCTTTCCGAATGATTAACTGGAAGGCATTTGCTAGAACCGGAGAATTGATGGTAAATGAAAAGACCCGGGATGCAGTTACCGACGTTTTCATCATTCTTGATATAAGAGATGTTGCAAGGATTGGAACAGTCCTCAAGAATCCCTTGGAGATGGGTACTGTAGCCGCGGCTTCGATTGCAAATTACTTCATTCGACGACGTGATTCTGTGTCTATTGTTACCTATGGTGACAGAATGAACTACCTGCCACCAGAAACCGGTGACAAGCAGTACTACAAGACTCTCAGCATGCTTGCGGGTGTAACGTCCAAAGGCAGCATGCCATTACAAGCTGTGACCAATGCGATGACTTCTCGAATCAGTAGAGGATCTCCAGTATTCATAATCAGTAGCCTTGAAGGTGACGGAACAACCCTACCGGCAATTCGAAACCTTGCAGGTAAGGGTCACGAGGTCATCGTTCTCTCCCCCTCCAGCATTGACCTTGAGAGATTGGTCAGTCGAATACCAAGAATGTCCTATGAGGTTCTAAAGCTCGAGAGGCAGAACAGATTGACTGCGATTTCAGGATATGGTGCAAAGGTCATCGATTGGATGCCGGATATCGAGTTATCTCAGGCTCTGCTACAGGTGAAGACCGTTTGAGGAGGTGAAGAAATGGCAATGGAAACTGTATCACCAAGTCAGACGCTACACCTTCCTCGCTTACGTCGCCGCTGGCAAATTCTATTCCTGCAAGTAATCGCTACGGTTGCACTAATGGCGTTACTTTTCCGAATGACAGAGGTATACGGCCCCTGTGATGAAGGGTTCCTAGAAGAGGGTAACAACTGGTGTCCTTCGTACGAACATACCAGGGGTCTGATGTGGGTCAGTGAGCAACCATCTTTTGAAAATAATGCCCTCTCCGGAAGTGATGGTTTGATACTACCCAGAGAATTGATTGGAATCGACTCAACCGGCTTTGCTAGCCAAATTGCTCCTCTTACTATGTGCTTCCTTCTGGCAGGATTGTGGATGCTCTATCAAGGCAGAGATGAAAAGATAAAACTGTGGACTCGAAGAAGTTTTACCGGTGCCATTGTACTATGGGCCATTGTTCCATTCCTCCTCGATTGGGCAGATGAGATAGGAGTAATCGGCTTCCACCTTCCGATCCAACACTTAGGTTCTCTATTCCAACCGCTACAATTAGCCATCGAGTTATTCTTCGTTGGAATTGTCTTTGCGCCTATATTAGCTGGATTAATCGGTATTTGGAGTCTATCACGAAGAGCCCTAACCTGGGCTGTAGGTTTCTTCTTGATGATAATCGGAGTACACGCCTTACTGACTTTCCAAGGAATTACAGATTCAGTGGCTGGAATTGGACTAAAGCCACTCCCAGCACAAATCGGAGAAGCGACCTTGTATGGCGGCCTGATATCTCCATTAGCACTTGACTTGTTGGGTATTGCAATTCTGATACTGCTATTCCATGAGGCAGGTAATGCGGTAATTGGTCACCTTGAGTACGCTGTTATGTTACCCGATGCTAGCAAGTCAGACCCAGAATATGTACGTCAATTCAATAATGTCGTGAATAGCCACGTTTTGCACACAGTTGCAATAATTGCCGGTGTTGCTCTTACGACTGCACTCGCACTTGAGTTCGATGCCTTAATGCTCGATATAGTGGCTGTAATGGAAGGCGGACAGTGGAGTGGACAAGTCTCCGAGTCACTGGAGCTGCAATTGACATATGGTAAGGTCATCTCTGCTGGCTTATTTCTCTTAGCAGTGGCAGGAATGAGGTATGTGGTGCCTTGGCAGAGAGTCAGTGGATTAATTGAAGCAGGGATCGCTAGTCTCCGAGGAACAAGCTCTGAATCCTGAATCTCTCATCTTATTCCCTGCAGTTTTTCGATGATTAGAACCACTTGGCTTGCGATGAAAAGTGAGCCCAATCCGAGGATGATGACTGCGAGCGGAGTAGCCCACCATCCTAGATCGGATTCCATAGCGGAAATTACTTCATCACTCATTTTCCAAGCCCCAATTATACAAGTCAAGAGAACGAATCTATCCATCCATGGCGAAGTCTTCTTTCCGGCCGTAATAGCCCTATCGGGTAGGTTGCCAACCTCGCTCATGGCAATGTTGTAGAAAATATCGCCAATATATCCACCGATTGCGCGGATTCCCTCACTACATACACCATCAGTTGGGTTCAAGCCACATAGGTGAGCCCAAAGGTCATGGCCGCAGGTATTGACATTGAGACTTGTAGCCGCTGCGATAAACCTGCTATACTGCATCAAGAATACAGTGGTCAGCACTTCTGTGCCTATCATCTTGGCCAATCGATTAGGAAGCGTGTATCGAAGGACTTGCGTAGCCAATTGGTTCTGCCAAAGAACGCCCACCATGACGATGGGCGGCCATACACAATCTTAGCCGGTGTATCAGGAGGTAAGGATTCAGCAGTTCTATTGGATATGCTCGTAGACATTATTGGAAAGCGACGTGATGTGAAAATTATCGCCGGTTGTGTCGACGAGGGAATAGATGGATACAGATCCCCATCATTGGAATGTGCAAGGGATTTAGCCGAATCTTTGTCAATCGAATTTGTCACCTTGTCTTACGAGGAAATGGGATACGAAAGAATGGACGAGGTTGTGCGAAGAATGCCGATGATGGCTGAAAATCAAGATGAAGCAAAGGGAATGATGCCTTGCTCATATTGTGGTGTTTTCCGCAGACAAAGCCTCAACGCCCTCGCCGAAAAAGTGCAAGCTGATGTGATGGCACTAGGACACAACCTAGATGATATGGCACAATCAATTCTGATGAATTTACAAAAGGGCGAGATTGAGCGAAGTGTTAGACTCGCCCCCCATACAGACACACCAATCGAAGGATTGGCACCCCGAATCGTTCCACTTCGTTGGATCCCTGAACAGGAAATACATGCCTACGCTTTCGCCAGAGGTCTTCCCATACATCATGGGGACTGCCCTCATGCACCAGGTGCAATGAGACAACAAAGTCGTGCAGTTATTGCTACTCTAGAGGCGCAAAGCCCGGGTGCGAGACACGGATTACTGCATGCTTTGGAACAGATTCGAGAATTGCACAGAGAGGCAAGAAGAGACTATCAGTCCGATGTGACAAATTGTCAGGAATGCGGTGAAATCACCAGTCGTCCAATTTGCCAGTCGTGTACAATGAAGCGTTGGCTTGCTGAATCTGCCAATTAAATGAAACTCACTTCAACTTCCATCTGCTCGCTCACAGATTTGTGAACAGGACAAGTCAGACCCCGCTTGATTAACCAAGCCCTATCTTCGCTATCCAATTCTGCAGGTAAGGCGATTTCAACATCCAGTTTTGATACTCTACGTGGGCCTGAAGCCATATGTTTCTTTACTGAACCACTCATTCCGCTAACATCCAATTCACGCGAATCGGCAGCGATTGCGACAATTGTCATCATGCAATTCAACATTGATGTGGCCAACAGATCAGTTGGGGAGAATGATTCACCTTTTCCCATGTTATCAACAGGAGCATCGGTCGCCAATTTTTGACCCGACGGCATGTGTGTTGCAGTACATCTCAAATTGCCATCGTAGAAAGCTTCTATTCGTACCATCCACAGACCTCAGAGGATCGATTCGGCCAAGTCGTCAATCGATTGAGAGCGGCCGCAATATGAGCATCGTAGATCCAATGGGTCGGCGGAAATCACCCGTAGCTTGTGTGGCAGTGGTTCGCGTGAGTTCTGTGTAACACAGTTCCAGAAGGAACATCGGGCTATATTTACCAACTCTGCACCGAGTTCTATTTGGCGCTTCTCAGCAACGCTGTAATTCCTAATTATTGCAACCGAAGCGTTTGGAGCGATTAGAGCGAGGCGGTCCAACTCTTCCTGAGTTAGTTCCCGGTCTTCGATTTTCAATACATCCTTTCGACCGACCTTTCCACTTGGAACATTCATCACTAAACTGATCGGGTTAGATCGGCCAACATCAACTCTCAGCATCTGCATTACTTGCAATGCCTTTCCTGCCGGAATGTGATCGACTACTGTTCCATTACAGATTGCAGTAACACGCCTCATCTCACTCATACGCCAACCTCCTTTGGAATTTCCACTCCGAGACTTCTGCAAAGTAGCGCCATTCTTGTTGGAACGCCATTGAAGGCTTGTTGGAAATATCTAGCGTGTTTTGTCGAGTCGACGCTCGGGTCGATTTCGTCGACTCGAGGAAGCGGGTGCATGACGATCATCCCTCCTTTGGCTCCAACCAAGTCGTCTGCAGTCATCTTGTAGATTCCAGCAACCTTGGCATATTCGTCTTCATCAGGAAATCGCTCCTTTTGGATTCGGGTCATGTAGATGACATCGGCGTCTGCAATTGATCCAGCCAAATCTTCACTCTCGACAACTTCCGTACCATGAGATTGCAAATCGCCGATAATTTCGGCCGGCATCCGCAGACTATCGGGTGAGACTAGGGTTAATTTTGCTCCGAATCTAACTAGTGCGTGGGATAAGGAGTGAGTAGTTCTTCCATAGCGTAGGTCACCGACTAGAACCACATTCAACCCATCGAGAGTTCCGTGGGCTTGTCGGATTGTGAATAAGTCAAGCATAGTCTGAGTTGGATGGTTTCCGGCTCCATCTCCAGCGTTCAACACCGGAATCTCGATAGCATCGGCGCTGTACTGTGCAGCGCCTTGACGAGGGTGGCGAATTACCGCTATGTCTGAGTAACCGTCAACCATCTGCATAGTATCGTAGAGGGTTTCTCCCTTGGCAACACTAGAACCGACTGAACTGAGGTTTACCACTTCCCCTCCAAGTCTCTTCATCGCTGATTCGAAAGACATGCGGGTTCGGGTTGAATTCTCAAAGAACAAGTTGCCAAGCACCTTTCCTTGTAGCAATGGAGCGTAAACATCTCCCTTCGCAACCGGTAACAACCTTTCAGCTGCATCGAGTACGTTCAATATCTCATCATTGCTTAGGTCGTCCATGGTGATCAGGTCGCTCATACCCTTTCCTCCGACGAATCCCAACGCCGTCCTTTCATAGCCCTTACCCTTAGTAAAAATAGCTCTAACCGCTCTCCGTCGTCTTGAAGTCGGATGCTTGCGCCGAGCGGTCGATGATAATCTCGCGTACGCCAGTGCGGGTGTCTTTCTGCGGAGGCGGAACCGATGTTGATTGGTTCGCTAATTCGGAGGAAAACGGTGGACGTGTGACCTCTTTAGCGTTAAATCGTCACATCCATGTGACGGTAAATGCTCGATTTGATGATATGGTCCGAGTATCTTACTCAAAGATGGAATTAGTGGATAATTTTGAGGATATTGAACATGAATTAGTCCGTGAAACCATGAGAATGACCGGAGTTACTTCAGGGGTGGAGATTACCACCATCGCCGACATACCATCTCGTGGAACAGGTTTGGGCTCATCATCTACCGTAACTGTGGGTCTTCTGAACGCTCTACACAATTTCGCAGGAAGAGAAGTTTCTGCTAAGCAATTAGCCGAAGAAGCTTGCAAAATTGAGATTGATATTCTAGGCCAGCCAATTGGGCGGCAAGACCAGTACGCAGCTGCTTATGGGGGTGTCAATTCGATTTCATTCTCCCCAGAGGGCGTTGCGGTTTCGCCTCTCGACCTATCAAGTGATGTTATTTCTCGATTGGAGTCGGAATTTACCTTGGTCTTCACCGGATTGACCCGTAGCGCAAGTTCGGTCTTATCAGAATCCCCCGAAGATGAATCCGACCGCCTACAACGGCTCAGGTCAATTCGTATGCAGGCAGATGAAGCAAGAGATTTGCTTGAAGATGGTAAATTGTCTCAACTGGGTGAATTACTTGAGTCCGCTTGGCAGGCTAAGCGAGGCATTACTTCAGGCGTTTCTACCCAAGCATTGGATGGTTTGCATGATAGTCTCATGCAACTCGATGCCTCTGGTGCAAAATTGTTGGGTGCGGGAGGCGGAGGATTCTTCCTAGTCCATGGTGATGCAGATTTACGAACCAGAATAAGGAACAAACTTGGTGAGGGCAATCGTGTTATTCCTCTAAATATTGATTTTGAGGGCTCAACCATTATTCACAATGGAGGTAAGTGAATGAAAACCAAATCATTAGCCCTCTCTATGTGTTTAATTCTCCTAACTTCAACGTTGTTCATCTTCAGTCCAGTAATCGCGGAATTTGATAAATCATCAGATTCAGGAGTAGATTCTATTCTATCCACCATCACAGTTCTCGTTGTTTACCCAGATCAGGCCGAGGAAGAATTACGGTCCTATGGAGAAAGCCAATCACCTACTGGTCAGAACACAATATCTGGATATGTTGAGGAGGTCTTCAATCATTCAAATCAGATGTACCTCCGTAGTGGTATAGAGGTTACATTTGAGGTTATTGAGACAATGGCGATTAACTTCTCTCATATCGGCGAAGATTGGAAGTCAAGAATTCCACTTGCCATGATGAATCCTGGAATAGCTCACAACAACGCCGAAACACAATCTGAATTAGCGGCTCTTCGAGACGTTACCGCTGCAGACGTGGTAGTTTATTGGAGAATGTCTGGAGATGGTGGACCTTCTGCAAGTGGTGCAACACCATTCAACGAAGACCATCCAGATAGCACCTATGTCCATCTGATTAAGTGGCACATGAATCCTAGAGTCGTGGCTCATGAATTGGGTCACTTACTCGGTGGCGAACATCACGTTGGATTGCAAACTGTAGCCAATATGTCCTACGACGGAGGCCCGTTTGAAATGCGTGAGATTCGCACAATAGAAACCAGTCAGGTGTCTTCCTTAGGTTATGGTTCGCCTCTCTATCTATGGCTATTCTCGGATGCCAACGCAACCTTCTCAGGTACTGTTCCATGTGGGTACTCATGGGAACACAATTGCACCTTTGCCGAACCAACAGTGGTTGGTAATCAAAACCAAAGCAATGTCGACCAGATGATTCGTGGTCCATCAATTTCTAATCACAGAGATGGTTCTGAATATCCTTCTATGTCAAGTGAAATTATCTCTGGTTCCTCAGATTTAGATATTCTTGACTCGCTTGATAAATCTTCCAACATTTCCGCTTTTTGGTCCGCTCAAATAGAAATTCATGATGAGTATGGGACCGATTTACTACCAAATAAGGAATTTGGTCTAAGGCAACAAATTGACCTCCACCTAGGTGATAACAATGGGTGGATTAGTTTGCCAGAAGTTGACACGATGACTGATTTAATTGAGTCTTCACGTAATTGGACGGATGCCGAATCAGGAGGATGTTGCTTGTTAGACCACAATACATTCCTAGCCGATGAAGGCAATCAAGTATCAGCCTTCGTTGCAGTCGGCCCTGTTATTCGAAATACCAGCTGGGGATGGACAGAGGAGGCAAATCTCCTAGGTCAAAGCGACGCTCGCTCAACTCGTCTTCTTGACCTCCCGCGAGTAGGAGCATTGATCGAAGAAGTTCCTCTTTCAATTAATCTGCCAATTCCTTTCGAGTACCGATACTCAGCGATGGAGGAGATTATTGAAGGAGCCCCCAATTCTTTCAGCGTAAACCGAAGTGCAGCACCTGTCGCTTCAAACATCCGAATTAGTATCGGTCTTAATGAGCCGCCTAATATCGTCGCAAACCGTTTGGGTAGC
>CAZKVK010000025.1:0-17962 GCA_964556195.1 uncultured Candidatus Poseidoniales archaeon
GTCAACGCTCCCCCTAGCCCAATTCACGCGGGTAGCACTCACCTATGAACGAAACTATTGGCTAAATCAACAGCCGGGAGGGGGATTTGCTAATTCAAATCACTCAGTTTCATATTTTGAGGGGCAACCCGTTTGGATTTCCTTTGCGTCAATATGCCAGAATTCTCCTTGCTGAATTAATTCACCCTTTACAGCTATCATTCGACCTTCCTCGAATCCATCTGGAACCGCAATCATGGCGAAGGATACGTGAATTTCTGATTCCGAACCTTCCAAGGTAAAGGTGGAGGTTGTATTATCTATTGATTGACTTTGTACGATTCCGCGTACGTTAATTACATCCGAACCAAAGTCTTCAGGAGAATCCATTACTTCGTCTACAGTATACTGAACTTGAGGATCGACGGAAAAAAACATCAATCCAACCAATCCGAGCATAATTGCTCCGACAAACAGTAGACGTGACCTGCGAGTTGTGTTCACATTACTTCGTCAAGTAGGATATTGAATAGCCTTACTCTAAAGTGATAGGGAATTTTCAGGCCCTGTTGTACCCTACCGCTTCCTGTAAGTCAGTGAATCCCTCTTCCTCTACTTTTGATTTCAAGCCCTTAGTAACCATCCTCACCACTGATGGACCTTGGAATACCATCGCAGAATACAGTTGGACAAGGGATGCACCACTTGTAATCGCATTCCATGCTGCATCTCCCGAGTCAATTCCACCGCATCCAACAATTGGGACTTTACTACCAATTGTGTCATACAAATCTCCAATCATTTGAATTGATTTATCATGAAGAGGTCTACCAGATAATCCACCTTGTTCGGCATAAAAATTGCGAGTACTAGTACTGCTAGGAGGAGGCCTACTAATCGTTGTATTCGTAGCAACAAAACCATCAATTCCAGAGGATAAGGCTGCACCTGCACAAGAAAGTAAGTCATCTCTAGGCAAATCCGGAGAAAATTTCAGAAGAATTGGTTTCAGTCCTGACCTTCTGTCTCTAACTGATTTACAGGCCCTTACTACGTCTCGAATATGATCATCTTCCTGTAATTCCCGCAAACCCGGAGTATTTGGGGAAGAAACATTCAGCACGAACATGTCTGCGTGGTCATACAATAAACCGAATGTATCTGCATAATCATTGGGTGCACGCTCGTTATTGACGGTCTTGGAGCGTCCTATATTGGCTGCAACTGGAACATTTGGCCACTTACCGGAAGTCTTTCTCTTCGTTAGGGTATCGCGTACTTTTTGTGCACCTGGGTTGTTGAATCCCATTCGATTAATCAAAGCATTATCGTGGTTAGATCTGAACATTCTGGGTTTTGGGTTGCCCTCTTGTGGATAACGAGTTATCCCCCCATATTCTACCCAAGAAAATCCTAGAGCCGGCCAAGCGCCAAGAGCTTGGGCTGATTTATCAAAACCGGCGGCCAAACCCAATGGGTGTCGAAATAGTCGTCCAAATACGGTAATTGGAAGGTTGGGTGTCTGATAGATTGTGCTCAGTATTTTTTGCATGGGCCGATTTTCTGCAAATTTAGTTAGACTATTTACACTCAGATTGTGAGCCTTCTCCGAATCAACGAATCGCAAAGAGGGGCGCACCAGTAAGCGATATGGGAAGCCCATCCTGCAGTCGGCGGATGAGGTATCCTTCAAGTCTTGTGTGTATTACGCGAAGCATGAACGCTGATTTGTGTAGGAGGTCCTTACGGGAACTAGCACGCAGAATGCTTCGTTCGAGAGGAGTAATCGTTCGATTACCGAATCATATTACTGCCAATGAAAATTTGGAAGTTCAATTATCTGATTTAGTACCTAGTTTGTATTTTGGGATTGAATTCAAATATCATAGTGAAGAATCAATTATAGTTACAAATATTGGAGAACCCGGCGGAACGATAGGGAAGAATGTACCAAATGAATCTGAAGTTTGGATACCAATGGATTTGCAAACTGGATTGGATTTATTGTCAATGGAAATTTTTGCACTAGCGTCAGCAGGTTACCCCGGTTGCACTGGTTGTGGAGGCCTCGATGCAGAAATACCCTGGAACGAAGTTGCCATTAGAAATCTGTACCAGAAACAATAACCATACTATGTAGAATTTGCACTTTCCCTCGCGCGCGTACACATGACGCGCGCGCCACAGGCACGCGAGCGCGCGCGCCTTGTATCGCCCTAACCTTACTCACGTTTATACAGGGTTCATCTCGCCACCGAGAAACGTGGTACGCCACCATCGGATGGCGGACTAGTAACAAGAGCGTGATTAATTGAAGTTCATGATTTTAGAGTCCGGAGCCAAGGCCCGTACCATAAAGAAATACCTAGGCAAAGGTTGGATTGTAGACGCTTGTAAAGGCCACGTTCAAGATTTACCTACCCGAGGAGGCACAAAGCAAGACAACAAAGCAATGTGGTCATCTAAGGAAGGTGAATTACCTGAACCTCCTTGGAGTTGGACAGATAGAGCAGAGAATGTTATTGCCAAATTAAGGAAAAAAGCCGATGCTAATTCCGTAGAAGAGATTTACATTGCGACCGACCCAGATCGAGAAGGGGAATTCATAGCTTGGAGATTGAAGGAAATTTTCAGTGACTATGATTCAATCTATCGAGTGTCCTTCAATGAAATTACCAATTCAGCTGTTCAAGAGGCTATTGAATCACCACGAGAAATAGATATGGATTTAGTCGATGCCGCCAAAGTTCGTAGATTCATGGATCGATTGGTAGGTTTTCGGTGCTCAAGATTTAGTCGGTCGTGGAATTTGGCTTCAATGGGGCGTGTACAAACACCCACACTCGGGTTCATTGTAGAACGGGAATTGGAAAGAGATGTGCACGTTCCTATTCCATATCACTCAATCAAAGTTGATTCTAATGGAGTTACCTTCAAAGTCAGATTCCATGAAAAGAACGATGAAAATGCGTGGAAAGATGATGATGGAAAACATCACCCTAATCGAACTTTCGACGGAGATTTAGCAGAGGAAACAATAGAATTTATCCGCAATTCGGGTGAAATGTCACTAAACTCTGTCAAAGAAGGAAAGAATCACAGGAAACCTCAACCACCTTTCACAACTGAGTCGATGCTAAGGGCAGCAAACGGCAGAATGGGGTGGTCTATCGGCAGGACAAATAGAGTTGCTACAGCCCTCTACCAATCTGGCCATATCACATACATTAGAACCGATTCGACACGAACTAGTAAAGCCGCCAGAGATCGTATCCGGTCGATAATCGAAAAGGAATATGGTTCTAATCACCTCGGTTCCGGAGCTTTAGGTCCAGATACGAAAAAGGGAGCAAGCAACGTACAAGATGCACACGAAGCCATTCGACCAACCCAACCAGAAGTCAAGACCCTAAATGGGACCGATGCAGATCAAGAGTCATTATACAGATTAATTTGGGGTAGATTTGCCGCAAGTCAAATGTCGGATTCAATTAGAGAAAGGCGGGATTTGGTTGCAACTGTTGAAAATCTAGACTTGCCACTATATGGTACGAGTTCGTGGCGAATTCATGCAGGGTGGGAATCTGTATATTCAGCTGAAAAAGATGTAAAAACAGAGCCGCCGGAAATAGGTTTTGAAATCGGTTCGGATTGGGCATTTATACCATCAGATGAAAACCCTACACTAACCTCAGACGAAACTAAACCTCCGAGAAGATTCACTGAAAGTTCAATAATCCAAGAAATGAAGAAAGCCGACATCGGAAGACCTTCGACATACCTCACTACTGTTGGTAAATTAGTAGAGAGAGACTACGTCAAAAAGGATGGAAGTTCATTGATACCCACGCAACATGGAAGAATGTTATGGATAGATGTTGTTCCGTTTTATGGTTCAGAAGAGAATTCTTCCGGCACGATTTCTGAAGGATTGTTCACCCCAAGGTTCACTGCATTGATGGAGTCTAATTTAGACAGGGTTGAAGAGGGAAATACCAGTGGAGCGATTGTCTGGCACCAATTTGTTTCAGATTTTCGAAATATGCATAATAACGCCCTTGAATTGCGTAAGCAAAAGCCGACAATAAAACAGTTAAATTTTATCGAAAATAGAATTTCTCGTTTGCCCGAAGAAACAAAATCAGAATTATTTCAAGGAAAACATATTGACGATCTAACCGGAGAAGATGCTAGAAGGATAATTGAAGATCTCAATAAATCCAACAATGGTGAAATCCCTCCTAGTGAAAAACAAATGGCCTTGATAATTAGATTGGCAGATAAAAACGCAGTTGACCTGGATAAACTTCTGGAAGCAGTAGGACACAAAGATTTGGAGGAATTAACGGGAGGAAGAGAGGGTACCGCTAGCGAATTAATTAATCAATTAATCACGATTGATAAAAATTCTCCCGCAACAGAAAAACAGGTTGCTACAATAAAATCCATGTCAGAAAATTTGCAAATTAGTATCGAGGACGCAATGGCATTGGCGGACACCACCACGATTGACGAAATCACGAAGAATGATGCTAGTGGATTGATTGACAGAATGAAGAAGATGATTCAATCACGAAAGCGGCAACAAAAGAAATGATATTATCATAAGTTCAAGACGGCAACACAACCTTGAGTCCAAGACTAGGTGGTGTAGTGATTGCTTAGAGACAATTACGACGTAATTGTAATCGGCGCTGGACCTGTAGGCGGCTATCTTGCATGGAAGTTGACTGAAAAGGGATTGACTGTTCTTCTTGTTGAAGAACATGCAGAGATTGGGAGGCCGTTTCAATGTGCTGGAATGGTAAACCCATCGGCAATGGACAGAATTGGAGCATTTGATACTGTATTGACAAGGATTTGGGGCGCTAGAATGTACAGTCCATCAGGTACTGAAATCCGTATTGGGAATTCCGAAACAACAAGAACGTGGTCTGTTTGTCGAAAATTATTCGATGAAAGAGTGGTTCAACTTTCATTAGATTCAGGTGCTGATTTACTGCTGTCTTCTAAACCGGTTAACGCAACTGTTTCAGATTCAGGAGTAGAAATTTCAATCGATGTCGATGGTAAAATCAAACATTTTTCCTGTCGTTTGCTTTGTGGAGCAGATGGAGCACACTCTTGGGTTCGCAGGAATTTCAAAATGGGCCGGCCAAAGGAATTGATGATTGGGTTCCAGATTGAGGTCACTGGATATCAGGGAGAAGAAGGTAGACTGGATCTTTTCACTGGGGAAGATATAGCGCCTGGGTTTTTCGCTTGGGCCATTCCATCAGGAAATACAACTAGGATCGGAAACTGGACTTTACCAGACAAATTAGGTGAAAAATCCTGTGAAGATTTGTTAGATTCTCTAATGACATCTCCAAATTGGGGAGATAAATTTTCCAATTGTAAGGAGATTGGAAGATATTGCGGGCCGGTACCATCCGGTTTAATTCACAAACCCGTCATTAATCGAGTTGCAGTATTTGGAGATGCTGCTGGATTATGTAAGCCTACAACTGGAGGAGGAATAGGGAAAGGCTTCGACCAAGTGGATTTAATGCTGGAAAAAATTGTTGAAGTGGTTAAATCCAATGATTTCAAACATACTACTATACAGGAGTTGAATTCTACGATTTCTATCCTGAGAAGAAGTCAAAATAAATCTAGAGCGTTGCGTAACGTGTTCCTTAGTGAGTCAACTGACGAGGAATTGGATGAATTATTCATCGTTTGGTCACAACCAGAAGTAATTGAATTGATTAATCAACTCGGAGATATCGACAATCCGATTCCCCTCGGTATAAAGATGTTAAAAGAGGTACCAGAATTTCGACGTTTAGCATCAAAAGCAGCTACTGCGTTAATTTGGGGTTGATAAAATGGAGTCTGTTCAGAGAATTAGATATCCTCCCTTTGACCATACCAATGCCGAACCCAGTTCCTTACCCATTACTGAGGTTATTGTGGAATCTAATTCTCAACCCCCAACCCCATTCAAAATCGGTTCTGAATCGGGTTGGCTAGTAGAATGGAGAAACCTTACCGAAAATGATGCGCATCTTCCACGAATCCAATCTGTAACCACTACGGCAACATTGCCATTTCTGATGAAAACGAGGAATGGTTGGTATATTGAACCTGATCCATTACACGCATTCGCAAGAAAATTAATTTCTCCAACCGTACTTTTACTGATTTTTTCTCTCTTTCTTCATGCCATAGCCCCAGCATTGGAAGAAGTGCCAATTCTTTCTTGGCTAACCCAAGGGACCTATAAAATTGGACCTTTGGACTACCCCAAATTATTGTTCTTCACATTCCCGATCTTCGTATTACCAATCATCATTCGGATATATGCAAATTCTCGAGATATTAATCGACAGAACAGATACATCAATTCCCCCATTTCCAACCCTGAACTCGAATTAAATATTGGTGATGGGTGGGTGGAAATTGAAAAATTAAATTTACCTGATAAAGTTGAATTCGTGGGAGCTAGAATTCAGGCAGGAGTCGCAATACCTGAAAGAAAAACCATGCTTAAATCAGCGAATCGGCCAGAAGGAAGTCAGCCGCCACCAGGTATGTCGACGGTATTACCAGAAAAAAGATTGACAGGAGGAGAAGAGCATGGAACTGGTGTTGGGGAGTCCACCCCCTTAGCAGTTGATTATTCACGAATCTTACTACTAGAGCCAATGAGAGTTCGGGCGAGGGGGAGAATAGAAACCAGTAAAGAGATTCCAATCAGATTAAATGGCCCGGAACAGAGATGGCCCGGAACCATCTATTCCTCAGTTATAGCATTACATTGGGAAATTCATCTACACGCAATTTGGCAAGGTATGAGGATAAGGTGGGTAAGTCCTGTAATTATACCTCAAACTGATGAGGAAATTACAATCAATCAATTGCCACTTAGAGCCGCAAGATCTGAAGAAACTAAAGATTGATTATGCAGGTTGTAGAGGAGGGGGGCAAGCTAACTCCCCTTCATCGATGATTTGCGTTTCTAAGTGATTGTAATCGGAGTCACGTTTCTGGGGAAAGAAACCAGCTCGCAATATTATTCGTTGTAATTCGTCTTCCCCTGCTAGTGTTTTTGTAGTTCCAGATGCAGAGACTACGTTCTCTTCCATCATTGTAGAGCCCGCATCATCGGCCCCTGCAAATAGAGCAAGTTGTGCAACACCCATACCCATTGTAGGCCAAGATGCTTGAATATGCAGTATGTTGTCGAAAAAAAGTCTAGCAATGGCAACGTGGCGTAGATATTCATGTGCCCCAGCCCCTAATTGAATCCTGTTTTGGCCCTTATTCCTCTTGCCAAATGAATTATTTTCCAATTGTACTGGCCACGCAATGAAGGAAGTAAATCCTGTTAATCCTTGTTTCAAACTTCTGTCCTGAAGTTCCCTTACTCTCTCCATGTGTTCAACACGATGTAAATTACTCTCGCCAAAACCAATTACATTTGTCGCAGAAGTAGTCATCCCAAGCTGTTGTGCCTCTTCCATGACCCTAAGCCAATTGTCTGCGCTACCTTTCTTTGGAGATACATCTAATCGGACCTCGTCTACAAGCATCTCCGCCCCACCTCCTGGTAAGCCATGCATACCAGCGTCTTTCAAACGACGGAGGACGTCTTTGGTAGATGATTCACAAACCTCTGCAATGCCTTCAATCTCGATAGGAGAAAAACAATCCAGATCTATAGATGGATGTTTGTCCCTTAGTTCTGATATCAAGCCTGTATACCATTCCAAGGGCAAATCGGGATTTACTCCACCTTGCATTAATACCCTTGAACCACCTATAGTTTCTAACTCTGCGAATCTTGCACTGATCTGCTCAAGAGATTGAGTGTAAGTTTCTTCATGACCTGGTGGGCGATAAAATGAGCAGAATTGACAATTAATTGTACAGACATTGGTGTAGTTAACATTACGATCTACAAGATAGGTTACCTTGTTCCCCGGAATACGCTTTCTACGCATTAATAATCCAGCATGCAACAGTTCGTTTTGATCAGCATCTTCGTAGAGGATGGTTGCTTCCTCAACGGATAGCCTAGGGGGAGTTTCACTCAACTGACCTTCAAGAATATCGCGCCAAACGGCCAAGTAATCACAACCCTGAGCCAACCAATGCTTCGATTTCTGAAATTTTCTTAGGACAATTAGAAGTTAATACTACTGGTCCATTTTTAGTGATTAATACATCGTCTTCGATTCGAATTCCAATCCCTGAATACCTTTCGGGAACTTGGATGTCACTCCTCCATGAAGCAAAGTAAATCCCAGGTTCTACAGTTAGAACCATTCCCTCCTCTAGTGAGATGCCGTCACCCTTTCCACCTGGTCGAGTTACTCCGACATCATGTACATCTAGACCTAGAGAGTGGCTTGTACCGTGCATGAAAAATTGTCGTGTTTTCCCGTCCAAATCATCACCCATGGCTTCCTCGAAACTACAGTCAAGAATTCCTAATTCAATCAAACCCCTTGAAATTACTTCCATAGCGGCTTTGTGAGAAGCGTTCCAGGGGGCCCCTACTTGGCATGCTTCAATTCCGGCAAGTTCAGCCTCCAAAACAAGATTATAAATTTCCTTTTGCGATTCAGAAAACTTCCCATTAACTGGCCACGTTCTGGTAATGTCTGAAGCATAACCATCTACCTCACAACCAGCATCTACGAGTAATAACTCACCGTCAGCGACTGGTTTGTTATTTGCGTGATAATGTAAAATTGTAGCATTATCGCCGCCACCCACAATTGAAGGATAACTCCATTGAGAACTATGAGATTGGAAAAAACCTTCGATTATAGCCTGAATTTCCCATTCTCCAACACCAATCTGAGTTTTTTCCATGGCTAGAGAGTGTGCCATAGAAGCAATGTTTGCTGATTTTTGCATTATTTCTATTTCCGCCTCAGATTTGCACATCCTCATTTCATCCAAAATAGATGAGGGGTCGACTATGCTTATTGGACCCATTCCGTAAGTATTTCTTTGCCTACTCTTTGATGTCAATGCATCGTTGACTAATTCGTCGATTTCTGGATTTAATTGTTGAATCAAGTAAACCCCATTTGATTCATTCAAAGATTCACTTACAAGTTCCTTCAGTTGCAAAAGAGAATGGGCATCGTCAATAGGCCATCCAGAAGAAGCACCTTCGACTCCTATCCGTCTTCCCTCCCAAATCTCAGCATTTGTATCGTTGGGCTGAACAAATAGTGAGACTATCCAATCATTACCATCATGTTTTGCCATCAATACAGTACCCGGATCTGACCAACCACAGAGGTAGAGAATGTAGGAACTAGCACGGTAAGGGTAGTGGACGTCATTAGACCGTACAGAAGTTGGGTTTGTAGGGATAAGCACTAGACTATCCTGAGGAATCTGAGCGAGGAAACGAGACTGTCGTGCTCTGTATTCTGACTCAGTAAAAGGCAGGCTAGCCATACTACTCACGCCTTCGCGACAAGCAGGGTATTCTTAGGACTGTGGGATGAAAAATTCTAACAATATTGAGAAAAGTCAGGATTTCCACTTTGGTATGGATTGTTCATTATTCCCTCGAAATCTACTAACTAGTGCATAAGTTAGGAATAATGCACTAAATGCGAAAATTACCAAAGCAATTGGAAATGGCTTTACTTCATCAGGATGGACTAATATCACAGAAATAGTAGTAACTTCACCGTCGTCATCAATTACCTCGAGGGTTAGATCTGCGCGATAATCTTCTCCCTCAACCCAAGAGAATGAACGCTCACATCCTTCGTAAAGTGGAGAATTATCCAATAGCCAAATACATCTCAAACCGGGCTTATCGTTGATTGTATCCGTACTTTCAGTTGCATCTAATTGTGTATTTGACGGATTCGACAATCTAACTTCTTGACCATCGACAATGGGTTTTCCGTCGATGATCAGTGAAGCTGTCGGAACGGTGTTTTCAATATCAAAAAGTATCATTTGTTCAGAAGATAGCCCCCCTTTGTCATAAACGGTTAGACTAAGAGTGAAATTTCCTGATTGGGTTCCTGATATTGAGTAAGTGTTGAGGTCTTCTCCCATCTTCACGTCAACGGGTATGGTTCCAGAATGTGAAGGACGTCTGAGTGTCCAAACATAGTACATCTCAGTTCGGCCCCAATATGGATCCTCAGTTAGTGTTGCATCGAATATATGCCAAGTGTCATCCTCTACGGCAAAATCAATTCCGGAGATTTTGATTACAGGGGGTTCGTTGTTTACACGAATTGAGAAATCATGTATTGCCCCTTCAGTATTTGAGATGCTTGAAGGGCAACCTATCAGACTTACTTGGAACCAACCATCTAGTTTTTCTGAAATATCCCAAACAACTTTGAAATCACCAGCAGGAAATTGGTGGATTTCTGCTGTAATGGATGGTTGACTACAGATAGTGGATTGCGGAACATGAGAGGATTGTATTAGACTCTGGGCTAAAGAGCCCACGATTTCAATACTGACCTCTCCTTCTGGATAGGTTCCAAGCCAACCACTAATTTCCATTGTTGAATCGATAAGTTCACCGGATTGATCGTTGTCTAACAAAAATCCAATCAGACCTGTTGTATTTTCTTGAACCATGAATACCACTCTTGTTTCAATAATTTCTAATTCAGTATTGTCGATAGTATGTACACTAACATAACATGCACATTGTCCGGTAGCGGTGAATGATAATTCAAAGGACCAAGTCCATTGTTCACGGCTACTAGTAGACGTTATTTCAACCAAGGATTCTAGCAAGTCTCCACCATCGAATTCCGCACCATTTTTGGAAACCCTCCAAAATACGTTTATTGGTTCTTCATCATCTTCAATAATTCCAGAGAAAAATATTGATCCTGATGAATACTCTCCGTTTTCTACGTCTATACTGATTAAGGCGGGATCTCCTTCAGTTGTTGGATTTGCTTGAACACTGTTGCATAGCAAAAGTAATGCAAAAACAGACAGAAATACAGCGCCCCAGTGGTGCTTCATCATTAGATTGGGTTAGCCAATCGGTCTTGAACCTCATGCAGTTGTGATCGATTTATCTTTCAGAAATATGCATTTGCCATACCATTTCATCTAACCAGGTTCCTAGTGTGTCGATATCAACGAATTCTTGACTTGCTTCAGCTGTTAGAATACAATCACACGCCGCAGCTGCTAGTAAGCCAGCGTCTTCCATTGGCAATCCGTTTCCTAATGCTACTGCAAGTGCTGTGGCAGCTGCGTCGTGCAAGCCAATTTGTTGCTTCGGTGCTGATGCCGAGCAATCGAAATGGAGATTATCTCCATCGGATTGATAGAGGGTTACACCATTAATTCCACCTAAGACGACAAGTGCATCCCAATCATAGGTTGCAATTAATTCCGATGCCGCTGTTGCTGCATCTGAAGACTCCAAGCGTCGACGCATCAATTCCATACCTCTCATTTCAACAAGAACTACCGTTGCGCCTCTGGAGCGTTCTAGACCTGTTAATTTTGGATCCATGATAACTGGTATACCGTTCTTGGCAGCTGCTCCAATCAATTTTGAAGCACTGGCAACGGTAACGGCACCGTTATCGTAATCCGAGATGACTAAGGCACAACTATTATCCAATTCTTTCATTGCATTGTTGGCTAATTTCTCAGACATTGAGCCCTCAATTGGTTCAAGCGGCCCTCTGTCTGCCTGGAGTAAGATTTGACTGTCGTCAAGTAGACTTTCTCGGCTACCAAAGAATCGAATTTTGACAAGTGTGTGTCTTTCTGAAACTGATTCTATTCCATTTACTGAGATACCATCTTGATTCAACATATCGACAATCGCATTGCCTTCTCGGTCATCACCGACAAATGTGTGAAAATCAACATCCAGTCCAATCGAGTTTAGCCCTCGTGCAATATGGGCTGCCGCGCCGGGGCTCTCATCAGTCTGAAAAATCTTCAGAACAGGAACAGGTGCTATTGAATTCAGATTATTCGCATATCCGTGGTGGTATCTGTCTAACATCACATCACCCAATAATGTCACCTGAGAACCTTCCATAGCATTGAGGCATGAACGTAATCGTCGTAGAGCTTCGGTGCGGGAGACGGCATCTTCGTCAATCGCCATGACTCTTCGCGGAACAGGAGACGAATGAGTTTTGGGGGGTTAAGGAGTCAAATGATGACCGACGGACTCAAGCGAGCAAGTTCCCTCGGCGAGGTATGGCGGGTATTGCTACGGGTTGGGTCTATGAAGGTCCGGCTGCCGAGAGACTATGGCAAAAGTCGGCCATTGGAAGGCCATCCAGGGATGGTTCACTAGAATTATCTCCTGCAGAGACATTGTTCGTTCACCATCACAGAAATTTGGATTTACCGACTAACGATTGGGTACAAAAAGCCATGACTCAAAACTCAATGTTATTGCAGGAATACTCCGTTCTTGAGGCCCTTCGGGTTCCGGGAAACAAAATTGTACTATCTCAAAATTTGGACCAATTTTCTCTACAGATTCATCCGCGTTCATGGGCTGCAAGATGGTCATCAGATACTCACCCAAGAAGTGGTAAGGCAGCCTCAGAAGTAAGGTGGTTCCACGAATCCGACAAACTAGATGCAGTTGAATTGTATGAATGGACAATTGGGGTTAGGAATTCTGGTAGAATCCCCGAAGTTTTGGTTGTTGATGAAGAATTGAGTGTAGTGACATACCAACTATCATCTGAAACACCCACAGGTACATTTCAAGGAACTGGTGCTACAGAATCTTTGGCTAATTTATCTGGAGGTATTTCTTCGGCAGATGGGATGCTATTTTCATCTAAAAATTGGCACATCGAACAGTTAGGGGTTCCAACCGAAGGAGGGATCCATCTAGATTCAATCACATGTGAAATTGTACAAGGGTTGAATCCACTATCGGAAGGTGCAATGATACTCTCTGACTTACTAAACAGAGGCATGGTTATTCGACCAGGTTTCAAGTATGGGAGTAGGTGGAGATGTTACGACAAGCCTCTTGGAGAAGATCACGCTCCTTTCCTCGTTGTTTTACCTGAGGATGCACCAAGGGATTGGGCCGGAGCTTGCCTTTCATCTAGGCTAGCCTCTGGCGTGAATAAAATTTGGCTACATCCCGTCGGACAAGGTAACTCATGGAATTATTTAGCAATAACTAGGCCTCCTGCCGACTCACGATGGTCAAATCCGAGTAAACGTTGATTGTTTTTAATTCACAACAATTGCGAATCTGCTTCTTCGTTTATGGTTGCATTTTGGCCCTTTGGTTTATTATTAGAACCCGGTACCAAAGAAATAGCAAGTAAGATGAAAATCATCATAATTGCATTGCTGGGTTGCACTAGCCAAGAAAGAGGACTCTCTCCGTTGAAGGATGATTGTGCAGTAAGAGTTACAGGAACTCTTTGTTCAAGGCCAAATGAATCAACAAAAACAAGTTCTCCTTCTGCAATCATTCCCGGAGTCAATAATCCGTCTGGGGCGATATTGAGTAAGATCTCTGGGCAAGCCTGCAATTCACCTTCGGTTTGAACGTTGGCGATTCGTGAAAGTGCACCTTCAACTGCGATTGAGTATGTTCGCGATTCTTCACCGGAGCAAGATGTAGGAAGAGTCACCTGAGAATTTTCATCCCAAGGGATGATTGCAGTAAGATGGTTCGAGGTTATTCGATGACCTATTGAATACCAGTCTAAATCAATCTGCCAATTCTCTTCCCCTTCACAACCAACGACACCTCGGAGGTAACCCGAATCTTGATCCATTTGGCTAGAGGTGGTAAGTTCTATTGTGGATGCTCCTTGTTCGATTGAAACTACCCTTGGAGCAACTCCGGCCGAATTAGATGAGGTGAATACATCGATTGTTAACTGGCATGGTTTTTCGGCGATTATAGTTGCAGAAACCGATTCAAGGCCGAGTATTTCCAATGGACCTCGCGGTGGCAATACGTCCACAGTTGAGGGATTAATCGGAAAATCAAAACTGATAGTGGCACTTTCGGAAGTCATCGAATCAATTGTTGCAGTCCAATGCACCAAACGACCGCGACTATCGCGTATCTGCATCCCATTAGCGCCCAATTGAGCACCTTCGGAAAAGGCGTCACCGGGATCGCCACTATCCCGGCCTCTCTGAAGTGCTGCATCTCCATCAGCTTCGATGATTTTCAGCCATGCTGTATTGGGGTCAGTATTGACAAGGTTGTTACTTTCGTCTCCATTATTTCGGTCTTGAATTTCTACAATAACGCCGTGACCAGGAAGAGCGGAGTCAAATCCCGAATTAACCCTAAGAGTGAAACGTACCCATTCATTTGGCGCAATTGGCACATCCAAGTAAGAACCACCGGTGGAGATTCCTTCAATGGTGTGTGTGCTGTCTGAATTCATTTCAACTTGTATCCCTCTTTTAACGCCAATCAAATCCAAAGTGGAGGAGGATGGCATGGATGGTGTCGCACCATTACCATTCCAATTCCCACTTGCCATGATCCCCCAATCACCAATTCCATTCCAATTACTGGTCGGTAAATCACTGTGAACATCATACAAATCTAGTGCACCCATCTGATGGAGCATTTCATGGACAACTGTACCTACTCCAGAATGCACTGAAGCGATTGTAAAATGCTCAAATCTCCAATCTCCAATTTCTAGAGGTTCCTGCATCCCTGTGAAATGACTCCAAAGTGAATTGGGACCGCCATTCGTTTCCTGAGGTTGTGCGGAATGCAAAATTAGTATTCGATCAATTACACCATCCTCATTCAAATCCCAATTTGATAGGTCTGTTTCTTGCAATTGATTCGTTGCAACGTCTCTTAGCAAAGTCTCTGCGCCGTTACCATCTGCACCATGGTCTCTCTCCCCTGCGACGTCTTCACCCCAATTTTCCACTCCATGAGGCGCTTGCCATACTTCGTCAAATAATGTCACAGATAATGAGGACTCGCCAGCAGTCATCTGTTGGATATATTCCTCAGCTGAACCTTCTCCAATGAGAATATCGGAAGCGGAGGTAGTTGAAAATTGGCTATTTGGAAATTCAACTTGCAGAACTAACCATCTTTCTTCAGCTTGAACACCTATTAGAGAAAGGCCGTCGTCATCTTCAGAACTTCCTTGATTAGATGCCCATTCATCGACGGTTTCGGAATTGAGATGGACATATAGAGCACCTAGCAACAACAATGCCGCCAGCACTGCTCTGAGTGTTCTCATACCTATAACGGACATCTCCGTTCCCTTGAAGGGAACGGACTATTGAATTGAAAATGATTCAATTTCATGGGGACTTTCGGTATTCAGCGGAATAAAACTGCAAAGATTGTTTCCTCCAACTTTCATGTTGGGAATTAGGTTCATCTAACCAATTTAGTCCGTCTAATATAATGCTATTTGAATCGATCATTGAACGTATTTCGGTGGGTAAAGGATAGCCATTGCATCCGGTAATTGTCAATCGATTTACGGAATTACGTATCAGCATCTCTTTCAAGGCCATTTGTTCATTCTTGTCCAAACACAAAGCACGTGGCTGCAATATTGGTATTTTTTGTTGGAGCCAATCTTCGTTAAAGGAAGGGCAGGCGCCTTCACATGAGCAATCTGCTATGGCTATTCTCTGTATGTGACCGTCCTTGTCAACCAGCGGAACGAATTCGGGATTGCGTGTACCCAAGGGTCCGTCAGGAGTCGTTCGAGAAATTACTTCCGCTGTGATCATTACACCTATAGCAATCAAAACTCGAAGCCCTTCGAAGATTTCTGGAAGAGTCAAAATAAGTAAACCACCTACAATCGCCAAAACTCTGTTTCGGAATCTACTTCGCCCTTCTTCCACCAAACCGAATAATCTAGAAAGAGAAAGGAAAAGAGTTGAGGTAAAGGCAAGTATCAAGATCCAAGAAATTCCACTAGCCAAGGAGAAAAGTTCTGAGGCGTCATATCTTGGATTGACATCAGATATTGAGTCTAACTGAATGCCCGCTTCAATATAATTTGGAATCATACTAAACCACACCCAATACAAAATGCTTGGAACAATTACTGTGTTCAATATTAAGTATGAATCTAACCACCTTTTCTCGTTTGCAAGAAGGCCAGAATTTGCAAATAATCTCAAATCGAGAGAGAAAAATGGAAGCGTAATTACCGAAGCAACAATGATTACAGCCATGAATCTCATTTCTATCCAATCGTATGGGCCATAGACAGATAATGCACCAGAAGGCGATTGAGATAGTGCCCAATCGAAAAGAATCGTTTCTATCCAAATTGTAGTGATAGCAGAAGCGGTAAGGAAAACAAATGCCGCTCTGCGAATTATCGAATGAAAATCTTGCAAATGGCCAGCGACCGGAGTACGGTCGACTAGGCTTCTATTTCCCATCTTACATCACGTCGTGAACGGTAGGTTCTGCTTTGGCGGAACGTACAGTTCTATACACTCCGTATGAGGCCCAAGCGGCTATGAACCAAGCACATCCAATAATGAAGTCATGTTGACTCCCATTGGCTGTCCAATCGACTGCAAAGAAGAATGCTAATAATGCTACAAATCCACGCCTAATGCCTTGTGGATAGGCCAATTCCATAGCAAGGTACTCCGGCCCTGGACTGTATCGCCTTTCCATAATTTCACGCTGTAAGACTGCACCTACAATAAGTGCGGTTAGAGAGGTCCAATAGAACAGATTGCCACTTTCAAATACCGCGTCTGAAAGGTGCTTTTGGCGCTCTTTTTCTTTTTCAGCCTCACTTTCTTCAAGGACGAATAGAGTTTGGTAATCTCCCACTGCGATTGTTCGAGTTTGCAAGGTGGCATCGCTATCTCCAGCAACAATTGACCCTGGTGCATTTATCGAGAAGGTCAAGATATTCCAATAATCACCTTCATCAGGTAATCCGCTATTGTCAACAGAATTGCCCACTAGGCTAAAATGAACTGTACCTGCATCAGTTGAAGGTGATTTCCAGGTGAATGTCCAAACTCCGTTTCCAGTGGCTGTGTGAGAGATGGCTGCGGGGTCGTCTTCAGCTTCACGGATATCCTCAGTAGATTCCCACGAGAAGGTTCCAACGCCATTGTCAGTAAGCAAAAATCCAGCTTTTTCATTGCCGTCGGCTCCAGCTAATGTGACCGAGTCAGCAACAGTTATGATCATCTGATAGTCAATGTCTGGTTCGTACATTACAGGAACTCCTGAAATCATCACAACAGCACGATCTCCGGATACACCGTTACCATGACAGGTGCAACCATACTTGGCAGTTTCATTGTCCTCAGAATTGAGATAAGGGGGGCCTCCACTATTTGCGAATGCAGGGATGGCAAGTAATCCGACCATGAATAAAGCAACCATGAGTCTTGTTGAACGTACCATCATCTCGACCTCCTGCTATCTTTGCGGCCTCGTCAAACACATAACCCTTGCTTGTTCGCCTCCCCTTGGGAGGCGTTGCTATCTACAACTCCTTTACTGCGGCATTGAGTTCGTTCATCATCTTCTTTCCATCACCGAAAAGCATCATAGTTTTGTCCATATAGAATAGATCGTTATCTACACCAGCATAGCCAACCGATAGGCTTCTCTTGATGATGACAACGGTACGAGCCATGTCGGCATCGATTATCGGCATACCTGCTAATGGACCCTCTCCGGTCCTCGCCGCTGGATTGCAGGTGTCGTTTGCGCCAATAATTAGTGCGATATCGGCCTCGGTCATCTCTGGATTGATTTCATCCATTTCGATTAATTGCTCATAAGGAACATTTGCCTCCGCTAGTAACACATTCATGTGACCTGGCATTCGACCAGCAACCGGATGAATGGCATACTTTACCTCTGTATCGAACTTCTCCGATATTAAATCTGCAAACTCCTTTACTTGGTGCTGACACTGGCTTACCGCCATTCCGTATCCAGGGACAATTATGATTTTCTGGGCACCAT
>CAZKVK010000026.1:0-16828 GCA_964556195.1 uncultured Candidatus Poseidoniales archaeon
CCCGATTGTTATCCTTCTGCATCGACCACTCCCCACAAGCAGGGCAAGGAGGAAGGCCCCTTTCACTAGGAGCCACTCTAGGTCCTGTTCGACGCTTTTTTTTGCGTGGAATATACCATCCACTCTTGGGTTTTCTGACCTTCGGCATACTATCGGCTGTACTCGACAGGATGGGGTATCTCAAGACACTTATGGACCGTTGATGTGAAGTGATTGTTCAACTCCGAAGAGATATGGATTGCGTGGTGATTGGAGCTGGTGTATCCGGCCTCTCTTCTGCAATCCGGTTGTTAGAGGCCGGTCATAGGGTTCGGGTTATGGCTAGAGAATTTTCACCTGATTTAGTATCGGATACAGCTGCAGCACTATGGTATCCATTCTTGGCGCATCCAGTTGAAAAAACAGATCGATGGGGTGCTGAAACTTATACTGAATTAATGAGATTGGGTGAAGTCGAGCCTAAGTCAGGAATTACTATGAGATATGGTAGGGAATATCTGCGTGAAGTTGTGGAACTTCCAGGCTGGAGAGAAGAGATTACTCACTTTCGAGTACTAGACTCAGATGAAATCCCAGAAGGATGGATTTTCGGTTGGGAATTCGAATCGCCAATCATAGAAATGCATCACTACATGCCTTGGTTATTACAACGTACACGTGATTTAGGTGGAATTGTCGAAGAAAATGAAGTAGAAAATTTGACGCAAATTTCGGCAGAGATTATTGTAAATTGTAGTGGGATTGGAGCCAGAGAACTATGTCAAGATACAGAGGTTAAACCGGTTCGTGGTCAAATAATCTACATTGACCAAGACCCTGGATTTGGCCGATTTGACCAACAACCTGAGACTTTGACCTATACTATACCTAGGCGAGATTGTACAGTTCTTGGGGGAACTGCTCAAAGTGATGATTGGGACCTTGACTTACGTGATTCTGACCGTGAAACGATTTTGCAAAAATGCGAAGCGGTTTGGCCGGAACTTGACCGTAGCAAGATAATTGGAGAATCAGTTGGGCTTCGTCCTTCACGAAGTGAAGTTCGTCTAGAATCCGAGAAAGTAAATGGCACCCTAATCATCCATAATTATGGACATGGAGGAGCAGGTGTAACACTTTCATGGGGTTGTGCCGACGAAGTATTGAGAATAATTGAAGAAGAAACTGAAAATTAAAGTCGATTAGTTTTTTTTGCTATCCTTAGACCGACGATTGCGATTAACAGAACCGTCAGAATAGCCGTGATTGATGAGAGTTTAAGTATGGAATTATTGTCTTCCGAATCGGCATCATTAATGAGTTCCTCTTGACTTGTTGAATCGGTCAAATATTCAATATCTGAATAATCAATTTGCATCATTTTACCTATTGTAGAGTAGCGGTCTGATTTCCAAGTCTTACCGTCTATGGTTTCTGAACTGGTTGGTCTTGTGTTGATAAATAGGACCGAAATGACAGATTCACCAGAATCTGTGACGTCTCGTTTGAACGCCGTTGAGGAACCAGAAAATGCCCCGTTGTGATTCCAAACTTGGGTGTCAGTAGAAGCAATGTATACTCCTCTTCCATAGTAACCACCCACGGAAGGGGCACTAGGGTTACCAATGAAGAATTCAAACGGATCTGAGAAAACACTAGTGAATAGAGTTCCATCGAGATGGGCTATGAATTTAGCATAATCTGAGGTGGTACTTATCCATCCCCCGCCTCCATCTTTCTCCTCCAATACAAAATCGCCACAGTCTGGATCTGCTGCGTAATCAAAAACAGGATCGCCCTCTTCATCAGTTCCAGATGGGAAATGGCACAAACTTCGGTCGTCCTCATAATCATAGTACAATACTTCGTTTGGATCTCTTTGGTCCGGCATTGTCATTCCAATTTCCATTGATGTTATGCCCATTGGTGTCAGAACATTTTCTATAGCGTATGATTCGTAGCTTTGTCCACTAATTTGCTCGATAATTTGGCCGAGAATTTGGTATCCGATATTAGAATAAACATAATCCGTACCTGGCTCATAATTGAGTGGGTGCCTAAGCCATTCCATTAGTACACTCTCCATCTGCATTGGAGCAGTGTTGCCATTTTCGTATTGAGAGTTGAGTCCTTCTTTGTCTATACAAGGATCATTTCTGATATGCCAGGTGTTCCAATGCCAGTATGTAGGGTCCGAACTCAAGTCCCAACCCCCTCTGTGGTTCAGCAGATGTGAAATTGTCACATCATCGATAGAGAAACCAAGCTCAAAATTGGGATAATCACATCCATCCAATGGTTCGGGGATCAAATGTGGGATTCGATCCACCATTTTGTCGTCAAGATTTAGACTTCCATCTTCAATTAGAGTCAATATTGAAGCGGCGGTAATTGCTTTGGATAAACTGGCGATGCGAAATTTAGAATTATTTCCTACTGGAATATTATTTTCTACATCTGCAAAACCGAATGACTCAGTCATGACAAAGGAACCATTATGCAAGACTACTACTTGTCCGCCGGGTATTTGCCAACGACTCAACAACTCCTCTATTTGTTGGTGATATTCCTCAATATCGGACTCCTCGGTTTCGATTATTCCATGTTTATCAGCGCTAGAAAAAGGGGCGAAAACGAGGGTTGTGACAAGTAGAAGTGCCACTCGCTTACTGTTATTCACGGCTCTCAAGGAGAGAGATAGGCCATCAATTATCGCCTTTTCTAACCTTCAATCGTCGTGATGACCTACCCATGCTGCTTCTGCATGCAATGTCTTCGACTTGACTGGAACAATCTTGCGGTAGATTTCGTATGGGCTTTTACGCTCCCCGCCTACTGTGAGAAGGTTCTCGAGAGGAATATCGAAGTGCTCTTCGTTACGAATCAACAATGGCTCGATTACTTCCCAATCAGCTTCCTTTAATTCAGTGAACTCTCCACCATTCAGTTGTGAAGAAGACAATCGGTTGTGTGGGTCTCTAACATATATAGCACCACCACTGGAAAGCGAGAAGAGGTTTCCACCAGGGTATGGAGTTTCCAAAGCACTCATTGAACCGTCCCTACCGAACTCTAGACCATTGATGATAACGAAACCGCCTCCGTCGAGTGGATCTCCGGCCATGAAGGATTCAGCAAGATAGTCAAGTGCAGTCCCGTTGATCACCAATCGAGGACCTCCTACTGAGTTAATCATCGGCCTACCAGCAGCGTTTCCTAGAACGAACATATCTCCGCCCTTGGAGCCATATCCATAGCACTGCCCAACATCACCATGAATCACCAACTCGCCGGACTTGTGAATCTGAGCGATTTGATCCTGACCATTTCCATGCATGTGGATTGTCATTCCATCATTACCACTAGCCAAGTAATCTCCTACAGCACCCAATACATCCATTCTGACATCGCTTGTATTCGGTCCGAATCCATTGCCGATGAATCTGTGCCCTTGGCAATTGATAACTACGAAATTCTTCCAGCCCAATCGATGCATTGCAACCAATTCTCTCGCAAGGGAGTCCACACCCTCAATTGGATAGGGTATTGCATCAACTACTATGGCTTGAGTGGGATTATCTGGCTCAGGTCTGTGTCCGACAGTCTTCTGTCCGATATAATCAGCGCAAGGTTTTGCTGCAGATGATGCGACGGTACGAATTAACGCCCCCTCAACTAAATCCTTCCATACCGATTCTCTGAGACTACCACAATCGTATTTTCGGTCGAGCAGGAGAGTTAGAGTATCCCAAACCCATGCTCGTCCTTTGGTTGGGGCGGCTTGTTCAACTGCTTCTAAACAAGCGCGGGCTTCGGACCAATCCATTGTAATCAAGCCGGCGACTAGTGCATCGTAAGTTGCTCTAGGTGTTTCCAAAGTAAGTGCATAGGAACCCGCTTCTGTAACCTTGTAATCACCAGATGGTGTAGTGTCAACAATTGCCCCAAACTTGTCCTGCATTACCAATGTCTTGCTACCGTCTGGATTTGACATAACATCGAACATGAAGGCCCCACCATCTGTGTATGAACCTCCTCTAGCGTTCCAATATTCGTCCGCTCTCCTCCAGAAACGTTTGTCTTCGGATGCTAGAGATTCTAGGACTGCATCAATGACCTGTTTTTCTGAGCCGCAGAAAGCAATCCCAACATCTCCGCGTTGGTAAGCGAAGACTTGGGGCCTCAACATCGAGGTGTCTGTGATTCCCAACAAACGATGTGTGGGTCCATCTGATTGGGCGATGATGAAGAACCATGGACCATCAGGTGAACCATGGATGTGAGTCTTCTGAATCGCTTCGTAAACCTCCTGCTTTTCCTCAGGGAGCATGACAAAATCGAGCTCACTTGTAGGAGCGAGGCTTTCGATGACGTGCTCCAAAGAATATCTGTAAACTCGGCGGTGTAAATCGAATGCCAATGCTGCGACTTCGGTATCGGTAAAGAAGAGAGGCTCCATACCACGCTGAGCCAGATAATCCTTCACTGAGACATAATTGGAAAAGTCGCCGTTGTGAACAAGAGCACAATCGATACCCTGTCCGAATGGATGTGCACCTCCTGGATGTGTGACCCTTCCTCGAGTAGGGTATCTGTGGTGACCAATCCATACGTGAGCAGTCATATCGTCTAAGTGATAATAGCGAATTACGTCTTCAGCGTATCCTACAATTTTCAGAATTAGAATATCTCTACCATGGCTCAAGACGAAGGCATCAGTTCGTCCGTCCTTGGCGTAGAACTCTACGTTCAGAGCATGAGTAGTATGGAATGTATACTCCTCTTCGACAGCGGCTCGGTCGGCCGCGTCGACAACTGCTGAGAGGCTGTTCTCAACAAATTCGTCTACTTTGGAAGCCTTTGGAGTCACAAAGTAACACACCACGTCAGGTGGTTTAACGTCCAAAGCAGGTAGGTCCTGTTCCCAAGTATCCAGAGTTGGCATCTCGTGAGTGTGATGTAGATCGTAGGCTTCCTCCAACAGCTCCTCAACATCGTTACGAACTTGATTATTCAGGTATGCAACCGCATAGAGATATGTTGAGTCAAGGGTCTTCTGATTAGTTTCAAATTGGGTGGCATCAAGACCGACCATTGCGACTCCACCGCCTTTTCCGTTTCCTCTGTTTCTCATTTGTTCAAGTGAATTGAACAGATGTCGACCAGCAACTGGAATTTCACAGGCTAGGCCGACTACTCCACAACCGCCTTCGGCAGCATCCTCGTCCCTTCTCTCAAACTTCGGATGGGATGCAGTCATCCTTCGGCGAGCGTTGATGATTGTGGTTGGATCAATCATTCGCTTTCCTCCTTGCCGATGTATCTCAGTAAATCGGTACGGCCACGCAACTCACTAACATCCGAAAGACGGAGTTGACGGAGAATATCGCGGAGGCGATATTGCATTGCAGAATACAGATTGTGTAATCTCTCAGCAGCCCAATCTGGTTGAACCCATTCTTGTAATTCGACGTCTGTGGTTGTCAATCCCCATGGACAACCACGACCTGAAGGACCCCCTTCACAATTCGAGCACCTTGTACAACCTAGACCAACAAGGTCAGTTGTTCCTAGAACACATCCATCTGCTCCTAGAGCAATTGCCTTGGCGATGTCATCAGCGGTCCGAACTCCACCACTCGCGATTAGTGTAACCCTGTCTCTGACACCTTCTGCTTGCAGGAATTTGTGCACCTTTGGAATAGCTAGTTCAATTGGCATTGCGATATTCTTCTTGGCGATTTCAGGTGCGGCTCCGGTTCCGCCGTATGAACCGTCGAGATGAATGATATGAGCTCCTGCATAAAATGAGCCGACTGCGACCATATCAACGTCGTGTGGTGTACTTACTTTTACAGACAGTAAAGCGGTTGGATTAACAGTCTCAATCCAATCAAGGTGCTTCGAATGATCCTCGACAGAATAAGTGGAATGGAATGGAAATGGACTGAACAAGCTGACGAAAGGGACACTACCTCTCAACTTCGCAACCTCTTCTCCTGCCTTTGCCGCAAGAAGATGTCCACCCAACCCTGGCTTTGCACCTTGGGCGTACTTGAACTCGACAATTGGAGCGGCTTGAATCGTTTCTTCCTCTACGCCAAAGTATCCAGTTGCCACCTGAGTAATTACGTTCTCTTTGCACTCCATCAACTGCAGGGGATATCCCCCCTCACCAGTTGACATGAATGAATTCCATCTAGCAGCGTTGCGGGCTCTGGACATCATCACATTAACCGATACCGACCCGTACGACATACCGCCTCCATACCAAGGTATGTCGCAAGTTAATTTCCTCTTCGCGTCTCCACGACGGTTGAGGTCTAAGGTAGTTCCAATCTCTACTGATTGTTCGAGCCATTCTGACTCGGGTAGGAACTTGAAATCAAGTCGATCAAAACCACCGTCGGACTTTCCAGTTTTGTAATTCAAACCATCTGGAATCTTTCCTGTCTCTGCCATATACCATGTTGAGAGGATTAACTCATCAGTCCAGCGTGCATCACCTAGAGCCTCGGGGATTCCGAATTCCCCAAAGGCCCGAGCGTTCATTCCATCTTGTATTAGTCCGGTGGTTTTCTCGATAAGTGTCTGGCTTGGTTTTACTATGGTCATCAGGCAGCACCTCCGCTAACATATCCCTCGATACCTTCGAAGGCTTCATCCTCAAGATGGGTGACAATCATTGAACGGCCAAATTCGCCTCTCAGACGGCGAACTTCCCTAATTCCCATAGCACCGAGAATCTCAAGCAATTGGTCCCTCCAAGAACCACAAAGGTTGGTCAGGCGTTGCTCGGCCCAATCTTTGGTCATCTTTCTTGGCAATGTGCCCTTTACTCCTTCTCGGGTTTCTAAAGAGCCGTGTGATCTACCCTGTAACGCGAACAGAACGGGTAGGTCGAGGGCGACAGCATCCAGACCACTGATTATTGCCTTGGGAAGATGGTCAGCGCTAACAATTCCACCTGAACCAATCAAGGTTACCATGTCCCTGCAACCCTTTTCGATAAGCAACATATGTGCCTCTTTCAGCAGGTCACTGACAAATCTGCCATCAGTTCCTCTTCCATGTAGGTCAGCGTTAAGGTGGATTACATCAACACGGTTGTTGACAGCCTTCATCATCACCTCTTGCCAACCGTCTGTGAACTCGATTCTGACGCCAACAAGCGCCTCAGTAGAAGAACGAACAGTTTCGCATGCATCCTTGTTCCAGGCATCTATCTCTATCAGACGAGCATTAGGGAATGAAATTGCAGAATCTGGACTTTCTGCAGACACTATAGGAACGATATGAGGTGCATCAAGACCCCATTCCAAGACATCTGATGCATTCATGCAAGCCAATGTATCTATTCGCTTGCTGGTAGCGTCTAGAATCTCAGCTAACTTGTGAGATGATAGATCGCCCGGTGGAACATCAAATACAAATGGCACTTGAATGGTGAACATTTCTGGAGTCTTACCAACTATTTTTCCATCAGAATCGAAAGAAAGGTGCATTGGCTTGGTGCCGATATCGACACTTGTTCCGATTAACTCTCTGCCATGTATACCATCTCGGCTTGGTCGGACAATCTCTGACATGTCTGTAAGCATCCCATCAAATCCAGGGCCTCCAAACCTCCCTCGATATCCTTGACCACGAACTGGCACCATTCCTTTCTTTGATTCCTCGTCAATAGCCGCAATGTGTCCGTGAGTTGTATATTTGTCACCCAAAGCGAGACGTTCTGGATTTGGAAGTACTTTGACAAAATCAGGATGTTGGACTGTGCACCTCAGACATCCCACACATAGTTTGGGGCGTGGTGCAAACCCACCTACTGGACCTGAGAAAACACCGTATGTGCAGGGCCTTGAGAGAATTACATCTGGTTTCAAACCATAGTGAAATACTTCGGATAAGATGAATTTTGCCAAGCCTACTTTACCGACTTCGACTAAGAATCGATGTGGCAATGGATCAACATCATCAACCTCCTCAGTGTCAATATGGTAGCGGTGATATTGGTCAGCCAGCTCCCTTCCAATCCGAGCAGATTCCGAACCGAATTTCTCCAATGTCAAGGTATCCGCAGACGTGGTAGTAGCCCCTTCCCCAGTCGACTCTAGCATTGCATTCACTCCAATACCGCCACTCCCGTAACAGCAATGATATAATCATTGGTGCAAACGCGTATTAAAATTGGATAAAATTGTATGAATACACTAAATTATAAGATTATGTTAGACAAACGTACATTATTTTAAGAAAAGTTTACTAAAATGATAAATTAACTTTTCAAAATTCAAGGTTCGATTGTCAAACGATTAGGTTGTCGGGAATTTGTATTTTCTTGGAATTACAAATAAGCAGATTGAAATGCAACTTTTTGCGCATTTTTCTTGTGAGTCTGGCCGAGGCATGGAAGATACCCGAGTTTCGTCGTTTGCTGATTGGGAACGGCGTCAACATGCTGGGCACTTCGATATTCATCATCGGTATGGGGTGGACCATAGCCGAAGTTGGTGGACCCAAGGCCTACGGGATGGTCTTCACCGCCTACTTCCTCGGACATCTCCCCTTGCTTCTGTATGGAGGAATGGTTGTAGACAGGATGCCACGGAGGACGGTTGCGCTCATCTCAGATTTTTCCCAAGCGATACTTGTCGCGATAGCAATGTTAGCTCTCATGGCAGGATTCGATGTAATCACGACTCTACTAGTGATAACCTTCCTCACTGGAGGTGCGGGTGCCTTCTCAATTCCTGCCATCAGTGCATTGGTGCCGGATCTAGTAGAAGAGGAAATGCTTCCTCAGGCTAACGCCCTGAGAGGTGTGGCTATGACGGCAGCTTGGATGCTGGGGCCTCTGATAGGAGGAGTCGCGGTCGAGCAGTGGGGAATCGAGGTTTGCCTATTCCTTGATGTACTGACTTTCCTCTTCAGTGGGGTGGTCTTGTGGACTATCTCAGAGATCCCTATTCAGAGGGAAGAGGAGGTAGAGAGTCTGAGAGAAGAGGTGACTGAGGCATGGGCTTTCGTCAAGACTCAACCATGGCTTTTCGCGGGCATCGTCATGGCCATGATATGGCATGTCGGAGACTCGGCGATTGAGATAGGGATCCCGTTCATCATTGAGAACAAGGGTCTGGGAGCGAGGGAGTTCGGGCTGTTCGGGGCATTTGGAGCTGGGGGTGCTATGATTGGTTCGGTGATTGCAGGTATGAGACCCATCCCCAAGGAGGCCAGAGGTACCGTTTTCTACATGTTCATTGGAGGTATTGCCTGGTGCATGCTGATTTGGGCTATGCCAATCCCATTCTGGTTAATCCTAATCTTCGTGCTGATCGAGGGTACTCTTGGAGGTACTCTGGGTGTGATTTGGAGAACCACGATGTCGGACAGCGTGGATCAGTACCTGCGTGGCAGAGTTAACTCATTGGATGCTATTGGCTCTCTGATATTCATTCCACTGGCGCCGGTTCTGGGAGGATGGATGATTGAGACTACCAATGTGCTTACCACATACTCGATTGCAGTGGCGATTATGGTGTTCACATCCACTGTAGGAATCATCGTGCCTTCATTCAGGCGCTTCGAGAGGATTGAGCATCCAGATTTTCCACTCAAGGGCTCTCAAACTCAATCTGACTAATGTCGACTTCAAACCATTTCTTGTAATATTCATGCTGGAACCTGACAACAAAAATCAGTAGAAGGATGTAGATTGTCCAAGCGACTGCTGAGCGACCCATGATAATTGGTAATTCTATCAGAATTAGTCCATCAAAAATAATGCACAAAATAACGTACAGAATACGCCCCAGTGTACGAAATATACTCTCTCCCTCTTGAGCCAAAACGCGCTTTACCCGATTTTCTCTCCATAAATCGGCTGCCCTCTTCAATCTCCAGAATGCCGCTTCAGACTCCTCCTTCTTGTCGATGAATTCTGGAGGCTCGATTTCAACTTCCGAAGTTGATACCGATTCGTCTGACATCAAATCCCTCTAACCGGCTAACTCGTTCGGACTGAGAAAGCCTCCGGTGAGTCAATCATTCAGTACGGGTAAACTTCCGCCGGCTTCTACTGGGAAATGACAGGCGACCTTGTGTCCGCCAATTATTGTCTTTAGTTCGGGTTCGTCAACATCACACTTACCTTCTTCTGCAATTGGACAGCGAGTGTGGAAGCTGCAACCATTTGGTGGGTTTGCTGGACTGGGGACATCGCCTGAAAGTACTATTCTTTCCTTCTGTGTTTCTTCTACAGATGGCTGGGGGATTGCCGACAATAAAGCGTGTGTGTAGGGATGTGCAGGATTTGCAAATAAGTCATCAGTCTCAGCTATTTCTACAATCTTTCCAAGATACATTACTGCAACTCTGTCACTTATATGGTTGACAACGTTCAGGGAATGAGTGATGAAAATGAAGGTGAGTCCTCTTTCCTTCTGTATTGAATCGAGAAGATTCAGAACCTGTGCTTGAACCGAAACATCTAGCGCTGATGTTGGCTCATCTAGAAGGATAAACTCAGGATCTAAAGATAGGGCTCTGGCTAGAGCGATCCTCTGCTTTTGTCCTCCTGAAAATTCATGCGGGAAGCGAGTCATATGATTTGGTTTCAAACCCACAATCGTTAGTAACTCGGCGACTTTCTTGGTCAATTCAGCTCCATCTGCCAATCCGTTTACGATTAGAGGTTCAGCAATTATCGAACGAACCGACATCCTAGGATTCATTGAACCGCCTGGGTCTTGAAATACAATCTGTAAACGACGACGAAGTTCCTTACGCTTCATGCTGGAAATATCCATTCCATCGAATTGAATTGAACCTTCAGTTCTCGGAATAAGGCCCATGACAAGGCGGCCGAGAGTTGTTTTGCCACAACCTGATTCGCCAACGATTCCAACCGTTTCTCCCTTGTGAATATCTAAGTCGACCCCATCAACTGCGCGAACATGAGCGGTGACGGGAGCAAACATCCCTGCCTTGAGGGGGAACCACTTTCGGGCATTACGAATCTTAATCAGAGGAGAAGAATCTTCTGTAGGTTTGAATACTACAACCTCAGGAACTTCTTCATTCATTGGATATTCACCCCCGATTGAAGGAACTCTTCTGAAGAGAATGCTTCCTGAGCCGTCTCAAGATTTACAGTTACTTCCGTATGATGGCAAGCCGCATAGTGACCCGTAGAAACTTCTTGCATTTGTGGCGGTTTGGTCTTGCATAAGTCGTCTGCAAATGGGCATCTTGGATGGAATCTGCAACCATCGAACTTTTCATTTGGATCAGGAACTTGACCAGGGATAATTGGTAGGTCCACCCTCTCCTCACCGGCTTCTTTTATTCTTGGTATACTGTGTAAAAGGCCTATCGTATAGGGCATTCTAGGTGAGCCCAAAACCTGTTCAAGAGAACCTGTCTCAACTACTGACCCAGCGTACATCACAGTGACCGCATCACAGGTTTCTGCAATTACACCTAAATCGTGAGTAATCATCATGATTGCAGTGCCTTCTCTATCTCTGAGATCTTTCATTAAATTCAGAATTTGAGCCTGAATGGTTACATCAAGCGCAGTAGTGGGCTCATCGGCAATCAAAAGCTTGGGCTCACAAGCCATCATCATTGCAATCATTACTCGTTGTCTCATTCCTCCAGACAACTCGTGGGGATACATCTTTACGACAGCTTCAGGATTTGGAATTCTAACCTCCTTCAGAATTCTTACAACTTGACGAGTATGTGCCGGATCTAGGCTGAAATAACTAGAAATTTGGATTGGGGGTATTGCTAAAATTGCAGTGCTGAGAATTATTGTCATTAAGACTCCAAATGGAAGCCAAAGAAGAATTGTAATCACCAGCCAAGAAACAAGAATCAAGGAAATTCTAGAATGAGTCCAACCCGTAAATATCAAGTAAAGAGATTTCCCAGTGAGATCTACGATATCCGATTCTAGTGTACCATAGTCTGTGGGCTCTATATTACCCTTGAAAATATTCCAGGAAATCCAGTTTACTATGACTATTCCCAAAACAACAAGAGTTACTTGGTGAACTAGAAGCCCGAGTATCAAATCTGCAATATTAGTTTGATGAGACACGAGAATAAATAGGAAGGTCGCAAGAATTGGTAAAGCACCCCTCCAATCATTGCGGAAAAAATTCACCATAATTTCAGCAGGGCTAATTATTGCCTTACCGATTTTCATCGCTATGTTGGTGTCAGCTTCGTCGAGCCTATTGTGTTGCTTCAGTACTTCTGCAACTTGCTTCTCGACCGTATATAGAGGGTTCAGGGCAGTCATAGGTTCTTGGAAAATCATTGAAATTTTATTGCCTCTAATTGAGCGCATAAATTTCTCATGCTGACTCCTCGGAGCATCTAAGATGCGTGTTGAGACGAAGCAGATTGAAAATGCTGTTAGCATCATAGCAGAAGCTTGCAATCCTTGTATTGGTTCCAAGATAGTCCAGAATAAAGATAGGATTAATCCAATAGTGAAAAACGAGCTGGAATACTTCAGCACTGAAAGGATTCTTTCTGTTCCTTCTGGTGTTTTTTGAATCAATTCATCTCCTTCAAAGGTGATACTTCCTTCATCAACATCACAGGTTGCCAAACCGATAGTAACCAATGAAGTGACTGACTTACCACAACCAGATTCGCCCACTACACCCATTATTTCTCCTTCATTTACAGAAAGCGAAACCGAATGTAATGCCTCAACCGGACCATCAAGAGTATCGAAGTGAACCCTAAGCCCTTGGATATCCAATAGTTTCGACATGCTTTCACCTCCTATTCTTTGGATCTACCACGTCTCGTAATCCATCACCAAGTAAATTGAATCCTAATGTTGTGTAGGCGATGGCAAGCCCGGGGAATAATACCAACCAGTAATCTTGAGGGAAATGGGCTCTACCATCGGAGACTAATTTACCCCACTCTGCCGCACCAGGTTCAGCACCTAAACCAATGAATGAAAGCCCAGATGCGGAAAGGATGGTACCCCCTATATCTAGGGTGAAAGCTACCAATAATGGAGCCCAAGCGTTAGGTAGGATATGTCTAAACATTATTCGGCCTGAAGGTGCACCTACGCTTCTTGCGGCCTCTACAAATGTCATCTCTTTGACATACAATACTTGGCCACGAATTAATCTCGCATAGCCGGGCCATCCAGTAAATACTAGAGCAATTTGAATTTTCCAAAGTCGGTCGAAATTATCGATGATTACAATCTCACTTTCTGCGTTTCCAGACCATGAAAATAAAGCGATTGATGCGATAAAAATTACAATTGTCCTAAATGAAAGATATCGGTATGGATTCTTCCAATCGAATACATTTAGGGCCCGATTCGAAAAACCGTCAGTTGTAAAATTATCAATTAATCGTTTATCTAATGTAAGTAATCCAGCGATAACGACAATCGCAATAAAACTCAACAAGAGTTTCCAACTTCTCGTGTCACTAAATTCGAAGAGCCGCCACCAAGCAAGGTGTGCGCTGGTCATTACGAAAACGATTGAGACACCCACAATAATTATCGCTAAAATCGCCGGGTTTATTCTAGAGAATAATATATCCTCTGAACCCGGCATTAACACCTCAATGAGGTTGGATCTGAGGTAAAATGCCAAAATTATAATCGGAAGTAAAAATGCCAATGCCAAAGGAACTGTGAAGTTATCAACGGCTTGCAAAGCAGCTACGAAAGCTAGTGCCAAAATTAGACCCGGTACTGCGAAGAAGATATCCGTAATTCTCATAATTACCTCGTCGGTTCTACCTCCAAAATACCCACTGATACTGCCGATGATTGTCCCAATAATCACCGTTAGAGTCGCAACAGTGAATCCTATGGTTAAGGAGACTCTGGAGCCATAGAGAATCTTACTGAATAGGTCTTGACCTTCATCATTCGTTCCGAAAATACACACATCATACCCATCTGGCAACCACCAGTGGTGCATAGCATCATTTTCGAATTTGTAAATCAGTTTAATTTGAGTTACTGAATTATTTTCCATCAACTCATCTGATATCCAGAAATAACTATTGTTTGATGGCTCAAGAGTTACTAAATCACTTGCAATTGTAACTCCATATCGATCTTGCAATTCAATAAATTCAGTCACTACAAGTATATCCTCGTAGAAGGAGTTGTTATCAGCGACCCTAGTAGGACTTAGCGCATTAGTTCCATTGGCATCCCAGCGCCTAAGCGTGGTAAGAGACACCTTCTGATTACGCGTGTCACATTCTTCGGAGAAGGGAGCTGCTTTTCTCGGCTCGTAATCAATATGCCAGACATCTCTCGTGTCCTGCAAATTCCTGCCTGGATGTTCGACAGCAAGATCGTCGGCGAAGATGGAAATCACTGAAATTGAGAGGACCATCAATAATCCAACTACTGCCAATAATGATCTTCGGTAAATTTTCCATCCGCGCTTGAAATCGTACCTAGCTTGAGCAGCGCTCTCCCTAATCCGACGGAGGCTTTCGGCCCTTTCTTCACTGCCGTCTTTCCAACTCATTCTAGTCTCACCCTTGGATCAACAACGCCATACAAAATATCAACAATCAGATTTGACATTAGGAAAATGATAGCAGTGATTAGGGTCACTCCCATCAGAACAGAATAATCTAGATTGATTATAGCATCAACCGCCACGTTACCCATTCCATAGAATGCAAAAATCGATTCAGTAAGTACGGCACCACCTATCGCACCACCTATCGAGAAGCCGAGAATTGTCAAAATTGGAACCAATGCATTTCTACAAGCATGGACGATAATAACGCGAGATTCAGAGAGACCTTTGGCTCTGGCTGTACGCACATAATCTTCGTTCATTACCTCCAACAAACTTGCTCGCATATAGCGTAGCAAGGAGCCAGCACTGGCGATTCCTAGAGTAAATGAAGGTAGAATTAGGTGAACTAGGGTGTCATCGAATAATTTTGAATTCGAAGCATAATCTGGGTGAATGTGATCCAATGCTTCATCTGTAACGAACAAACTGTCAACTAGATGGAATCCAGTGCCACCGGAGGGGTACCAAGATGGGTAACATGCAATACCTGTAATCGCTGTATCACATAGGCTAGAGGTTCTGTCAGGATAAGTTAGAGCCGCATCATGCCTTCCATATATCGGGAAACATCCGCCTTCGGTACCGAAAATAGGGTCGCATATTCCACCTACATCGGGCCCCGTTCCGAAGACTAACTGTAGCATCATTGCCAACCAGAAAATCGGCAGGGATACAAATGCGATAGCTAAGAATCGTGAGATATGATCGAATACTTGGTCCTGCCAAACAGCGCTAAGAATACCAAGTGTAATTCCAATAGGATAAGCCATCAATAAGGCGAAAAGTGCCATCTCCAAGGTCACTGGAGCGGCGTCTCTTACGACATCAGAAGTAGGTCTGTTGTAGGTGGTAGATTCACCCCAATCACCAGCAGCCAATCTTTCTATATAGTCCCAAAATTGGACAATTACCGGGTCATTCAATCCCAATCTTTCTCTTTGCAATTCCAGCATTGTCTTACCGGTTACAGGGTCTACCAAACCACAACGTTCCCCACACAAAATAGCTGCAGGATCAGCTGGAATAATTTGAGCGATTGCGAATGTGAATACTGTAACTCCAATCATTACTGGAATTAAGAGTATAATTCTTCGAACAATGAATTCGCTTGTATTCATGTAAATTCACAACCGAAAATCTCTCTATCATAGAAATAATCAATCACTGTTGTGAATGAATCTTTCCTTCCTTTCTCTCAATGCTAACGCCCGTGAATTAGTCGAATGTTTACCCCGCGCCGGGAATGAACCCGACGCGGGGGTTTTCGTAAAATCAGATACAAATCTGGTTTTCAGCTATCAGCACTCGCCAACGTACGATCCGGAGACCTTCGCCAACTTGTCCCAGTTGAAGAAATAGTCTCCACCGATTGCGTCGTAGGCTGGTGGGCACATGTGGTCGGAACCGACTCCTACACCAGCATACTGGCCGAGTAGAGCCATTGTTGGTGAAGTGACCCAAAGGTCGAATGCATCTGCGTACAGAAGTGCACGAGCGTCACTGTCTTGTTCCTTTCTTGCATCTAGTAGAATCGCATCTAGAGCATCATTGTGGAAGTGGCCGTGGTAGGCGTCTCCTCCGATGGCTGCGCTTCCTGCAAATGGTGACCAGTAGTTATCAGGGTCCAAGTAGTCCGGTCCCCAACCGATTACCCAAAGGTCCCACTTTCCATAGATGTAGTTGTCAATAACGGTAGCCCATGGTTGGTCAGCGTTATCGTTTGCGATACCAATCGACTCTAGGGCAGGTCCCCATAGCTGTGCGACAGCAATTCTGTTGTCGTTACCAGTGTTTGTCAGAATTCTGAGCAAGTTTGGTAGGCGGCACTCATCACCATCACGGTCTGCCTCAGCGACAACTGTTGGTGCTTCAGTCAATGTTAGTGAAGCACAGTCGTACTGGCGGATAAATCCTGCAGCGTCGAGGATTTCCTCGGCGTAAGCAAGATCGTAGGTGAACACTTCGTACTGTGTGTCATCATATGGGAATCCTGTTGGGATTGGGCCATACACTGGCATCAATTCTCCCTTGTAGGATTCTGTGTGGATGGTGTCATAGTCCAGAGTGTAACTTAGTGCCTGCCTTACAGATGATTGACTTAGTACGTGACAATCATTGGTTCCATCAGAATCACAGTCGTGGTTGAGGACATAATCATCAGAGCCGTCTGCCATGGTAGCCTTTGGCTCGTGGTTGTATGGTACGTTCACGATACCGTAGGTCTGGCGGTAAGTGCAGCGGAA
>CAZKVK010000027.1:0-16114 GCA_964556195.1 uncultured Candidatus Poseidoniales archaeon
TTGAGTACCCTTCACCACCATTACAACCTCTGTTTCCTCGGTAGAAATTACCATTATCGGACCCCATGATGTGACCTGTGAGTCCACCACTATTGCAGTTTTGAGGAGATCCTGGGACTTGCTGCGTCCAAGTTAGACCCCCATCAAAACTTGACGAGCAAAGCGGCGATTGCCAATTGCCATTGATACAGAACACCCAAGTTGTTGGATGTAGTACTGCAGGATAAGGCGAAGAAGCAATTGTTTGATGATCTTGAATCGATGTTCCGGTAGCCACAGTCGGCGGACTCCAACTCTGACCTTCATTATCTGACCATTCAACAGTCATCCCCAACAGTGCGTGCATATCGAATTTCATTATTCGATCAGTCCATGGGTCAACGTAGACATAAGGATCGTTTGAATTCGCAACCGGAATAGTAGGGGGGCTGTAAACATCCTCACAGACATAGTCGCTGACGTTCGTCATACCAATCAACCCAGAACACCGAACAATCGCAGTCGAGCCAGCATCACCATTACCCCAACTCGTCATGAACAGATTGTCCGCCGAAGTCACCCCTATTGTGGGCTCGAAGGTAGTCAGGCCAATTCCATAGTAAGTGCCAATTGCACAGACTGGAGCGTTACTCCCAACAAGTACGGAGGTTCCGTTGAACACATCAGAGACCTTAGTTGCGTCAGTAGCGTTGGAATAATGATACCATGTGTTGTTAGCGATTCCCTCAGGGCACAAATCATCAAAGTTGAACATTTCAACCTCTTCTTCAATCACTTCTTCGCCGCCAAAGCAGCCCGAAAGCACCGGCGCTAACATCAGCAAGATTACCGCGCCTACCGCACTTCGCATGATTCGCCGGCGTCGATAGCATACATCAGTTAGTCGCCTCTTCACATCTTGAGTGAAGAGACCCCCCCGGCCGGTAAAACAGGCAGTTGAACAATTTCTCCGTACAACGAAGGACCAGTCATCAAAGTACCAATCACAGCCTCTTCTGTGCCTACTGCATTGTGCGCTAACGCAATCCACGGGCGTCCATTGTCATCTAATTCAACATCTATGAAATCTCCAAATCCCCCACAACGGACATTTCCACAATCAGAAGTAATGTCTAGTGGGTCTTCTGGAAGATTAACTACAACACTCGTAATCAGTGGATTCTCTGCGAAAGCATCAGTCATTATCGCCATATATCCACCCCAGCCACACACCGACGAGTTCCCATCCGTAGTATTGTTTCCAGCTGTCTCGCAATCATTTACTTCTCCGATATATCCAAGCACAACTCTTCCTTCATCTCCTGCGAAAATTGTTGGGAAACCAGTCTCTGTAACGCCTGGTGCTGCCACCATCATCGGCTCAGACCAAGTCTGCCCCTGATCTCGCGAATATGCATACCATGGCATTTGGTCAATAGAAATCCAAGTGGCGTGAACATTTCCTCCTTCATCAACAGCAACAGCGACTTCGTGGGAATGCCACCCTTCTTGCATGGGAACTTCAGTAGTTATCGTATGCTCACTCCACGTATATCCTCCATCATGGGAAGCGTACACTGCAGGCCCTTCACACGAAGGATTCCCTCGATAAACCGATCCATCTGAGCCTCCAGCAACATGTCCGTGCAACCCTGAGCATTGGTTTCCAAAACTCTCTGTGGGGTAACCAATTCTTTGGGGATCCCATGAATGGCCCCCATCCATCGATCTTGAGCACTGAGCACCAAGCGCCGGAGATCCAGTGTTAATGCAGTAGACGTATACCACATCTCCAACTATAGCATTGTTATGAGGCATTGAAGCGATACTTTGGTGGTCTTGTGGAGCATAGTATCCTTCCACTGGGAAGGGAGCACTCCAAGTTTCTCCATCATCAGTTGAATATTCTACAAACATCATCGTTAGAGCGTGCATGTCGAATTTGACCAACTTATCATTGAATTTGTCCACATACAAGTATGGGTCATTTGAGTTCGGTGTTTGTCCTTGGTCATCAGACATCCCGAATGGCCCTACATCTTCCCAGGTTTGTCCTAAATCCCTTGATCTGATTATGTGTGTACCATCACCTAATCCGTTCCAATTGGTGAAGAATATAGCCCCCGAAGAAGTAATTCCAATAGTCGGCTCAAAAGTATCGTACCCCGTTCCGTAATATGTCGCTTCGGAGAAGAATGGCAAACTCATCCCAGTCAAATTCGTAGTTATATTGGCCGCCGCAACAGCATCTGGATTGGTTGCATCGATTGCTAGAGGGGAAGAAACACTTCCTGGATAATGATACCAAGTGGTTATTGGAATCTCTCCTTCTTCGAAATTGAAAACCGAATCGCCCAGCTCTTCGACCTTTTCCCCTCCACCAAAACATCCACTCAAAACAGGAGCCATGAGTAACAGGGCTAGCATTAATGCAATGCTGCGCATAACTATCCGTCAAGTCCAGTCATTTTCAAGAATTGGGGGCGTCGTATCTAGAATGGACTGCAGCGGCTCTCTCCATTTCATCCGCAAATCTTCCTCTGCTGGAGTTGCATCCCAGTAGAGTTTCTTTCGAAGATGCCTCCTAGCCCACGCCACATCGATCTTGGGGTGAAAAAAAGAGGCAACGATTGCTAGCCAGTAAGGGGCTTCCCAAGTAGCCCACTTCCTGTCTGGATGAGCTACTTTGAGTGATTTTGCAATATCATTCATCATCATTTCACCAGAGACGGTTAGGTAGCGCCCCATGTCATTTCCTTCTGTCAGAGCCCTTACATGGGCTTCTGCAACATCTCGAACATCCACGATATTGATTTGCATAGGTAGATTGAGAGGAACCTCTCTGCGAACAATTGCCATTAGAATTGCAAGAGATCCACGTAGGTGACGTGGAGACATAGGGGGCCCGAACACCATACAGGGATGGATAGTAACCAATCTAGGCCGATTTCCTTCATCCTGAGAGGAATGCCAATCCCTAATCAAGCGCTCAGCGCTAACTTTTGCTAGACCGTACGGATTCCCTTCTAGAGTAGCATCATCAGCCCAAGTTTCAGTGGTTAGTATCGTACCGTCTTTCCAATCCATGGGGCGTATTGCAGCGGTCGATGAAGTGTGTACAATCCGTTTTATCGTTCCAGATTTTTCAACCGCGGAAACCACATTTTGAGTTCCAATTACACTTGGGTCAACAATCTTTCTTTGAGGGTCTCGAGATCGAACAACGACCGTCGCCGCGGTGTGAATTAAATCACTACATCCGGCAATTGCCGAATCAACGGAATCCGAATCGAACAAATCCATCTCGATAACTTCCAAGGACCCTCCCTCTGCAATTGGGAGAGCCCGCAAATGATCAACTCGTTCGGGATCTGATAACTCCCTTACCGTTGCTCTTACCGACTCTCCGCGAGCAAGTAGGTTCGCAACAACATGACTGCCGATGTAACCCGAAGCGCCGGTGACCACAGTTACCATTGAACTGCGATAAGCACATTGTCTTCAAGGCTAACTCAAGCCAATCCATCAGTCAATTGCTCAAGTAACTCATCTAATTCCTCTTCATCTGGGATCAATGTAGCCGCTTCTTGAGCCGCGAATAACGCCGAGGTAGTCCGCCCCATTTCCAAGTGTGCGCGGGCTAGATTTGCCCAAGCCGCCCCCCTCTCACAATAGTTGACAGAATTTATTGCCCCTCGGAACCATTTGATTGCCATCTCCGCTTGACCACGCTGTAGCAAAGCTTCCCCAATTTCATTCCAAGAACCTCCATAATTTGGATTCGTCTCAATAGCTAAACGCTGCCAAGCCAAACCATCTTCCTCATCATCGGCAAAAGTCATTCCAAGGTAGCAAGCAGCCTCTGGAGAAGGACTGAGTTGGAACGAGGTTCCGTGATGTTCTGCTGCGACTCGAAGAATGCCTAACCTCTGCAAGACATTGCCCATTCGGAACAAATCTTGAGCGAGCACTTCGCGCAGGTCAACCCCAATCCCTTCGCTCTCAGTAGTTGCCTCGACCTCTCCCCAGACTTCTTCGATCATGTCTAACAAGGCCGCAGGCCCCAACCTATCTCTTGTTGGCTCATCATTAGCACGCATCCAAGCAGCCTTGACAGAGGTGGTCTTCGGCTCGGACGCCCTCGGCATCTCGACTAGCGGCGCCAGATCACAGAGAGACTGAGCCACCTCGTCTTGAATCATATCGACATTCCAAATCGCTAGCCATTGAGCTTGAAATTCTCCTTCTGTTTGCCGTGTAATTGTCTGAAGAACCGTTCCGGTACTTTCTCCGATAGCCGCTACTGCAATCCCTTCGAAAGAAAGCCGCATCATCAAACCCACCGGAACCCTTGGTAGCCCCCCAGTCACCAATATCTTGTCCCATCCCTCCTCCGGGGTACCTCTGTATAGATCTTCAATTCCACACCATTCAATTTGACATCCACAAGCATCAGCGACGATATCAAGCCGTAATTCACTCCATCGTCGCTGTAGCTCTGCACGCCGACTGTCATCGACTTCTAGGACCCTCAATCTTGCGGCCCCCAATTGCATCAAAATCTCAGTCCACCAATTTCCGCGCGGCGCGACTAACATGACAGAGTCTCCGCGCTCAATTTCCAACATCTGGATAACTTGAGCAGTCTCATAAATTCCAGGAAGCAGTGAGTTAGCGGAATCAACATCAGACCACCAAGGCATGCGTAAAGCACTCCCTTCGATATTCACCCCTTCATGCCCTATTGGCAAAGGTAGTGCATGCACTCCTCGTGGTGAGCGTAAGAGCACATCACGCAACACATCATCTTCTATCGCCCCCATGAGAACAAGGCGTTCAACAGCCTCAGCATGAGGCGCCAAACTTGGCCACGTTCTAACAAGCGGGAGCGCATTCAAATCGCAGTCCGAACCGTCCTGAACGTTCCAATCCCTCTCCACGCTATGTAGTTCTGCAACTTACTCTATTGAAACCCACGCCTCTCCGCTACCTCGGAGCATCGTTTTCCCCCCCTCCGAGTTTGCGGGTTGAACTAACAAGTTCGACAACAAAGCTCAGCAACGGAGCCAACGACCAAACTAGGATTCTGTGGCGCGACATCCAGATCTTCAAGCGTTGCTTCACCAGACAGAACTAGCACCCCATGAACTCCAGCCCTATCGGCCATTTCCATATCCGTGTACAATCTATCTCCAACCATTGCACACTCTTCAGGCGAGAGACCTAGTTCCTCCACTTTGTGAAGAATCATTCCGGCATTTGGTTTACCAGCAACATGGACAGGCGTCTTCCCAGTCGTTGCTTCAAACAATGCCATGTATGCTCCAGTATCGGGCAATCCTCCATTTGGTGACGGACAAACCATATCGGGGTGGCTTACTACCATAGGAACACCACGGTGCATGAAGATGCTAGCCATGCTTAGTTTTTCGTAAGTTATCTCAGTATCATAACCAAGAACGACGTACTGAGGATCGGTTGAGTTTGTATCTATTCCAGAATCCTCCAACATTTCCCGCATACCTTCTGTTCCAACCAGATAGGTTTTGTTTACCCCTTCGTTAGCCAACCAGGAGAGTAAATCGTGGGTCGATAATAGTACATCTTCATCTGTTGCAGGAATATCCATTGCGTGTAATTTAGCAACGTATTGTTTCACCGAACGGCTTGAATTGTTTGATAGGAAAAACCTCTTGATTCCAGCCTCTTCAATCCGCGATAGAAAGTCCAACGAACCATCAATCAAATTGTCACCAAGATATATTGTTCCATCGAGATCTAGGAAAACTGCTTTGATTCCGGCAAGGGTTTTGTCTAGAGACATGATATCACTTCAGGGGAGGACGATAGTCTTGAACAGGAACCAAGGGCTCCAGAGTTTCTTCTGAGTTTCTTTACTTGCAATCATTTCGGACATCATCTCTCCGATTTCAGGTTTCTTAGATGCTCTCCGTACGAACCAATTTGTCAATCTCTTCCATTTCATCATTCGTTGCAATTTTGTCGAATTACTCAATTCTTTACCCAATGTGTCCCACAAATCTCGCATATATTCTTCGGCGGCAGTATCTGTAAATCCTTGCGCATGCGTGACTCGGTCGAAATGTGCACTAGTCATTTTTGCAGTAAGCAAAGCATTACCAATCCCTTCTCCGCTAAACGGGTCGACGAGACTAGCGGCATCTCCAACAGTCATTGCCCCAGCCATCGCACTTCTTCGAGGCTGGAAGGAAGGGGCGTTTCGCCGAGGTGAACCAAAGGGTAGTTGCCATCCTTTTGCAGACCCTTCGACCATTCTGGCATTTGTAAACCGACGACTGAACCTTGGGTGTTCTTTGATTACCCATTCTTGGATTTTTTTCAGAGATTTTTTTATTCCTTTCTGTTTTCTCTGCTCCGAAATCAACATCCCAATTCCGACGTTGACTAAACCATCTCGAACCGGAAATAGCCAGAAGTAGCCAGGAAGTACCTCGTCGATGAAATGGATTTCTATCGGTCCTTCATCGCCTTCCAATCCCTCAACACCTTCCCAATATTCACGATATCCTCCGCAAAAGTGACTATCGTCTCTAAACGGCTCTTCAAAGATATCAGAAACCATTGTCCGGGCAACGGGGCAGTTGTAACCACCAGCGCCAATAGTGACTCTCGCGGTAAATGTCAACACCTCACTATCACTTCTTTGTCCGCCTTCTTTTACTCGGACACCAGTGATTTGGGGCCCATCTTCTTTGATTTCATGAGTAACTTCCAGAACACTGAATCCCTGCATAACATGACCACCATTGTCTCTTACAATTTCCTGTCCTCGATAGAACATCAACCAGTCAAATTGCGACCTTGGTAGCGCATATCCAGATTGCAACCCCTTCGCCTCATATGCTTCCTTTGGAAGCATGACTCTTACTTCTGCGCCATTTGCGCTTCCAAAAATGATTGAATCGACGACGTAATGCGGAGACTCATCAACCAACTCAAGAACACCTAATTCCTTAGCATGCGATAGCGATTTTCCTCCAACAGCATCTCCGCACACTTTGTCTCTCGGCCACTCATCCTTTTCGATCAGAAGCACCTTACAACCGTTCATCGCATTGTAGGCAGCTGCGGCAGAGCCACCCGGCCCCCCACCGACTACGATGACATCAAAATCAGCCCCATCTTCAGGGATAGCCCCGGTCTCGATTGGCTGTTTGTAGTCCAGCATACCGTTCCCTCGGGCGTGCCTAACGTCGTCGGGCATTCAAACTTCACCATCTAATTGATTGCCGCGTTCCTTTGCCGTAACCTATGGAAACCACCGTTTGAGTAGTTAGGAAATAATACCAATAAATTCTTCTGAAAACTTTGCGTTCACTTGATTTGCCACCCCTATGTCCGAGGACCATGAACGAGAAACACTCCGACAAGGAGTTCGCTACACGAGCGGTATGGTCTGGCACACAAAATATCGAGGGAGCGGCCGTCACTCCGATTTTCAATACTGCAACCTACCAACTAACCGATGAGCGTTATGCAGGTTGGGCCGCAGGAGCCCAGCACACAGCCCTTTACTCTCGACTTTCCAGTATCAACTCCGAAGGAGTTGCAATGAAAGTCGCACAACTTGAAGGCGCTCAGGACGGCGAAGTATTTGCAAGTGGAATGGCGGCAATATCTACCACATTGATGTCCTTACTCTCCGAAGGAGACCATATGATTGCTAGTGCCGATTGCTATGGTGGCGCTTACGGTTTAATGACAGAAGATTTACCTCGCTTTGGAATCGAAGTTACAATGGCCGATATGCGTGATCCTTCTTCCTATGAAGCCGCCATTCAAGAGAATACCAAAATCCTCTACGTGGAGACCATCACAAACCCCGTAATCAAAGTCTGTGACTTAGAAGCCATGGCTGCATTGGCCAAGAAGCACAATCTCATCTCAATAGTTGACAACACATTCGCAACTCCGTGGGCTTGCAATCCAGTAGCCCTCGGATTTGATTTGGTAATTCATTCAGGAACCAAGTACCTAGGTGGGCACTCCGATTTAATCGCAGGAATAGTAGTTGGCAGTAAGGACTTAGTTGCAGAAATTTTCCCTAAAAAAGTCCACTTTGGTGGTGCGGCAGATCCTCACATGTGCTACATGTTGGAGCGAGGAATGAGAACCCTTCATGCAAGAATGCCAATTCATACTTCCAATTCTGCAGAATTGGCTAGACGCTTAGAGGCCCATGATATGATTGAAAACGTCAATCATCCAAGTCTTGCAAGCAGTCCAGATTATCAGGTTGCTCAAAGGATAGCACCGAAAGGAACCGGCATGATGTCATTTGTAGTGAAGGGCGGAGATGAAGCGGCTTTGAAATTCATGAGAAGCCTAGAGATAATTTTCGAGGCAACCAGCCTAGGCGGAGTCGAGAGCTTGGTAGAATGCCCTTTCAATTCTAGTCACATGTTTGTTCCCGAAGACGTTAGAAATGAAGCAGGAATAGTTCCTGGATTTGTTAGGATGAGTGTTGGAATTGAGGACGTGGAAGATCTTTGGAACGACATCTCATCTGCACTTGCAGAAACAGAACAACATCTTGCAACACTGGCTTGAGGTGTGGGCTTGAATGAAGCAGATTTCGTTGCTCTGCTAGTGTTCATAGTGCCGATGTGTTTCACCCCAGGCCCAAACAATCTACTCTGCGCTGCCCATGGTTCGCAACATGGTTTTCGTGCAACAATTCCAATGACTCTCGGAATGTTAGTCGGATGGTCTAGTTTGGGTGTGGCAGTAGGTCTCGGAACGGTCTACATAGAAGAAAATCAAGAAATTTTTCAGGCATTAACTTGGGTAGGTGCGGCATACATCGCTTACCTAGGGTGGAACGTTGCAACCTCCAATCCAAAATTGGAAGAAGAAGAGGAAACCGAGCGCCTAGGTTTCAAAACAGGGTTAATTCTACAAATCGTAAATGGAAAAGCATGGATTCACTTTCTAGTGCTCATGACAAGTTTTGGACTACTTTTTGGAAGTGGCGTATCAGGGAAGATTTTGCTAGTAGCGATCAACGCAACAATCGGCTATCCAGCAGTGCTAACTTGGGCAGCATTTGGAATGGGTCTCAGCAAAATCTTCTCTTCTCCAGAAAAGGCTAGAATCTTAAACGGTGTACTAGGTACCTCACTAATTCTAGTAGCAATTTGGGTGGCTCTTCCTCATTAAGCCGGCAAATCATTCAAGGCGGTATAATGTAAGGACATCCTGTGATTGAAACACCCTTCACTGCATCTCCACTTCCTGATACACCGACACCGGAGGCCAGAAAATCAGGAATTTCAGAAATCCAGAGTTTAATTTTAGGCGCATTAGGAACTCCAATAATTTTAGCTCTAGTATCGATTCTCACACAAACCATCTTTCTTTGGTGGATACTTACAGGTGTGTGTATATCGGCAATCACTTTGATCGCAGCTACAATGGATAGGCGATTCTTGCTATTTTCCACCGGCTCGTTTTTAGGAACAGTGATTTTCATAATTCCTTGGTTTTTCATTGTCGATGCAACTGGTCTAGTTTGTTACAATACCTACCTATTTTTCAATGATGTTTCGAATTGCTAGTCATCTAGGAATCACCCCAGATCCCGATACTTCGGCCAACCAATTCATTGAATTGACATAGTCTTCTTTTGCATCTAAAACATCATTGTTGAGTAAGGAATCAGCAGCGTCCCAAAGAGCGGTCATCGCTGGAACCCAATCGCCGCCTTTGTCCCGACTCGCTTCATCAAATCTCCAAGCATCTGATTCGGTTCGTTCGTGAACAACCAGCCAAGCCCAACCCATTGCAGAATCCAAACCCTTTGCTTTTCGACACATAGCAACCGTGGAAGCAACACCGTCCTCCGCAGCCTTTCTGATCAGTGATTCTGCAAAGTCGAGTGGTGAAGGTAATACGCCCTCTTCCCACGGCAATCGCTCAAGCTTCCTTGCCGAAGATACGGATTCGTTGAGTTCTCTTAGGAATGCACCAAACCCTTGTTTCCTTTTGGATTGTTTTTCATGAATTGCCTCGGCTTCTTCGCCTTCGAGGGCAAACATGGATTGCAATATGTCCATTCCATTGTCCTCCCACAGAGCAACTAACACTGGATGGCAGGAACTATCCTCGAACCGAATAACATCATTTTCAGATTCCAATACAACTCCATCGGAGCGGACCAAAGCCCCACCATCCATTCCATCCAAAACTACCCCAATCGCTTGTTTTTCATCTTCAGTACCTTGCATATGAGAGAGAAAATCCTCACGAGAATCTCCATCAAACCAATGATTACCAGTGATGTAACCCTCTTCTATAGAACTCAAAATAGCGTTTCTACAAGACCGCGCGAGCTTGTCATCAGCAAGTGCTAGATTCATCCAAGCGAGTAGAACTTCATCGAGACTTTCTCTTGCTTCCGAGGGCAACTCCCTATCACTCGGCCAGCCTGCCGGCCTCCACATCCAATCGGCCTCAGCAACTGCAGACATCTTCGGCGGCATCATACCAAGAGCAATCGATGGAACGAATGGGTCTTCCCCGGTCTTGGTCAATGCAGCACCAGTAATTCCAACCTTAATTCCATTAAATTCGATCTTCAACCAGCCAGAATCCGTGTATTCATCTTTTTCGATAATGCCCTGTTCCAGACCTTTAGAGAATCTTACTTCTTCACCAGTAAAATCAATGCTTGATTTGTTTAAAATTTCATCAATCCATTCAGTAGGAGCCTCCGGTTCCTGACCAGAACAGACAAATCCACCATCCCACGAAAAGAACCACCAGCCAGCCTTGGCATGATCATCCCAGACCAATAACCGAAGACGGGGGTGAGTAAAATTCTGAATTCCTACCATGTGAGATTGTTTTCCATTCCCTCTTCGAATGAAACTTGATGCCCCATAAATCGGGCTATTGTATACAGAGACGGTCGAGGTATCTGCCTCTCCTGCCGCTAGCAAACTTCCGGCCAAAGCTCTTCCAACAACATCCCCTCTTCGCTTACCCATTCTCTTGCTTAACCACCGACGGTCATGCCGCTTCTTGGAAATAGCATCGATATCTCTCAAAGTAGCCGCTAACATGTCTCTGCGAGGCTTACCCAACTCACATTCAATGTCTGGAACGAAAACTTCCGGGTTTTCCAACAATGTCTCGAGATTTCTATCAATTCTCTGCTGTATTTGCTTCGAGGCCTTTTTTATTCCACGAACACGAACCTTCCTCTTCCTATTTTTATCGCCGGGAAAACTCACTTCGGCGGGTGGTCGTGCCATGTTCTCTCCTCCACGTTCCTCGCTTCATGCTTGGTATCGTCTGCGCTCGTAAGCCTCTCGCTCCAACCCGGCAAATTCAGCAGGTAAAATAAGACAATGAATTCGCCCACTAGTCAATTTCGCAATATCCTCTAAATCTCCAGACACTACTCTCTGGTCGGAGGTTCCGAGATCACTGAGTAAAATTGAATTCCAATTTGCAATTGAAGAAGTCATACTATCCCGCACCACTCCCTCTTGTTCAACCAACTTCTCAAACATCGCATTTAGGGTTTCAACTGCTTGTTTAGGTTGCATCGGTTCTGGTTTTTCGACCCCCATCCCTGTCGGGTCCAAATCTAGCAATAACAAGGTATGCAGGTTGTTAGTATAATTTGCATCAATCATCTCTAACGGTGAAGTTGGAAGATATTCTCCATAAGCGAAAGGAAGGGTTACTTGTCGGCCGAATCGATATGATTGCAGGCCGGATAATGAAACCGCCAAAGATGTCGCAGACAGACCCGGAATTACTGAAAAATCGATACCCTGCTCGGCACAATGTGATTCTAAATCGATATGAGTCGTCGCTTGCATAGGGTCTCCTACAACTAACAAAGCAACTGAATTCTCACTTGCCAAGGATAATATTTCAGTTGGGTCTTCAACCATCGGTCGCATCACCCTTTTCCATTCCCCAACCAAGCCTTCCAAGACCCCTTCTTGATCTTCTGGCAAGGTTGCAGTATACCCTTCTAGGAATCGTAAATCACAGGCTCTAGCATGTTCAATGGCATCGGCCGTCATCAACCCAAGATCTCCTGGGCCCAGACCAATTAGCCAGAGTCCTGGAGGGAGCCCGCCGTCCGTCATGGTGAAGCGGGGGGTGTGCCTGCCCGTCATCAACATGATGCGCCACTTGGTCGTTCCAAATCGCGAGGTCGAGGCTGTTTTGGGCCATGTTAGGGCTCGCGGATGGGGATCTTTGAGTCATCGAGTGTTCTCTAGCGAAGATGGCTTCTCGCGCCTGATTCCGTTGGATACCGGGGCACCTCTGGAATTGCCAGCGGCCCTAGAATATCCAATCGAGATGCATGAAGGCGTACCTGATGAGAAAATAGAGACAGATTGGCTTTCTCTTCTGGCTTCCGAAGTAAACAAAGAGACAATTCAAGAAAAGGGAGAATCTTGGCCCTCAAATCACGAGTTTGTAGGTGATATGATGATTGTTAGAATAGACGATGAAGTAGCACAGTTCACCGATGCTATTGCCAGAGCAAAACTCGGAACTCACCCTCACATTCGGTTACTATTAGCCGATGACGGAGTAGAAGGCGAATTCAGAATAAGGCAACTGAAGCCCATAGGCGCTAGATTAGCCGATAGGATTCTAGCAGGACCCAGCCTAGAATTTGCTCCCCCCGAACTCCTGACCACAGAGGTTGCAGTGAAAGAAAGTGGTCGTATAATCCGATGTGACCCGACGCGCGCATATTTCTCCACAAAGTTACAAACAGAACGACTCGAGACCCTCGCCTTGGCGAAAGAATTGCGAGAACACCTCGACCGGCCTCTGAGGGTTGCAGACCCATTTTGCGGAGTTGGCCCTGCACTGGCGACCTTACTTGCAGAGCCCGATTTAGTCTCCGATTTACTTGCTGCCGACCTAAACCCAGACGCTGTTGAACTGCTTATGACGAACCTCTCAAAGTGGGATAGAAGACCATATCCCGAGGGGGCGCTAGAGCTTCAGCAAGTCCATGATAACCGACTAGTTGGAATAGCGGATGCACTAACTTTAGCCGCGGAGCCAAAAATAGCCGGCAGTTGGAATCTGGTATTGGTTAACTTACCTCACCGTACGATAGAATTCCTACCTGCTCTAATTCCACTATTAGACCGAACATCTACATCTATGATTCGCGGTAGAGTAATTGTCGAGGAATCTGCAATTGAGCAGACAAATCAAACCATACTCTCTTCCCTTCCCGATCTAATGCCGGACAAACCAAAACCCTCTCTTAAAATCAAAAGGGATTACAGCACATCTCTGCGGCTGTGCTCATTTGAGGCATGGATAGCATCGGAATAAATCAAATTCCGAGACTTTACCCGCGGCCCATGAAAATCGACCCAAAGAGCCGGCCAGTACAAATCTCAGTAGCTCTGATGATTGTACTTCCTACAGTATATCTTGGTCTAGGATATGTGATTGCCTCGCAAGCAATAGCTGCCAAGCCAGGGTGTTACGTATGGGAGGATAATCGCCCCGACTCCTGGACTTCTTTCGATGATTGGGAGTCTTTTGGAACAGGGGATGTTGCAGAAGAGAGAGTAGCCATTAGGCAAAATTTCGATGCAACCCCATACCAAATGGATTCCTATGAAAATGCAAGCTTCCACCCTAGAGGAGACGATCAGTCGATTACCCTCAGAGGATGGTACGTAGAAGTAGATCCGGAAGCACCAGTGGTCATTCTGACCCACGGTATGCCTTCGAATGGGAATTGCAAACCAGAAATGCTACTCATGCAAGCCTTCCTTGCTGAGGGAGGCATCAATTCACTTTCCTTTAGTTTGAGGAATTATGGCTACAGCGACCATGTCAGCGACTATATTGCCGTTGGACAGGTTGAGTATGTCGATATCCTTGGCGCATATGATTGGCTAATTGATTCCAAAGGATACCAAGCAGGAGAAGTAGGATTGGTCGGTATCTCACTTGGAGGGACAGCAGCCTTTGCCTTTGAGGACGAGCCAGGTATTGCGGCGATGTGGCTCGATAGCGCAGTTCTGGACTTCCCGCTAGTTGTTCGCAATGAATTGGGAAGGATGGGTTTCCCGGCATTCCTTGGCGGAGCGGCAATCACAGTTGGAGGTTGGATGGCAGGCGCCGACCTCGATGGACGAAACCCAATCCATGCAGCCGACGCCGCAGGAAATCGTCCAGTTTTCCTCACTCACGGGCTTGAGGACACCAGAGTGTCAGTAGAACATGCAGAACGATTTGAGGAGAGAATGATTGAGAACGGCGGCGATGTTGAAACATGGTATGTTGAAGATAGGGCACACGTCGATGCGATGTGGAGCGACTCGGAAGAATACGAAAACCGTCTGACATCATTTTTCCAAGACGCATTTGGTATGAATAGCAGTTAATGACGGCACTATCTTTTTCCTTTCGCATTCCTACAATGGAGTGTGTCAATACTAGGAGGCCTCCTCAAGGGTTTGGCTGGTGGGGCAGTGAAAACCGCCGTCCGAGGAACCTTTCAAGATCAAAAGAAATACGCCGATTATGAAAAGGAAATAGCCGCTAAAATGGCCGCGGATGACGCAAGCAAGTCTGCTAAGGAAACAGGCCTTACCGTAGACGAGGCCGAGGGCTTAATTGAGGAATCTCGTGATTCTGCTATTGCCGAAACCCAAGAGAAAACCAACAAACAACAACACAAAATTGTGTTACTAATCTTTTTCTCCATCATTGCATTCATTGTTTTTGGTGGAGGGCCAGACCCTTCGGGCTACTAGACATTATTACGAGGAAACAACATGCCACTAGACATTCTTGGAGCGATCGCCGTCGATGCTGCGGGCGAATCAATGCAAAAAAGCAGCGACAAAAAGAAACTAGAAGCCGCTAAAGACGACCCAGAAGAGTATGAACGAGTATTGAAAAAAATAGAAAAGAGGAATGAAAGACAAAAAAAGGGTACCAAGATTGTATGGATATTGTGCTTTGTTGTTGTTTTTTCGGCTCTGATTTTTCAATCCTCTCTTTAATCAATAAAGGAGACAGGAACAGTGAGCATAGGCGGCCCTTGTGCGGTTGAAGGTTGTAAGGGCAAACACATGTACAACAGTTCAGTCTGCTTCAAGCATAAGGAATTGAAGGAAAGACACCCTAAGCAACAAACAGAAACCAAGCATTACCCATATCCAAAAAGAAACTGGCTTGAATTTTTTTGTGTCATTTATTTTCTCCCAGCAGCATTCGCCCAGCTCTTCGGCTCCTCCTTACTCGCTTCAGTCCAAGGCATCTATGTTAGAATCTACATGAGTGGTTTCTTCATCGCCCTCCTCATTTTGTTAATTTTATCTCGTGATGAAGATTACCGCCGCCACTCAATATTTATGAAGCCAGAAGCCGAAGAATCCGAGAGCAAACCAAAACGGCCAGCTCCGTGGACGGATGAGAAGGACTTCATCGACTGGGGTGCGGTGTTCTTTCCGCCCAAAGCAGAAACAGAAACGTCCATTGACTCAATCAGAGAAAAACAGCGACAAGGAAACACATTATCTCCTTCAGAACGCCAAGCCCTTTTGTCAAGAAAGTGCTCAGTACCTGGGTGTAACACGGGTAGTTTTCGAATGACAGATTATTGCCATAAACACCAAGACCACGTATCATCTAATACGGAACCAGAAACCGAGGAAGAAGAAAACTGGTGGGAACACGAAAAGGAGTGATATTTTGCCCTTACCTGGAATAATTGCAGAAATTGTCTGTAACCTGCTATTCTACGGTGCTATAGCTGCAGCCAGTGACGATGTTGGAAAGAAAACAAAAATCAATACATCATCAATTTCCATTGATTCAATCAGAGAAAAACAGCGACAAGGAAAATCATTATCTCCAGCGGAAAGAAGAGTTTTGTTGACTGCACCTTGTTCAGTTGAGGGTTGTAACGCTCTTGTTTTTCGCACGACAGAACACTGCCTTCGGCATCAACCTCATATGGTTTCAGAACCAGAAACTGAGGAAGAAGCACCCATAGATCCCGAAGCAGTAGTAGAAGAAAACTGGTGGGAAGACGAAAAGGACTGAAAGCGGAAACACAAATATCAATAATACTATA
>CAZKVK010000028.1:0-15115 GCA_964556195.1 uncultured Candidatus Poseidoniales archaeon
TCCACCTTCGAACTTGGCCTACAAGCTCTAATTCACCAGCAGCCATCGACCTAATTTTTGAAGTTGGAACATCAATAGTCAACTGCATTTTAGTTCCCGTGACCCAACTCCCAATTGCAAATAGCACGGACCCAATAGCTGGCCCAACAATCAATGCACAGGCGACTGCAGCAATCTCTTCTTCCGCACCCGCCTCGAGCATTACTACTCCAGTCATTACTGAGGCCATTGTAGCTGGGATTGAGTATAGAGCGAGAATACACATGAAAACACCGTCAAGAGAGAAACTTGCAGGCTTTGGAGTGCCTACAACGGTAGGATGTTCAGGAATAATTCCAGTATCGTCTGGCCCATATGGGTCTACTTTGCCCCAGTATTCTGGACCCGGAGCGCCGAAAACCCATCCTCTATCATCCTTTTTTGGGCTGTGAGAATATTTTCCAGTCCAGAAACTTCCAGTGGATCCTCCAGTTTCAGACCTATGAACAAAATCTCTTGGTTTCTCTTCCATTCTGATTTTCTCAAATTCTTTTTGCAGCCTTGTAGGAGTTAGCCACATCCCTAGTAAGCAACCTGGAACGACAAAACATCCACCTGCACCTACAACCTCCCAATCGTTGTAGATTAGTCCTTCTACGCTGCCCCATAGCCCAAAGACTATCAAAAGCAAGGAAAAAACCCAAGGAATAATCCCAAATCCACTTGGGGGAGTGAAATCAAAACCTCCTCCCTCACCGAACTGTACCTCAGGGTTACTAACCATTGGTAATCGATATATCGTGAAGGAGATTAAGTTTAACCCGGCAATTGTGAAAATGTGATTAATGCGAGTTTTTTATTCCCTTTCCAATTTCATATTCTGCAATCCAGAGACTAATCCAAATTCCACCTAATTGCAAAACAAGTCTCACTAGATTACCGGTTTGAGAAAGAGACGCACCATCTCCCAACTCAACAGAGTAAACCCACATGTATAGATTGGCTGGATATAGGCAAATCAACAAAGTAGCGCTAGCATATCCTCCCATCCATCTAATCTTGGGAATAATCAGCATGGCGCCCACTAGAATTTCTACAACACCACTTGCTATTACCCAAAATTTTGCATAACCAAAAAACGGTGGTACAATTGGCTCAAACCATTCTGTATCCGTAAAGTGTAATACACCAACATAGACAAAGAATGATCCACCCAATATTGCGAACAAGTCGCGAATATTCATGTCAACGCCTAGTCCAAATCGAATATGTAGTGTTGTATTCGTTTTCCGTGTCAGACTGCAATTTTTCGATTATTTTTTCAGACCATTGAGTTCTATCCCAGTCTGGAAATAAAACATCTCCACTGCCATTTGTATGAACTGTAGTAACGTGTATTTCGTCTACTCTATCTAGATACATTTGGTAAATCTGAGATCCACCGATAATCCAGCATTCTTCACATCCATCAGCATAGGCGATTTCTATTGCGCGACCACTGTAAAGTGCCGTTTCCGCTCCATCTGCTTCCCAACCGGTATCTCGTGACATCACGATATTCAATCGCTCGGGTAATGGCCGAAATGCATCGGGAAGAGATACCCAAGTTTTCCTTCCCATAATCACGGCGTTGAACCCATCACCCTCAGTCAATTTTTTGAATCTGGCCATATCCAAAGCAAGACGCCATGGCAGACCCTCACCTCTTCCTATACAACCATCCTCATCCATGGCTACAACCATCGCCATTCGCATTTTATAACCTCAAACAGATATTGGGGCAGAGATATGTGGGTGATACTTATAATTGAGAATTTCAATACTCTCTGCGGTGAATCCATCAATATCGGAAATACTCTCATCTAACTTCAGTTGAGGTAATGGAAGCGGCTCTCTAGAAATTTGTTGTTTCGCCTGCTCTAAGTGATTTAGGTACAAGTGACAATCCCCTCCCGTCCAAACAAATTCTCCAGGTTTCAATCCACAAACTTGAGCCATCATGTAGGTCAGTAGACTGTAAGATGAAATGTTGAATGGAACACCAAGGAATGCATCGGCACTTCTTTGGTATAATTGGCAAGATAACTTACCTTCGTTCACATAGAACTGGAAAAATGCATGACAGGGCATCAGAGCCATATCTTCCAACTCTCCGACATTCCACGCGGAGACTATAATTCTGCGAGAATTTGGATTATTTTTTATCATCTCAATTGCATTTTGAATCTGATCTACCACCCTACCATCATTGGCTTCCCATTTCCTCCATTGTTTACCATAAACAGGTCCAAGATCTCCATCTTCATCGGCCCATTCATTCCATATTCGAACTTTATTTTCCTGCAGATAAGCTACATTTGTTTCGCCCGATAAAAACCACAACAGTTCGTGAATAATACTCGGCCAATGGAGTTTTTTTGTTGTCACGGCAGGAAAAGATTCGGAAAGGTCGAATCGCATCTGATGACCGAAAACAGAGATTGTTCCGGTACCCGTTCGATCTGTTTTCTCAACTCCTTCGTCAAGAATTCGTTCGAGGAATGCTAGGTATTGCTCCATGCCGACTAACTGGACAGAACCACCCAAGTCCATGAAGGATGCGGATATGTCAACTCGAATCTCTGATTCGAAAGGTTCCGATTACGGTGCCCCCAAAATCCTCAGATTCTCAATCAATTGGTCAGTGAATTTTCTGTAATGTGATTTCATCATCGACCTTTGGCCGTGTTCGTCTAATTCGGCAATTTTTGAAACATCATCATCCGACATACTCCCTCCTTCTGGATCACCTAACCAATTGCCGAAGGTGATGGGATTGTCGATATTGACTTGCACTTTTGCTAATGGATTAACAATTGCAGAACCCGGAGCCATGACATTTCTAGCACCAATAATTGCCATTGGCACAACTGGTACTTCTGGAAACCTTGCGGCTAGTCGAGCCACACCAGTTTTACCTCGAGAAAGGTAGGGTGGTTTTTTGTTCCTAGAGCGAGTTCCTTCGGGAAAAATACCCATCACATTTCCACTAGAAAGTACGTCAACTGCGCTTGCTAATGCTCCAACGCCCCCTGAATCTCGAAAAGTTTCTATCTGTCCTGTAGAAGTCATCAGTTTCTGGAACTTCTTGTCCTCGAAATGTTCTGCTTTTGCAAGATAATGCACCGGTCTTTTTGCACCCATTATTTTGATAATCGGATCTATATGAGAAGTGTGGTTACCAACTAGAATAGCAGGTCCTTTTTTTGGGATTCTTTCTACTCCGGTGTAACTTACATTTGTAATGGTTCTAACCAATGCAGGAGTTAATTGCATCAAGCCTTTGTAAAACATTGGAGATTCATGGGTATTACCTGTGCCATCTAGCCCAGTCAATTTCGCAACGGTTTCCAGAGAATCCGATGACAGTCCGACCATCGCGCCTGCGACTACTCTCCAGCATTATTGCTTTGCGTAACTGCGATGCCTTCTTTTGATACACACTACGCCCAGTTCTTGTGCACACCCGTAGAGTACTAGGTCTCGTGCTTTGTAGCTTAATTATGCTACCAATAACGGCGCCAACGGTTGTCGCAGAATGGGATGATGATAATTGGCTTCGGAATATAATTGGGCCAGAAAGACTTGACCTTGGAGACGAATTTGGTTGTCATGGTTTTGAAGGAGTCGATGTCCGACAAGAAGATTGGGTAATCGAGGGATGTCGTGATTATCTTACCCGCTTCACGGATGCATCACGTTGGGGCTCTCAACCAATTTCATTCGGTCACCCTAACGGCCCAATCTCCGCAAATACTGCTCAATTAATCTCAGAGGCAGGATTTTCCATCGTAGGGGATAGAATTGAAGGTGAGGCACACGGATTACAGGTAGTTCAGCGCCTAACCAGTCTCGAGAAAGGTCAATCCAATTTAACTGCCTTAGAAAATGCAGAACAAGACACTCTAGTCAGTATTTACTGGATCGCTCGGTGGTATGATGTCAACATCAGAGAGGATAAAAACGCCATTTCTTTGCTCAAATCTCAAGAGGTTTGGTTCACTACATGGGGTGAGTGGCACGGTCACAAAACATCGGGGGAGTCCTATGATAGAATATTGACTTCAGAGCCACAGATTAAGACATACAGAATTTCTACATTAGTCAACTCTTCTTGGTCGGTGCCCGGAACTGCCTTATTCGAATGGTCAGAAGAACCTACAAGCATACAATTTGATGGCGAGGAGGCGTTGATTATTCCAACCGCCCAAAAACATCTGATAACTGGTGTCCGTCCAGTCGATGGCGGAGCATACGTAACAGCCGAACCTGGTGTGATTGTCGATTTCTTCTTTGAATCCGAAGATGTTTCAGTAACTCATACTCCACAAATCACATTCAATGGATTACATCATTCTGTGAGTATAGTTGGTCACCATGTGACAAACTTGCACGATTGGACATCCGATTTTCATAATTCACCACTCCGATTTACGTGGCTAATTGAGCGACCAGCGGCCTTGCAAATGGATTGGAGGCTTCCGGTTCTTGCAGTAGCGGTTCTAATTGCTACTCCTGTTGCAATCAAATGGGTCGTCTCTAGGGATGAGGCCAGGTCTGAATAATCAGGCAAATCAGAGAATCTCTGGCCCATCTATTCGAACCCCCTCTTTTTTCATAGCCCCAACAACTCGGGCAATTATTTCGTCACCCAAAGCTTCTGGTGCGTGCACACCTACAGGTAACATTTCTGAGTCATCTAACCATGCTTCGACACAACAGGCAGTGACCATTCCAGTTGTACGAGCCATAGAATGGCCATCATCCCCTCCATGGTCCTCGACTTCCCATTCGAGTAATTCCCCCTCTCTGCCCTGAGCTCTGACCTTCATCCAAGTGAATTCAGGAATTTTGTGATTGTAACTCCATTGAAAGATCAGCTCCTGTTCATTCAGGTTTCCTGAATCTCTCGTATCGATAAATTTCTGGATATGCCCGGGCCAACGAACTGTAAACTCTGACATTTCAACGGCTGGAATCGATTTCAACACCGAACGTAAACCGTCCGTCAGAAAAGCCTCCATTTCGCCATGTTCTCCAGTATCTACCATATGGCGCTGACTCAATGCCGGAAGTGTCACCTCTTCTCCCTCCCGAATTACTCTCGCGGGCCTAGTGTATTCGGCAATCACGTCTATTGGGGAAAATGGGGCCATGTACTTCCAATCTCCATAGGGTCCCGTTGGATTTCCTCCAACCCAAACCTCGGCCTTCTCCAGTGGACCAATTCTCCTATTTGCAATCGCTAGCAACATATTCGATAACCCTGGCGCTATTCCAACATCCCAAAGAATTCTAGCACCGTAATCTTGAGCCTTCTGATTGTCCCTATCTGGTGTAAATTTACTGAAACTTAAGTCTACCACACGATACCTGCTTTCTGCAAGCCATGTTGTTGCCATATGCCCTATATCTCCTGGCAGCATATTCACCACCATGTCAACAGGACCATTTTTGCTCATAAACATCAATTGATCGAGTACATCAACGGGGTGCACTGTAATTCCATCAAACCCCATTACTCGGTGAGGTTCGAGGTCGTAGGCGTGTACTTCATGTCCCGCTTTTGCTAAGCGTTTTGCCACCCATGCGCCGACCAATCCGGTTCCTAGACAATGTACAACGGCCATGGTCACCCTAAGCTGGTTTAGTTCTTGATTGGTTGCAGTCGCGCGTTCGCCGCAATTTTCGGGCGATTAGTTGATTGAGGAGAGCATTCGCGTAAGGTCGTGGAAGACGCCGCACGCATCGACCCTTGGTCTTCGGAGCAATCTACAGATTATGCTAGGATACGCAATCAATTTGGTCTAGATAGTCTCGATATTTCCCGTGTACCAAATCCAAGCATGTTGCATCGAAGGGGCATTATATTCGCACATAGAGACCTCGATGTAGTCACTGGATGCATGGAGCGCTCAGACCCGTTTGGGGTACTGACTGGACTAATGCCAAGTGGGAGGATGCACCTAGGTCATTCTATGGTTATCGAACAAGTCAGATGGTTTCAGGAACAAGGCGCGGATATCACCGTAACGGTAGCCGATCTTGAAGCATTAGCCACCAGAGGAACAAGCCTCGAAGAAGGCCGGCAAACCGCACTAAAGGAATATGTCCACAACTACGCCGCTCTCGGTCTTGACCCAAGTACTACCAATGTATACTTCCAAAGTACTAGACCAGAAGTCCAGAGACTGGCATTTTCCTTGGGCCGCAGAACTAATCTTTCGGAGTTTGAAGCAATTTACGGATTCAAAGGCGACACTAATCTAGCCCATGTTCAAGCACCATTAGTTCAAGTTGGAGATATAATTCACCCTCAATTGGAAGAATTTGGTGGCCTACGTCCTGTAGTAGTGCCTGTAGGTGTTGATCAAGACCCTCATTTGCGACTTACTAGAGGCATTGCCGGCAAAACCCATTGGTTCAACGTCAAAGCAAGGAAAGCGGGTGGATTGACCGTTTCACTATCTGTGCAGGAAAGTAATTCCAAAGTTTTCGGAGTTTCGGCTAATGGCAAAGTTGACCGTAAAGTTAGGGAATCAATATTCGAGCGCTTGAAGGCCTCTTTAGTACCAATGGGTTACTCTGATTTTGTAGCGAATCCAAAACATGGAACATTGGATATTCCCGGCGCGAATGTTTCTGATATTGCTCAGGTCAGGATGTGTGTCCTTCGCCTTGAGCGGGAATTGGGTGGAATGGGACTTATGCCTCCAAGTTCGACTTATCATCGCTTTGCAGTAGGTATGAATGGAGACAAGATGTCGTCCTCCAAGCCAGAGACTACTATTTTCATGGATGATAGTCTTGAACAGATGAGTAAGAAGGTGCAACGAGCATTTAGTGGCGGCCAACCAACAGTTGAGGAACATAGAAGATTAGGTGGTGATTGTTCGAAAGATGTGGCGTTCCAATATCTGCAATTCTTCTTTGAACCAAATGACGCCGAGTTGACAAAGATAGCGAGAGATTACGAATCTGGAAAACTACTGGCCGGCGAAATTAAACAAATTTGCATCGATAGAGCAGGAGAGTGGCTCTCAGAATTAGCTGAAAAGAGAGATATGTGGGAAGGCCGACTCGAGGAATTCCTTGCTACCGATGCGAAGTAATTGATTAATCAGAAAAATCGCTTGAGTCCATAATTGGTATTTGTGGGCCTATTGCTAGGGTTGTAATTTCTTCCTTAGACAATTCAGAGGATATCGCAGATTCATGCAAGATTTGAGAATGTCCATTGGGATCTAGCAACATTAATTCAACCCTCTCTTGTCCATTTTTGACTCGTGCTAACCTGTCAATCAATTCTTGACATGCTTCCACTTGTTCCAATCCTTCCTCACCATCTTGCATCGCACTACGTAGAATCATTCCAATTGCATCAGAAAAACGATTCAGCACCCCTTCTACGTTGGAAATATATCCTGTCGCATTATCTCCAGGTTCTACTTCCAATTCCAACTCAACAATCCTTACTGTACAAGATGAAGATCTAACTACTCGTGTTGTCATCAGTTCAGGGGCGTCGATAACAAGTGAACAAACACTTGGCTTCCTTCCTTCTGATGGTATGAAATCAGTATGCCTCCAACCACATTCATTGCAAATTAGAGTCATCTCTGTGTGCTCGCCAAAGTATGCTATTTCGGAGGTGTGGACATTGAGAGTTAGTCCATTCTCAGAATTACAAATTGGACAAGGATATTCGATATTACTTTCCAAATTACCACCTCAGTAAGCAGGATTCTGCCCCTCAGAGATAGCAAATGTTGATGGCAATAGTAGCAATCTTGAGGTCCCCAGTCTAATGACTTCCCCCGACAAGTCGGTTTCTACAAATGATTGTATACTATCCACTGCGATTCTTAGTTCGGTTTCAACACTTAGTAAGCGTGACATTTCTAGGATTACAATATCACCGTCTGATAACCAATCCAACAAGGTGGGGATTCCAGTTATGTCATCGAGAACAGCCCTGTGGACAATTACATCACCTATTCCTCTGGCTACTGGTGCATCTGCGTAAAGCTCGCCAAGGTCATGATAATCTTGACCCGGGTCTATGGAAAAATTCCGTGATTGAGAAGGCAAGCTAGGCATCTCAATCCACTTAGGTTCAGACCTAGTCGGCTTCGCCATAATGTTATCCGGGGTAATTTGCTCTTTGAGCAATACGGTTGGTATTACGATATTTCATTCAATTCACCACCTTCTCGTCAATTCTCAACCGCCTTTAGGAAATTGACTAGATTGAGGACTTTGGCTCAATACCACCCCGTCGGATTGATAAGGGGCCGGATTTGAGTCGAATCCGCAGGGGAACTCTCCGTGCGGTCGATTCACATGAACGCAGAAGCAGACGTCGTCAAGACAGGAACCAGCACCGTTGGCATTACATTCGACGGAGGAGTAGTTGTGGGTGCCGACCACAGAGCAACAATGGGTCACTTTATTGCAAACAAGAGCGTTAAGAAGTTGTTCAAGATTTCAAACAACGTTGCATTAACCACTGCAGGTCTTGTAGGACACGCCCAATCCCTATCTCGAACCCTCGCGGCAGAATTGAGACTTTACGAACTCAAGCGTAACAATCCAATGACAGTTCGTGGTGCGGCCACCTTGACTGCCAACATCCTAGTCGGCCGACCACACTACGTTCAACTATTGATTGTTGGAACAGATGAAGATGGTCCTAGTGTATATTCAATCGACTCAGCTGGTGGCTCGATACCAGACGCATACTGTGCCACCGGCTCAGGAAGCCCCTTCATGTATGGTGTTCTTGAAGATCAATATAAGGATGGAATGAATCAGAATCAAGCACTTAAGGTCGCCGCTAAAGCCCTCTTGGCTTCTGCTCAAAGGGATGCAGCAAGCGGAAATGGAATGGACCTTGCAGTAATTACAAAAGATGAGGGCTACCAACAACTAACCGAGAAAGAGGTCTCAGACCTTCTTTCCAAATTGTGATTAATCTCCACGGCATCGTGCCTTTCAATCCCATTTCGGGGTTTTCGGTCGAGGGTGGAGTTCCTCAAATGAGGTGAATATAATGAGACTGACATTGACAGAAGTAAAGCAACGCGTATCGAAATTAGTACCTGAAAATATCGACTATGAGGTCGATGTAGAGGCAGGTTCGATTGCAATAATTACTAAACAACCCGAAGCCTTTGGGGGTGCAGGTCCGTCACTAACCGTAAAAATCGCAAAAAATGTCAAGCGAAGGGTAATTGTCAGACCTCATTCAGATATTCTTGCGGATGAGGATACAGTCCGACAAAAGGTCAACGAGATAATTCCAGATGAGGCTGAAGTTAGAAATGTCTGGTTGGATCCTGCTCTTTCAGAAGTCACTTTGGAATGTGACGATCCCGCTTCTGCCGTTGGGCCTAAGGGGATAAATATCAAAAATTTGAGAGACGAAATAGGCTGGTTAGTATCCGTCGAACGTGCTCCGGCCTTTGAGAGCCGGACACAACATGATATCCGCAGATATCGTAAGGAATTATCCGATGAAAGAAAAGCATTATTGAGGAAATTTGGCACTAGGATTTACCGACCAAAGAGGGCTGGAGAACCATGGGTCAGGCTAACGGCTCTCGGCTCATATCGAGAAGTAGGAAGGGCGATGCATTTGGTTACAACAAATGAATCTAGAGTTCTCGTAGATTGTGGTGCAAAACCAACTATGAATCGTAATGAGGTTCAACCATTCTTCAATGCTCCAGAATTGCTACCTCTTGACAATCTCGATGCAATCGTCCTAACCCACGCTCATGTCGATCACATAGCGATGCTTCCAGTGCTATTTCGGTATGGCTATCGTGGGCCTGTATACTGTACCCCCCCAACTCGAGATTTGATGACACTATTGCAAATGGATTACATCAAGGTCACTCAAGCTGAGGGGTCTGAAGCACCTTACTCAAAGGCGGACATCCAGGAATGCATCAAACATGTTGTAGATGTCCGCTGGGGAGATAAGACCGATATTGCACCTGATATCAAAATCACTCTCGAAAATGCAGGACATATCCTAGGCTCATCTAGTGCTTACATGCAGATAGGGGAAGGAAATTCAGAACACCGATTACTTTTCTCTGGCGATATTAAGTACGAAAAGTCTTGGTTATTTGATGCTGCAACAGTTAGATTCCAGAAAGTGGAGACCCTAGTCATTGAATCAACATACGGTGGCCCACAAGACTTCCAACCAAATCGTGCAGATGCTACTCAGGAGCTACAAGATTTGGTGAAGTTAGCACTATCCCGAGGTGGTAAGATATTCTGCCCCGTATTCGCTGTGGGGCGTTCTCAAGAGGTAATGATTGCAATCGACCAACTATTCAAGTCTGGTGAGGTTAAACCTGTAACTGTTTGGCTGGATGGAATGATAGCCGAGGCAACGGCCATTCACGCAAGCCATCCAGATTTCCTCAATCGTGAATTACGTAGTAAGGTATTGAAAGGTGGAGATGAAAATCCTTTCAATTCGAGTTGGTTCAAGCAAGTGGATAGCCGTGAACAAAGAGAGTCGTTGCTTTACGACCCATCCCCTTGTATCGTATTAGCAACTTCTGGAATGATGACTGGAGGTCCAATAATCGAGTACTTCAAGCACTGGGCGCCTGAAACCAATAACACACTCTGTTTTGTCGGATATCAGGCTTCTGGAACCCTTGGAAGAAGGCTTCAACAAGGCCACGCCGAAGTTCCTCTAATGGACAAAGGTCAGACTCACATGGTACCTGTGGCTTGTAATGTCCTAACAATCGATGGCTTTAGTGGCCACTCCGACAGACGACAGTTAATGGATTACGTCAAGGCGCTGAATCCAACCCCTAGGAAGATAATTTGCCATCATGGCGATCCAAAAACTTGCAATGCTTTCCGCCAGGGTCTTAGAGATGAATTTAGAGTTCAAACCTACGCACCTGCGAACCTTGAAACACTTAGGCTAAAGTAAACTTAGAAATTGTGAAATAAACATCAAACTCAAACACGTTCGCCTTAGCCGATGTGCCATGAGGATTGTATCCTGCGCCGTGATGTCATTGGTGGTTTTATCCTCAGCACTTGTAGGTTGCATACATACTAATGAAACAAAAACAGCTGTGATTTCAGAGAATGCCCCCTCGCAGGCATACAGCATAGTTGCTCCAATAGATACAGGAATCAATGTCTATCACGACCATTTTATCCTCAACGAAACTCTTCCAGATTGGATGCTGGAAGGTCTTGGGGTGACTATGTGGTGTAATATTACCAAGGAAGGAAATTGGGAAGAGCGTTACGAAGCAGACAAAGAATCATGTTGGGAAGTCATAACATCATCTGACATAGTATACTTCCACGGTACTAGAATTATTGGTACAACACCAGATGATGAAACAGACATCCCTATTCTCGATGACCCCTCTGATGGCCATGGAACTGCAGTTACTGGCGCAGTTCTGGATGCAAACCCGGAAGCGATTATTTTCTTTGTCGAAGGATTTAGCGACGCGGCTGTGCTTGCCGCGGCTAACCAACCCCTCGTCGACATAATTACTACTTCATTTGGTCCGATTGGTTCAATTCCAGTTCCCGGAATCGAAGATGCAACGAGAGTTGCAGTCGTTGAAAATAAGAAAATTCACACCGGAGCAGCGGACAACACTCCTTCCCCTGCCGTTCAGGATTCTACTGCAGGCCCTCCTTGGTCGATTGGAGTTTCAGGATATGCTGAAGAGGATGATGATCAGAAGGAAACCATGAGTGGTTCCTATCCAGACATCGCAGCTGATTGGACTCAGATGTTACCCAACCATGATGACATTGATGGATATCATCAAACATCTGGTACCTCGTTCGCTACACCTAGGACAGCAGGAATACTAAGCATGGTTTTGACTATGTTAAGAGAAGATTCAGGTGACGTACGTACCGGAGCATCTGAAGAAAGGGGAGGCTTACTTGTGAATGGTACAAATCTATCCATTTCAAATGATGATATTCGTGATGCCCTAAATCTCTCAGCATGGTATCCAAGCGCATCTACATGGGATCCAACATCAGGAACATTACCGATTTCTCCTGTTGCTCCATGTACTCAAGTTGGTTGGGGTGTGGTAAATTTATCCAACATTAAACCAATACATGACCATCTAGCAGGTATAGATAACATGCCACAAAGGCCTGCAGATGTTGTCCTATGTATGGAAGCCAATCAAGCCATGAGAGAGGCATATTGGGGAAGTTAAACATTGGTTTTCACAATACTGGAATATCAAATCCATCTTCTACTGGGTCAGGAACTTCTTTGTTTGAAGTAAATTCGATTTCTTCTTCATCTACCAATGTTGTCGCCTCAGTGTTTTCTCTTTCCCACCATGGGCTTCGATTTAGTGCCAAAGCGAGAGCCACCGGCGTAAGTAGTAAGTAAATCCACACCTCGAGAGTTAAGGATCCATCATCGATAAATGAGTAAATCGATAAAGCAATTAGTAGCCAAAACGCCAACCACCCCATCATGATTCGAGGACTCTGCACAGTCCACCCTAGTAGCCCTAATTGATTAGGAATGCCCTCATTTCAGTCAATTCCACAATAGTTTCGATACGTACGATTTTAAGACAACATCTTGAACCTTCACTTTTCAGAGTGAATGATGGCGAGTAATTGGTTGCTCCTTCGATGTAAATGTGGCCAATCATTTGGGGCACGTCAAGGAGCCCAAGCATCCTGTATTCGTTGTGGTGAATCTAGTAAAATAACCACCACTGCGGTATTCACAGACCCTGCCCAATTAACTGAAGCCGTAGCAAAAGCAAACCTTCCTTCTGAAATCATTCAAGAAATAGAGAACAAATTGGCTGTGAAAAAGAATAAACAATTGAAGACTAGAGATAGAGCAAACGTTGGAATGATTCACCAAATACTCAAACGATCGACCGACGAAAGGGGAATATTAACCCTACCGTCGTTGCAAGAAAGCCTCGATGTGGAGGGTGTGTCTGAACCTTCGGTTGAACAAATAATCGGGATGGCAGAATTGGAAGGAGTAGTCCAAAGAACGGGCCAAGAAGAGTGGAAATGGTTAGAGTGAACTCCATAAAGGCAGTTCATGTCGTAATGTCACTCACGGGCCTGTGGGTTAGTCTGGCCTATGCTAGATGCTTTGGGAGCATTTGACCCTGGTTCGAATCCAGGCAGGCCCACCACCTAAAGTTCAATGGTGGAAGTCATATTTTTCTAGAGGAATTTTTGGATGGCTTCAATATCAAACAATGAAACCGCAACTGACAATGCTTCTTCTTTACTGAACCATTTCGCTTCCTCGATTTCGTCGTCCTTTGGAACAATTTCTGCGGCCGGAATATCCGCTTCACATTTGTAGGTAAATGAAAGCCAACAAATTCCATCTGGGGTGAAAATCTCCTGTCTTATTATTGATTCCGATTGTGTTCCGTATACTTCACTAGATTCTCCATTGGGATCGGGAATACGAATATTGACCCCCAACTCTTCCAATGCTTCACGTTCTGCGCCTTCTCTAGGGTGCTCGTCATAGTCGACGAAGCCGCCGGGCAATGTCCAACAACCGGTGAAAAATCCTCTAGTTACTTTGGCCATTAGTACTTGATTTGAGGGATTTGTAACCACAACCTTACTCACCACTCTATGGAGAGTTCGATATACCGATTCTCTAGCTACGGGATCAACATCACTATCGCTGATTATCGCATCCTTCCAGGCCCATTCTCCTGGCCATGGGATTTCGGGGGTCGCAACAATTACTTCATGCATTTCTTGTCCTAATCTAAACCGATTTGTACGCTTTGCTTTCCAAGTCAATCCCATCTGTGTTGCTTCTTCTGGGGTTGGAAGTCGAATTGAGAATCCTCCATCTCCAATCCTTCCCATTTGAGGAATTGCTGGCCCATTTCCCTGCAAATCGACTAGAAGTAATTTTCCGTCGTGCTCGAGGTGAATGTGACGTCGAGCCTCCCTCATCAATAGTTGCGGGTCTAGTAAAGAAGATGAAACCGACGGCTGATTATTGATCTAATTAAATTAGTTTTGAATGACTAGTGAGTAGTCGCCTACAACAGTTCACTTACTGCTTCTCGTTCCTCAAGGAGTGCTTTCACATTCTCGTCTATCTTGGCTTGGGCAAAGTCGTCGAGGGGAAGGTCTTCGACTACAATCACCTTCCCATCCTCACATCGGCATGGGAAACTAAACACTAGTCCTTCCGGAACTCCATACCAACCTTCAGAAGGTAATGCCATGGAAACTATGTGACCGTTAGAGCCTTGCCACCAGTCTCTCATATGGTCCACCGCAGCCGAAGCAGCAGATGCGGCTGAAGATGCACCTCGTGCCAAAATAACCGCCTTCCCCCGGGTTGCCACAGTGTCTAGGAATGGGCCTTGTAACCACTCATTCTCGAACAAATCTACCGCTGATTTACCATCTACCGTTGCAAATCTTGGATCGGGATACATTGTGTTGGCGTGGTTGCCCCAAATGAACACATCGTGTACCATCGAGGCTGTTACTCCCGCCCGTTCTGCAATTTGACCAACTGCACGATTTTGATCGAGGCGGGTCATTGCAGTGAATTGTTTAGGGGAGATGCTAGGAGCGTTAGCGGAGGCAATTAGTGCATTGGTATTACATGGATTACCTACAGTGATTACTTTCACATTGCGTGAAGCAACCGCATCTATTGCCTTTCCTTGTCCTACAAAGATAGGTCCGTTAGCAGCAACAAGGTCGGCTCGATCCATGTCTTTTGTTCGTGGTCGTGACCCCACGAGGAATATTGCATCAGCATTGTCAAATGCGACCTCGGAGTCATCAGTTCCAATGATTTCATGTACCAACGGAAATGCAGAATCCCTAAGTTCCATAATCACACCATCGAGTCGTTGCATTACTGGTGGGATTTCCAGTAACTGGAGTATCACGGGTTGATTGGCTCCGAAGCAATCACCACTTGCAATTCTCCACAATAAGGCGTATCCAATGTTTCCTGCTGCCCCGGTGACGGCGACTCGTATCGGTGTTCGCATTAGTTCTCCTCAATTGGTGGGGTTAGAATTCAACC
>CAZKVK010000029.1:0-14958 GCA_964556195.1 uncultured Candidatus Poseidoniales archaeon
TTCAAGTCAGTTTTTGGCAATACGGAATATTGGTTAGTGAACTTGCAAATGGTACTGCATCAGATTTAACCGAAGCTAGGACTACTTTCGACTCGGTGAACAATTCATGGGTTAGTGTTGATAAATTAGGTAATCCAGTGGTTATCAAACACTCAGAAGATATTGGCTTAGCATGGGATTTGGGAAGTCTTACCCCCGGTCAATATGAAATCAAAGTCCGTTTGAGTGAAGTCGGCGATCCATGGGATGAAAATGTCTGGGAGAAGACATACAAGATTGCTGTAGTCACAGTTGCGACCGCTTGAGCAAACTCTTGGCTAGAAAATTTATTCACTCCGAATTCCTTGGATAATACAGAAATCTCCATTGTGGATTATTGATTAAATGTCTTACATTTTTGCCAACATAATAATTCCAAATTTCATCTGAAGCTTTCTCGCCAACAAATTCCCAATTACCGCTAATTTCAACTTCTTCCCTAGGTCTTAGTTTGTAATCCGCAGTTCCAGCTGGATTCCATTCTTTGATAGAAAATACACACTTAATCACACCTTTGTAGACACCTAATGCGTATTCCCTTCCCTCCACCCTTTTCCTATTGACTGCCCACACTCCCTTGGTGATATCGTACAACTCTTCTTCAGACATCCCATACTCGAAGTATTTCTTGATTTGGAAAAGGATGACTTTGTGAGAAATTTTTGCCTCTAATGAAGTATTTTCATCACAGAACTCTTCAAGTGAAATCATACCACTCTGATTACTTTTCCATCCACGAACAACATTTGTTAGATTTTCTGGTTGAAGGAAATTACCATAATCAATCAGAGCTGCTTCGATATTAAGGGCATCCTGCTCTCTTTCGAGACCATGGCGAACGATGTATATCTGTGGTTCTAATCCCTCTGATTTTAGTTCATTCAGTTTGGTAACCTTTCTTGATTCATTGCTGTCCGAAAGATGCGCCAGAGAACGACTTCCTGCTCCACCTTTGCCGATGTAGAACGGTCTATTGTCGCGGGGATCGACGTACATGTACACATGATATCACAACTCTTCTTCGACCTCGTGAGGTATGTCCATTGACTCACACCTACTAGATTACCTACCCATTAGGGAAAAAATTGTAGCAGTCATCGCGTCGAGTTGCAGAGCTTCTCCACCACCCTCAACCATTCGGAAATCGGTCTCAGCCATCGCTTCTGTAACTGCCAACTTTTGCTTTTCATCGAGGAATGCAACATCTCCCAATCCTCTATGCAATTGATTGACCATATCTGTACCCGCCAATCCGTACTTATCCAACAATCCCTTGAGTCTCCGACGAGCTGGTTGGAATCCATCTTCTTTGCAAGCGAGTAAGTACCCATGCAACTCCTCTGGCGGAGCGGTTGCGGTAGTTTCGTAGATGAGGTCACGAGTCACGGTTGATGAAAGAGATGCGGCGACCTGTAGAGCAGTAATCGCTTTTCTCAGGTCGCCCAAACTGACGTGGACTATCGCTTCAGCAGCCTCGTTTTCCAAAGTGATATCCTCAGAGGCTGCGACACTGCGAATCATCTCATCGACTTGATCTTCGGCTAGTGGGCGAAATCTGAATACTGCACAACGGGATTGAATCGCCTCAATTATTTTCGATGAATAATTGCAGGAAAGAATGAATCTGCAGGTCTGAGAATGTTGCTCCATAATTCGGCGAAGCGCTCCTTGAGCGTCAGGAGTCAAGGCGTCGGCTTCGTCGAGAAAAATTACCTTGAATGAAGTTCCAGGGACTGGTGCGGTTTTTGCAAAGCCCTTGACTTTAGTTCGAATTGACTCTAATTTACGCTCATCGCTTGCGTTCATTTCAAGCAGATTCATTCGGTAACTTTCACCGAATACATCTCGGGTCAATGCAAGCGCAGCGGTCGTCTTTCCGGTGCCAGGAGGGCCAGCGAAAAGTAGGTGAGGGAAGGTTTGTTTCTGTGAGTAAGCCACAAGCCGATCGACGATTGCTTTCTGGCCTTTGATGTCGGCGACAGTACGCGGACGGTGTCGCTCAACCCACATCTCGCTCATGGTCGTCCCTCAGCATCCCGCGTCGGGTGTCCTTGAAGGTTCCCTCCGATATGCTTTGAGCCCTCAATAGGACTCGTCAGCATTGGGAAATTCCCCACTTCGGACATCTGTGATGTATTGTTTCACCGCTCCATCGATGGACTCGCCCAAGTCGGCGTAACGTCGTAGGAATCTTGGGCTGAAATCCTTGGTGATTCCAAGCATGTCGTGCAGAACCAAAACCTGCCCGTCACAATCTGGACCAGCTCCGATTCCAACCGTTGGAATCGATAATTCGGCACTTACCTTTGCGGCTAACTCGGCTGGAATCTTCTCAAAGACGATAGAAAAGCATCCAGCTGCTTCGATTGCCTTTGCATCCTTCAGAAGTTGAGAGGCCTCAGCTTCTTCCTTTGCTCGAACAGTGTATGTTCCAAACTTGTAGATTGATTGAGGAGTCAATCCGAGGTGACCCTGTACTGGAATACCCGCGCTAACAATTCTCTCAATTGATTCAGCAACCTCTTCTCCGCCTTCCAGTTTGACAGCGTGACCACCAGATTCCTTCATGATTCGAATTGCAGAGTCAAGCGCGGTCTTGGAGTCACCCTGGTAACTGCCAAATGGCATGTCGACCACTACCAAAGCGCGATCTACACCATTGACCACACATTGAGCATGGTAGATCATGTGGTCGAGAGTAATTGGAACTGTGGTCTCGTTACCTGCCATGACATTAGAGGCAGAGTCGCCAACCAGAATTACATCGATTCCAGCGGCATCGACCAATCTTGCTAATGAGTAATCGTATGATGTCAGCATAGTGATTTTCTCACCGGCTTGTTTCATCTCCTGCAAGGTGTGTGTCGTGACCTTCTTGGCGCGACTTGAGATAGCCATCTGCTCACCACTCGGGAACTTGCGAGCGTGGTTGTGGCCTTCAATCAACCGACGGGGTAATTCGACTAGGAAATCGATTAATTCACTCTGTCAGAATCTGTGGATTCGTGCTTGGCGACGCTTGCGACGAACTCTTCGATATCGATGATGCCATTTCCATCAGTGTCAGCCTCATCGAATACTGCTCTCAGTTCACGCTCAGCATCGGGAGTGTATCCTAATGCGTCCATGGCGGAGAGATATTGCTCGACATTCAACTCTCCATTTCCATCGATATCGGCGGCATAGAATGCGGTTAGCCTTCGGCGTGTCTCTACTTCTTCCGGATCGGTATATTGCAAGCCAAAAGTCTGCCAAGGAGTGATTTCCAGTTGCACATTTTTCTCCCCATATCCCTTCCAGATGATTAAGCCCAAGACGATTGCGGCGCCACCGCCGATTAGTGCCTTTTCACCCATCAAAAATAATAGAACAAATCCACCAATGATTCCCAACATTTGGAAGAATGGATACATCGGAGATTTCCATTCAGGTGTATACCATGTGTGTGAACGCGAGGCGGTTCGTAGAACTATAACACAGGCATTAATGACAATAAAAATCATGATTTTGAATCCAGAAGCAAGTTCTGCAACATCGTGTACTGGAAGGAAAGTAATCGCTGCAGCCATCGACAGACCGGTGCCAATTATTGCCCAATGGGGGGTTTGGTATTCCTTGTGAACTTCTTCTAGGAATGATGGTAGCAATTTGTCCTTTGCCATAGCATAAGGGAATCTCGATGAAGCCATGATTCCAGCCAGCGACATTGAGGTCATGGTTAGTACCGATAGTAAAGCGGCGATGATTCCAACCTCTCTGCCACCAATCTCGTCCGCGAAGAGGAAGACTGGATCTTCCCTAGCATGGCCGGCATGATTTTCATCCATGAACAGAGCAGGATCGAGGGCAGCGGCCATGATCAATGCCACTGTGACGTAAAGAATGGTACTGAATAGCAATGACAACAGAATCCCGTTTGGAATATTTTTGCTAGGTTCTCTGATTTCCCCAGCAACAGCGGCAATCTTAGTCACGCCAGCATACGAGACAAACACGAAGGCGGCAGTCTTTGCAACTGATTCCCAATCATTTCCAAATGCCTCGCGTGAGAATACATTGTCCCAGTTCATATCTATAGTTACAATAGCATATAGGCACAATGCAAGCAAATATCCAACTGAGATGAGAACGATTGGAGTCTGAACTTTCTTGATTCGTTTTACTCCAAGAATATTGATTACAACAATTATAGCGAGTAAAATCAAGGCCGCGATTTCAATGTTGATTTTAATGTCTATTATATCTTCTATAACCCACAAATAAGCCTTGAATCCAATCAGGGCGAATGCTGATTTAAGCATGAAATTCGCCCAAAGACCCAGTCCAGATATGGTTCCAAACATTGGCCCAAAGGTCCTCTGGACGTAGACATAGGAACCACCGGAAGTAGGCATTGCAGTGGCTAATTCAGATTTTGAAAGGGCACCCGGTAATACGATTACTGCAGCCAATAGGTAAGCTAACCAAACTCCTCCTACTGGTTGATTACCGCCACCCATCTCTAGCATCGCTAATGCTGGAAGAACGAATAGGCCCGAGCCGAGCATAGCTGAGAGTGAAATTATTACAACGGCACCCAGACCAAGTTTACGCTCCAGCGTACCGCCCAAATTGGAACCGGAATTGAGAACGATTCCGGCTAGGTCATTCGGGCCCCTAACTTTCACACTCCTTCGAAAAATCGAATGGTGTTGAACATTGCCTAAGCATCATCGAGGTTTTGTGGAAGAAAATGTAGCAATTGTAGACCCACAGGGTTAGAAGGGGGGTACGCCGCGAGATTGCCATGGCAAGCGTGATTGACAAGGACACTGTTGTAGCAGTACACTATACTGGAACCTTCCCTGATGGCGAAGTTTTCGACAGTAGCGAAGGAAAAAACCCTCTGGTATACCTAGTTGGGCATCAGCAAATGATTCCGGGCTTTGAAGAAGAAATGATGGGTGCTACAATCGGTGAAAAGAGAGAATTTACCCTAACACCAGATCGTGCCTATGGAGAGCGTTCAGATGATGCAATTCAGCAAGTTCCCCGAGACCAATTCCCTCAAGAAATGCCACTAGAAGTTGGAGTAATGATGGCCGCTCAGACTCCTCAAGGCCCTCTACCGTTTACCATCACTGAAATTTCAGATGATGTTGTAACAATCGACTTTAACCATCAGATGGCTGGAAAGACTCTACGATTCAGTGTAGAAGTTGTAGAGGTTCGTGTCGCAGAGCCAGAGGAAATCAATCACGGACATGCACACGGACCTGGTGGCCACCACCACGAGGAGCCAAAATCAGAGGATTGTGGGCCCGGCTGTGGTTGTCACTGAATCGGCGAATCGTTCATCCACCGGTGCCCTGCTCAGGGGTCGAGAATGAGGACTACCGCACTCGCTCTGTGTTGCCTAATGCTAGTGGCCCCGCTTGCGGGTTGTTTCGATTTTCTTCGCTCCGGCGATGGTGTATTCGATGAACCGGAGCCGCTTAGAATCAATCATATCCAAGTTCTAGGAACTCACAATTCCTACCACATAGAGCCATTTGGACCAACGATTCGTGCCTATGATTACACGCACGAGCCGTTGGATGTTCAAGCCGAAGATTTTGGAGTTAGGCAATTTGAATTGGATGTCTGGTGGGATCCTCGCGGGCAGTTGTATGTCTATCACAATCAATACGACTTCAGGAGTAATTGCGCGACCTTCGAAGATTGTCTGAACACACTTCTTACTTGGTCAAACGATAATCCGAATCACGTTCCACTAATGATTTGGGTAGAACCAAAGGAATGGGTTCGCTCAAGCACCGACGAGACCGTGTTGCTTGAATTACAAGAGATGCTGGAAAAAATCGAGACTGAAATCGGTCAATGGTGGCCTCGTGACAAGACTATCACACCTGACGATGTGAAAGGAGATGCGGCCAGCCTTAGAGAAGCGGTTACCACAAACGGCTGGCCATTACTCGATGACTCCCGAGGTAAAGCGATGTTCATCCTACTAGCAGAGAATGAAGTTCGTGAAGCATATGTCGATGCCTACCCTGGATTGAACGGTTCGCTGATGTTTACCATGAATGATGAGGCAAGCGAGACCGCGGCATTCTACTCTGAGACTGATCCTATCGGCATGGGTTCGGAGATTACTCGACTCGTTGAGGAGGGTTATATTGTCAGAAGTCGAGCCGACAATGCCGAAGACGGTGAAGCCGACAATAACGATACTGCCCGTCGAGACGCCGCCTTTACTGTCGGCGCCCATTCAATCTCAACCGATTACCCTGCAAAGGTGGATGGGATCGATTATTGGGTGCAAGTTCCCAATGGACCAATCGCCTGTAACCCAGTAACCGCGCCACCGAGTTGCACTACAGAGCAAATCGAATCTACTTCCTGATTCTCAATTATTTACCCATACAGGGAAACCTCTTACACTTCTACCCCGTCTTTGGACCATGAGTAAAGTAGCCGCAATACAAGCCGCATTTGAATCAGGAGATGCCGAGGCACTGGAAGACCTAATCCATGACGACTACCAGTTCATTCCACATGTTGGTGGTATGGTGATGGGCAAGAGCGACATGATATCCATCGCAGGAAGTGGAGGAGTGACCATGGAGAACCATCGCGTCCTGTTCGAGAATGACGAGGTCGGTGTCGAGCACGGAATTGCCCACTTCGCAAACGGATCGACTTCGGAAGCAGTATTGACCTTCAACCGCTTCAAGGACGGCAAGCTGATCTTAACTGAGACTGGTGCTACACCTCTCAGTGATGACTACCAGTTGATTGGATCCTAAATCTTGGCGATTACTTTCAATTCGACTGCGATTGGGGTAGGAAGGGCTCGTACCGCTACCGTAGTACGAGCGCATTGAATCTCTGAGAAGTACTCAGCGTAGACTTCGTTGTATCCTGCGAAGTCTCTATCCATATCAACTAGGAAAGAAAGGCAGTCTACAACCTTGTCAAGTGATGAACCAGCGTCCTCCAAGATTGTCTTGATGTTCTCGATGACCGCCCTTGTTTGGGCGCGGATGTCATAATCGAGAGGATTACCATCAGTGTCACGAATAGGGCCGCCTGGAATTTCATTAGTTTCTGGCTGACGGGGCCCAATTCCACTGACGAAGAGCAAGTTTCCAACTCGGAAAGCGTGAGGATAAGCGCCGACAGCAGTAGGGGCATTTTCGGAATATTTGGGGCCGTCGTCACTGGTGAACTTTCCAGCGGTCTTCCTTCCAACGACTCCCCCAACTATGCCACCAACAGGGCCGCCGACCGCAACCCCTGCAGCCGCACCGGCGGCTCCTCCGGCTGTGTACAGCATCGACTTTCCATAGCCGGCGTAGAGAGCTTCGATGATTTCGTCAGGAGCCTCGATTAGTTCCTTAATCATCTCAAGTCTATGCAAGAAAGAGACGTCTTCTTCTTCCGGCTCAGGCTCTTCAGAGGTCATTCTAACATCCCCTTATCGAGGACATTTCTATCCCCTCGGTAAAACTCAACATCGTCCTCGTCGAACTCCTTATCGCCTATTGAACCGCTTGATGGAGTCAGTGTGATAACCGCTCCGCCACTTCCGTGGAGGGCTTCGTAAGCCAATACTTCACCGTCGTAATTATTGTGCTGACCCATGGTAGCGGCCATCCACCAAGCGGGTTTGTAGGCGACTACTTTCTGAACCCTAATTTGCCCGTGAATATCACGACTTAATTGGCTTAGATCTTCCAATCTTCCATCTCCAAAGAACTCCAGAATTTTTCGATTCCAATCATCGTCTTTCTGAGAGTGAATTCTGTCCTCAGCTGGATCGATGTGTTCGGTGAACATACGATTGGATAGACTTGAAACTACTACGACTACTGCCTTCTTGTCTTGTTGAGCCAGTGTATCTCTTGCGGCCTTACCTAGAACAATTGTCTCCGAACGGTTGGCGTACATATTGCTAGAGAGAATACAGGCTGGAATTCGATTTTCAGGGTTCAACAACTGCAAAGCGACCACTGAGCCAGTATCGATTGGGAATCCTTCGTACTCGACGGTTCTAGCTTCTAATCCTCTCTTTTCGCAATTTTCTCTCATTGAATGAGCGAATTCAGCGTCTATATGGAATTCATATGGCATGCTACCGAGATAGTGGAAATCGTCATCGACATGAGTCCAAACTGCCTTTTCTAAAGCCTGAATTTGATGTCCGATGATACTTGGCCATGTGGTTGAATAAACCAGTATAATATCTGCCTCACTTTCCTCAATTCGCTTTCGGCATTCATCGTAAGCGGCTCGAAGATTGGTGTATCCTTCGCTTGCTTCTGGCGAAAGTAGGGGTTGAGGATGTGGTGGACAATAGATTCCAAAGAGAATCTCAGGTTCATTTGTTTCACTCATTATCTCACCTCAAAGAACATACTCGCGAGTATCATCGTTTGGATCCCAGCAAGCAATTACGTTTCCAGTTCCAATTACAGATTGGTAGCCATAAATCTCAGCAGGGAAGTCAGGGAATCCCATTGCTCCGAGCATCCAAATCAGGCCACCACCCTCTGTTTCAGCAATTGTTTGCTCGGTGAATTCTGGCATGATGTCGATGACTTCTCGACTCTTACCTTCACGCATCATCTCGACGATTTTCATATCCCAAACATACTGACTATGATTGTAGATGTGCTCCTTACTCATGTCTTCTGGTAATGGAGCTTCTTCGACGAAGTGGCGGTGTGAAAGTGAGTGACTTGCAACCAGTACGACGCGCTTGCCACTTTCCTCAATCGCCTTTGCGCAAGCGCGACCGAGAGCAGTTGCTTGCTCAATCATTACCTCTGGGGAGTAATAGTGAGTGTTGCGATTACTGGAAATTGTCACAATCGGCTTGTCCCATTCTGGGTTTAGCAAATGGCAACTAGTAATTGTACCATAATCAACTCTGAAATCTGAATTACGCATCATCTTGGTGATGATTCCTTCCTCTGAAGCCGCGGCTCGCATGGCTTCCGAGAGTTCTACATCGACTTGCAAATCGTAATTGTAGCGAAATAGATTTGGAAATACCGGATCGACGGATTTTGAACTAAATTCAGGTAGACCTAGGAAATGAGTTCCAATGTAGGTCTGCCAATGTGGGGTGAAGATTACAATCGCATCATAATCAATATTCTTCAATTTTCTAGCGAGGCGTTGGTAGCCCCATCGAAGTGTTTCCCAGCCTCCTTCAGAATACGCCTCATTTTGCGGTGGATTGTCCGCATATACTAGGTGTGGAGGGTGTGGAGCGAGGCATCCCGCGACAATCTGGCCCTTCGCCATGAAATGATGAGGTCCTGAAATCTAAAGAAAACCTTCCGGCTAATTAGTAGCCTTCATTGGTGTCTGTATTTTCCGAAAAACGTGAAGTGGGATAATCCGCCCCTTTGGCCAGTAGCCCTCCCCTGCATAATTGGCTTCGTTCTAGCAAGTTCACCCCTTAGAACTGTGAAATTTTCAGCTTTATCTTCAATTTCTACTCCTGAAGGTCAGGATTCTCTACTAACTCCTCTTCTGGTGGCTTTGGTACTGAGTCAATTTCTGTTCCTCTACCCACTTGAAAATAGAAGAGGGGATCTAGTTGCAGGATCTGTCGTGGGCCTGTTATTTGGGGTATTACCAGAGGGAATATTCTATCCGTGGATGATACTGGTATTTCTTACTTGGATTGGACAATCTATGTACATATGGAAAGGAAACTATCCCCCTTTCAGAATAGGATTGTGGATTGGTCTCGGAGCAGCCGCAGGTCTTTTCCTTGGAGGATTTTTTGGCCATTACTTCCTCTGAACAGAGCCTTAGTTCCCTTTTCACTCATTAATTTCAATTTGCTTTGAGCGGTAGATTAGACCCTCAACCGCGATTCCGAAGATGATGAAAGATGGCCAACTCGATAGTAGGGCACTCCACATTAACTCATCATCGACATAGTACATGGTAATCCGAAGCTCGGATACAGAATCCCCCTCATCGAGATAGCAAACAACTAGATGTGAATCAAAAATAGAATCTGTTTCAATTTCTACTCGCCAAGATTCCCATGGCATCAGGTTGCGTCCGTGCTCGGTGGTCATTGGTTGGTCTAATAAATCCGAATAATTGTAACCAGAAGCAAATCGCCCTCTGTCAAAGTAATCTACAATGTGACTGCGCTTCCATATTCCGCAGTGAGGAATATCGGGGTCGTCGGGGTCAAATTCAGGGCCTGGATCCCCTACATTGCTAATCTCAACTGTCACCGGATGAGAGAGGCTGTGAACTTCCACTGTATCGATGATGAAATCTCCTGAGCCCAAGCGATAATTCGGTACATCTTCATCGGCACCGGGTCCATCGATTGCTCCGAAGACTAGAACACCGCTGAATAGCACAACAGATACTGCGGCGAAAATTGTTTGTTGACGGTCTGGAAGTAAATCACGCCAATCTGCTAAAGCGGTCTTTCTGACGATTGGTTGAATCGCATGGCAGAATGCTGCGCAGACCACTGCAAGCATTATTCCTGGAATTATATCAATTACCCAGTGTATTCCTAGATACTGAATCGAGAAGAAGTAGATTGCAACATTGGCCATAACGAAAATATCGAATTCTCGATGCCTCCAATCTTTGATGTCTATTCCGAGGTCACGACAATGTAGTCGATTAAGGATCAGTAAGGAAATCGGCAAACCGACGTGTAAACTTGGAACGGCATTATCCATCGGATCATGTGAGGTGAAGAAAGCCAAAGTGAATTCATCGTGGTAAAGTGGAGCTTCCATTCCTGGAATGAAACTACTTGTCACCTCGACATTGAAGAACAAATACAGGGGGACTGCGAGCAAATAAATGACAAAATAATTCAGAGCGGCCTTGTCGGCCATGACCTCGTCTCGAGATAGTATGTAGTACATCGGTGAGAACCAAATCATAAACAGATACATGAACAGATAATGTGCACTCAGTAAGTCGGTCAACAAATCGCTGTAGAATGTCTCCTGAACCCAAAGGGTCCAGTCACCTTCGATTGAGTGAACCCAATGTGTATAACCTCCAACTCTCGCCTTCATCGGCTCGTTGTGATGATCTATTATTGCCTTGTAAAGGAACATCAAGACATAGAGAGAGATATGCCACCAGTATCCCTTGTCTCTGATTTCATCCAGAAGTCCACGTAATGGAACACGCATGTGCACCTCATCACGAGTGAGGAGTCGCTGAATCGGGATTGTCATCAAAAGCAACGCGAACATCGCGTACTCATACGGCCCCGGTGGCCACTCCATGGCGTTACTCGACTGACTTATGCTGATGAATTGTGCGGGTCAAAGGCGAGGATTTCTGCTTCAATGCTATTCGCAAATAATCAAGTCAAAAGCCTCACATGAGCAGTCATGGATGGACATGATGTGTGGTTAGCGGAGTGTGCTAAACTTGGTTACTCTCCCAAGGCTCGTCGCTACGAAGAAGGTACACGGACCAGTCAAGATGCTGCAGATCAATTAGGCTGCGAAGTTGCTCATATCGCCAAGTCAATCGTCTTCGCAGGAGAAGAGGGAGCGGTTGTAGTTATCACAAGTGGAGCAAACCGCGTTGATCGCAAGAAGAAGTTGAAACGATTACTTGGCTACAAACCTAGTATGACCGAACCGCAATACATCTCCGAGAATACCGGCTATGCCCCTGGCGGCGTTCCTCCATTTGGTCATATCAAAGCCTGTACTGTACTGATGGATGAGGATCTATTGCAATATGACCTGGTCTGGGGTGCAGCCGGTTCGGCACAGACCGTTTTTCCAATCACACCGGATGAGTTGCAACGAATTTCCGGCGCTACAATCGGAGATGTCAAGCAGTAGGCGATTGAATGATTGTAAAGTCGATGATCGAGGCGTCCTCGAAATTACGTGATGATGTAGAAAAATTCGCTGACTCTTTGGTCAAAGAAGGCTCAGTTGATGCGGTTTACAATCCGCTGGCATATGCCTGGGAACCACATCGTGCCTACTTAGAATTGGCATCAGGAGGGGGAGCAAAAACACTGCTTCTTGGCATGAATCCAGGGCCACATGGTATGGGTCAGATGGGAATCCCTTTCGCTGCAACAAGTGTTGTTCGAGACCTCTTGGGAATCACAGACCTTGAGGTTGGACAGCCTAGGACACCTCACCCAAAGAGACCGATATCTGGACTTGATTGGCCTAAGGAAGAAGTTAGTGGTACCAGACTATGGGGCCTTCTAGCGAATGAATACGGCTCTGCTGAGTCAATTTTCAAATCGGTTTTCTTACTCAATCACTGTCCATTGATGTTATTCTCTGGAGAAAGAGCAACTAATATCACGCCTGACAAGATTACCGGGTCAACCACTCAGGCCTTGCTAGAGAGATGTGATGAACACCTCAGAGAGGTAGTGGATATAATGCAGATTGAACGAGTTATAGGAGTCGGCAGATATTCTGAAAAAAGGGCACTGAATGCTCTTTCTGGAATCGATATATCGGTTACAACCTGTTGGCATCCTAGTCCCGCCTCACCTCTTGCGAATAGAAATGGCGGGAGGGACTGGAGAGAGAATGTTTCTTCTGTACTGCCCTAAATAAATAAAATCAAAGTGTCAAAATGCCAAGTAAAGGGTTAAGTTGGCAGATGACCTGTGCATCGACATGTCCGCCATGATAACGCCGGAGTATCTACTTTCGAACGCCAAGAAATATGCCAATGAGCCTGCTCTTTCTTCAAAGGACGCGGCTGGCAATTGGGACACTACCACGTGGGCCGAGTTTAGCGCCTACACAATGGACGTGGCGAAATCACTAATCGCAATGGGTTTTGAAAGCGGGGACAACCTCAGTATCTACTCATACAACAGGAAAGAATGGTACGCAGCCTACTCAGCTGCTAACATGGCAGGAGGGGCTGCGGTAGGTGTCTATCACACATGTTCTCCAGAGGAAGTTGACTGGGTTGTTGGGAACTCCGATTCCAAGGTAGTCTTTGTAGGAAACAATCCCATGGATGGTGGCGATCCTTCGAAGATGTGCTCAAACAGGCTAAGTGCGGTACTTGATGGGCTTGAAAAAGTCGAGATGGCCGTTGTAATGGACGGAGTAAAAATGGACCACTCTAAGGCGGTTTCTTGGTCAGAATTCATAGCAATGGGGTCAGGATTAGCGGACTCTGTAGTGATGGAAAGAATCGCTGCTGTGAAGCCTGATGATGTGGCTTCGCTGATTTACACATCCGGGACAACTGGAAACCCAAAGGGAGTGGTTCTGACCCACGACAACATGGATTTCGAAATCGGAGAAGTCCACAAGCTGGTCACCTTCAACCAAGGCGAAGGGTATGTTTCTTGGCTGCCCTGCGCCCATGTCTTCGGTCAACTTGCTGACAATCATATCTGGATTCGCGACGCAATACACATGAGAGTAGTGGACAACCCACTTCACTCGATAGACTACTGCAAGGAAGTCAACCCCCACCTGTTCATCGGAGTGCCTCGGATATACGAGAAGGTGTACTCCAACCTAGTTGCGGGACTCGGAAGCAAGGTTGGTTGGCTGAAGTTACCAATCCTTGGGAACATAGTCAGGAAGAAGGCGAAGCAGAAGATTGGTTTCACGAACCTCAAGTTCGCGATTACTGGTGCGGCCCCCATCAACCCTGATATCTTGCATCTTTTCCACGATCTGGGCATTCCCATATACGAGGGCTACGGTATGACAGAAACCTCGGCCGGGGCCACGCTCGGACATGCCGGAGCTAACAAGATAGGGTCTGTTGGAAAGCCGCTTTCGGGTACTGAGCTTAGGATTGCTGACCCTGATGAGGGAGGTAACGGAGAGATCCAATTCAGAGGAAGGCACGTAATGGCGGGTTACTACAAGAACCCTGAAGCCACTGCTGAAACAATGACCGAGGATGGCTGGCTCAAGTCAGGTGACCTTGGAAAGATCGACTCGGATGGTTTCGTCTATGTGACTGGCCGACTGAAGGAAATCTATGTCAGTTCCGCGGGAAAAAACATCGCGCCTCTTGTTATTGAGGAAACCATGAAGTCAATTCCAGTTGTATCACAGTGTATGCTGGTTGGCGACAACAGGAAGTACTGCAGCGCCCTATTCACTCTCGACGTGGGAGCCATACTCAGAGACGTTCACGGCCTAGATGGAGCAACTCAAGTCCCGAAGGACCCTGCAGAACAACTGGCCAAGCTAGCAGAGTTAGGTCATGACCTGTCAGAGTATACCGCTGTTGGTAGTGACACATACAATCAACTCGAAGAAGCAGTTATGGAACTGAATAAGAAGTTCAGTAACCCAGAGCAAATCAAGAAGTTCACAGTTCTACCTCGTGACCTTGGCGTTGACCAAGGTGAGTTGACACCTACTCTGAAGATTCGACGAAAGCAGATTCGCGAGAACTGGGCGGCTGAAATCGAAGAGATGTACGCTGGCGCATAATCGGTGGTTCAATGAACCCCGAGGCATGGGTCGCTTTGGCAACCGTGTTTATGCTAGGGGCGATGAGTCCGGGCCCTAGCCTAGCAGTGGTTCTACGCAACACCATGATAGGGGGTAGAAGACAAGGAGTCATGGCGGGAATTGGTCATGGAATTGGCTTTGGAATCTACGCATTTCTAGCTGCGGCTGGTATAGCAACCGCACTGTCTTTGCACGATTCTACCGAGCAGATTCTGAAGTGGGGAGGAATCGCACTATTGCTTTGGCTCGGGTATAATTTCCTAAAGGCGTCAATGGGCGAAGCCTACAAATCCACTGATGAAGATCATGGACCATCTGATCGAGCTGGTTTCCTTCAAGGCTTTGCTATCGCCTTGCTTAATCCAAAAATTCTCGCTTGGATGTTGGCACTTTACGCTCCCTTCATTGAAGCAAATATCAGCACTGAGACTCTGTTTGG
>CAZKVK010000030.1:0-14932 GCA_964556195.1 uncultured Candidatus Poseidoniales archaeon
TTCTTTGTTTTCTGCATTTTCTTTTCACTTCCAAAAATCAGTTCAGAGAACCCGCCGTTCTCTCTTTCCGGTGAATGCTCGCGCTCGTCCTTGCGCGAAGCCGATTCTTCCGGGAGTGACGGATGCTATTTGGGAGCCTACTAGGTATGCCTTCCACAACCGTTCTAAACGAAGCACTGCGCTCCATTCGCGGCTTTTGTGGAATTGCTGTTTAACTTCGTTTGCTCCTCCTCTTTCACGCATCCAATCTCACGGGCTTTCATAGGGAACCCACTGTTCCCTCTAATTTCTCAGCCCCTACGGGGCTATTTCAAGAGTTCCCGAGGCTGATTGGGCCAGAAATTGGAATTTTTCCCCTCAAGGAGTTAGTGCGGCTAGTTCAGCTTGGAATTTGGTTGATGTCATGAAATGAAGCACCGGAGTTGCTAATGTTCCCAGTACTAGAGCACCTAGAAGGATGTTCGACCACAATTCGATTCCTGATCCATAAGTGAAAAAGAGTATCCAGCCTGCACCTATGAAAGCCCAAGGTCTGTAGCGTCGAGCGAATAGTGCCGAACGGGCTCGAACTAGTTCATCTGAGTAAAGTGCTGTCTCCTCTCCTTCAGCCAACATATCATTCTCAGTCGCGCAACGAACGCAAACCTGGTAGCGTGGGCCATTACCACTAACAAACTGGGAGTTCGGGTAGTTTTGGGTGCACACACGACAGACCGGCATAGACGTCAACCTCGCCAGCGAACATCGCTCCTTCAACGCTACGGTTGTCTAACCTGTTTCTTGGCCTCAGACCTAGTAACTTCGGTTAAGATATTGAGGAATGTTGTGAGTACAGCGAGGCCATCTGGGCTTCCTACTGATTCCGGATGGAATTGAACACCATCTATCGGAAGGTGGGGGTGACTTATCCCCATAATCAGACTACCCGATTCATCCCATGAGTTTGCTCTGATTTCGTCATTTGTTGCCTCTAGAACTAAGCTATTGTAGCGCATCATTACAACATTTTCTGAGGCGTTTTGGAAAAGGCCAGAACCGTCATGGGTAATCTTCGATGGAACCCCATGTACGGCCCCTAAAGGAGACTCCATCAAATTCCATCCGGCTGCAAGCCCAATCGCTTGATGGCCTAAGCACCAACCAAGCAGTGGAATAGGAGTGTCAGAGATGCTCAGGCGGTTTTGCAATGCTCTGTAGGCAATTTCCATGCTTAGAGGAGATACTTCTGGGCGAGAGGGGCCCGGTCCGATTACGATATGAGTTGGGCGGTGAGTAGTCAGCCAGGTATCGACTTGGTTGACTGTATCGATTTCATCTGCTGGTCTGCCCTCTACAATTGTCACCCTTGCTCCAAGCCGATGTAGTGAATCAGCGATATTGTTTGTGAAGGAATCTAGGTTGTCTACCAACAGAACATGGGCGTCAATTTCCAATTCGGCTTGCTTTGGTAGTCCTGGAGTGATTTTACCCAATGCCCCTTCGACTTTGGGGAGGGGCAGAATCCCCACCTCTCTCTCGGGTAATTCTTCACTACTGAATCCAGTTCTAAATCCCCATGTCGCTTCTGTCACTGCAGCCGCCTTCCAGCGAGCTTCCTCGACCTCGGCGGCTGGATTTGAATCGATTACAACACCTCCACCGGCCTGCACCGTTGCATACCATGAATCAAGGCCACTACGAGCCTCCATAGTTCGAATTAGGATATTCCAATCGGCCTGTCCAGCGCTTTGATTAAGGTGACCTATTGAACCCGTCCAAGCACTTCGAGGAGAACTCTCTAGTTGATCGATGGCTGCCATTGTCACGACCTTTGGACAACCGGTAATTGAACCGCCGGGGAATAAGGCGGACAGAGACTTTCCAGCGCTTGCCTTTGGAATAAGTTTGCCCTCTACTCCAGACACCAAATGTTGCACGTTTGCAAGGCCTTCAACGCGACATTCGGACCAATGGACAGTGCCGGGTTCACAAACCGAAGAAAGGTCGTGTCTTTCCAAATCTACTAACATCAAGTGCTCGGCCATTTCTTTCTCTGATGAGGCTAATTCTAGCCTTAATGCATAATCTTCCACATCGGTTCTTCCTCTCGCCCTAGTTCCCTTAATCGGTCGGGTTGAAACGACTCCAGATTCTAGTCGCATCAGTCGCTCAGGGGAGGCCGATGCGACCGCCCAGCCGTGGTCTGCTAAGTGTAGCCATGAAGCGAAAGGAGCTGGATTCGAATGAGTCATTCGAAGGAATGTATCCCACGGCTGACCTTCCATTTCACCTTGCCACCTTCGACCATAATTCACTTGATAGAGATGACCGCCACGAATAGAGTGGCGAATTTTCTCTACCTTTCTTGCATGTTCCGAATCGCTCTCACTATCGGGAACTCGCGATTCAAGTCTTGATGGTATTTGCAACTCTGTAAGTTCGGATAATTCTTGGCTCATCCACTCATGTCCTTCGAGCGCTAATAGTCGTAATTGACCTCTCTCGCGCTCGTGTATCCACCATGCATCACATCTCCACAATACACCTAGTAGCGTGCCAGGTTCGGGTGTATTACTCAAAATAATTGAATTAGACCAGCGACCAAGATCATATCCTAGCAAGCCGGCGAATCCACCTGGAGTAATTGTATGGTTTTCGTTCACTTGTGCTTCGATTTCGTGTTCAGCAACAATTGACAAGGCTTGCTCTAATGTGGATGGATTGTACTCCTCCTCAGTCTGCCAGCGCTCATCTACAAGACGCTGACGAACCAAGTTCAGAGGAGGAGGATTTCCTAGGTGTATTTCTCCTCGAAGGGCAGACCCTTCAGGAGTCTCTTCCCCGTGTGGTTCAAAGAAGAGGAAACGAATACTGTCCAAGGCTGGAAGCATGGAATATTGTGACAGGTCGGTTACAGGTCCGCCCGAATGGAGAAGCAATTCATCGCCTTCTCGAGTCTCGGCCTGTAGCATAGCGATTAGAGGAGATTCATGCGAGGTTTCCTCTACTCGTTCAACTACTCTCATATCAGCCCTCCAAATCTTCCAAACTCATCCATGCAGTTTGCAATCGAATCATCCAGGCATCGTGTGCTGCCTGATACAATCTACCATGCGGTTGACCGATGACTCTTCCATCTATTTCACCTAATATCTGAACTCCTAAGCCGCTTCCTAAGACAATCATCTCAGAGGCTCGAAGCAACATTGGGAGAGTGATTCTCGCTTCCCTGACGGGTACTCCAGCGCTCTCAATACCCTCTCGGATTTGTTCTAGAGTAACTGAATCTAGAGCACCCTCTGATGCCTTTGGGTAGTAAGCAATGCCATCGTTATCTAACAATACTGGCATACACCTATCCCCGTCTACTAGACTATCATCATCGAATAGAAGTGAGATATCTGCTCCATGTTCCTTGGCAACCTCTCGGGCATCGAAATATGGCTTCCAATCCCCGTGTTTTGTTCCTCTGACTACGCCATCCCATCGTGGTGCTGCAAGGCTAATTGCAGTCATTGTGCTCGGCCATTTCCCGTTTACACGCGGAATTAATTCAACCTTGCCATTTGGTTTGACTCCTATCTTTACCAAAAACGGTGCCTGATTTTCTCCAACCACAGGCTCACCGGGAATTTCTAACCTGCTGAGTGGTTCAAAGATGAGTTCTGCAAGGTTATCTGGAAGATTGAATCCTAATCTCTCTGCGTGTCGGTAAAGGCGAGCAATATGCAAGTCGGCGGCTAATAGACGCGTTTCTCCGTCCCAGGCGACGGTGGTGAATACCTCGGAACGTGGATCACCGCTCATAGCCCTCGATGGGTGAATAGGGCTTCAATACGATGTTGAAGCAATCAGAGCATATCGTCGATGAATGATGTGTCAATATCTTCGTCTTCTGAATCATCTTTATCCAATTCATCGAAGTTTAGGTCATCGGCCATGTCATCAAGATCGCCAATATCCAAATCTTCTTCCTCATCTCCGAGTAATTCGTCCATGACCCCGACATCTGCAGATGGTGTTGGACCTAGGTCTTCTTCCACTGGCCCTCCCGCACTCGCTATTGTCTCGGTGTAATCGCTCTCGCTTCCCTCAGGAGGATCCTCTCCCGTGCGACGAGCGTTGGCGACTAGGCCACCATCAATTTCCAAATCATCAGCACCGAAGTCTTCGTCGTCGCTAAGGCCGGCCGCCTCTCGCTCCATTTGCTCTTCTAACTCAACTTCTAGAGCACCCATCTCCCAAGGCTCGGGAGCAGATTCTCCTCTTGGCCTGATGAACATAATTGCACCGGCTAGCAACATTACAACTGATAGCGCAATGATTGCCATGTTCATATCGCCTGCTAGTATTCTATCGACCCACGACTCTCCTGCGGTATCGTCACCTGGTTGATTGGTACCAAAGCTGGATTCTTCCCAAGGTGGAACCTCTACTGGGTCTGCGTAGTATGTGTGAACTTCACCATTGTAGGTTACAATCTCAATCCAATAGGTCTCTTCACGGTCAATCATCGTACCATTGAATTCATTGAGAATCAATATCGTATCTCTCATACCAGACTTAACCAAAGATGCGTTACGAGTATCGTCGAATGAATCAAGGCTGACAAATGCGTAGTAACTCGCATACATCGGGTCTTCGACATTGTCCCAACTCACCTCAATTAACGACCCTGCAGCATTCCAACTAGCCCTTATTCCGCTAACATCTGGACACTCAGCACACGGGTCAGCGGATAGTTCGTCGGCCAATTCAATCCAAGTGCTAGCAAGATTGTCCGTCCAGGCATTACCCGACGAATCAACTGCGACCACTCCAACATAGATTCGGCGGTTTGGTACCAACGGTGTGGCAATGTCGTCTCCATGGGCTGAGAACTCGGTTAGCAGGACCGGAAGACCCTGTTCTCTGTCGATTATCATAGCAGGCTGTAAGTCATCGGTTCGCTGCAAGAGAACAGGAGTGTCGATTACGGCGTAAATCCAGTATTCGGCGATGTCGGAGGCATCGCTTGATGGGAATTCCACGAACATCGCATTTCCGGCATCATTAGGCCTATCGCTGAGTACCGGTGCTTGCAGCCGGTCAGGTGGTGATACATCTCCACGGTTATCCATTGGAGTGACCAAGACCATGTGTTCCGAAAGACCACTTAAGTGCACATTTCCAGTGATATCATGAATGGTTACCGTGACATAAAGAGGAATCATCGATTGGATTGGCCCTACTTCCAAGGAATCTGCTGAACTACCGTAAAGAGCGCTTTCAGCGGTGTATTCTAATTGGAAGTTAGCACCAAACTGCCGCTGGTTAATGACCACTAGACCACAAGCGGATGGATTTTCGCTACAGGATTCCCATATCTCAGTTACATTATTCAATGGATATTCAGATACCCAAACTGTGTAGAATGAGAAATCATCGGCGGATGAGCGGTTCCATCGGATATCTATGGCCGAACCATCGTCCTCTGGATAATCCCATCCTTCGAGTCCAGTCACGCGATCTGGTGGTATCGCTTCACCATCGAAATCAGCCTCAGGGGTTGCATCTACGACGAGTACATTGTCAACATCCCCATTGCCCCAATCGTCGAAGGCGACTACTCCTATCCAGTATACTGTTCCATCGATAAGACCACTTTCTCCAAGTGAATCTATGATGATTGAAGTTGTTTCACAACTGTCGGTAAATCCTGCAACTGGCCAGCCATCTACTGTTGAAGGTGGTTGCCAGCCTGAGGCTGGTAGAGCATGTACTGCGTAATATGTACAGTCTTCCTCGGTATTTGCATCCCAAGTAACATTGATTCTTCCGCCTTCATCGTTGGGTACGTCGAAGGCTGTTGTTCCAGTAATGGGCGCTGGGGGGATTCCGTCATCTAGACCACCTGCAGTAACCACGGGTCCGATTATTGTGGCATTGTCGATTGATGATTGCCCAGCTTCGTCAACACAAACTGCAGCAAACCAGTATGGAACTCCTCCTTCCAATTGCAAAGCGGTTGTGTTTCCGGTGCTCCAATGGAATTCAAATGGGTCAGAAAGCCCGATTGCGCTGGTAATCTCCTGTTGCACAGCCCAAATCCTCACCCTATCAGGATCAAGTTCAGTACAGGCGGCCCATTCTAGGAAAATGGTGCCTGCTGCTCCACCCGATACAGGATTGGCAGTCATCCAAGCAGGAGCCGCTGGAACCTCATCAGTTGGGGTGACATTGTGAGGATATGACATCGGAACACCCAGAGACCCGTCTGCATATTCGATAACAACCGCTGCACGATATTGGCGGTCATCTCGTAATTGTTCAGTTACTCCACCATTATCCGCTTGGGTGATGGTTGCATTTGTGCGCGACCAGAGGCCTGACCTAATGTATGTAGAGAATGAGCCAAGGTCTTCCTGAGTTGGTTCCCATAATGGATCAGCAGATGAATCCCATACATACAATCTGTAAGCATGCCATGCAGCATCTTCTGCAGGTAGCCAAGATGCTTCAATTACACCGCCACCATCATTTGGTCTATCCTCTAGATTAGTAATTACAGTTGGAGCCTCAATTCGTTCCCAATCATATGTCAAACGAACCTGCATTGCCCCGTCTTGTGGCGACTGCATTTGGATATGTAGAATTGCAGAAGAAGTACCGGGCCCTACCGCAGAAATAGCTGACTGGAAGGCCTGTTGTATTCCTCCATTGGTGGCAGCTAAATCCCAACTGCCGGTATAGTTCAACGAGGTTGAGCGAGCCCAAACCCACGCGCCTCTTTGTGGTGCGAGCATGGTCATGGTTCCGACGTGCATGGGAAGTTTTCCAGGAGCTGCCGCGTTGGAGGTTTCAGGAATTTCAATCGGATTATCAGGGGTGACTAATACTGTTGCCATTCCTGGATGAGTTGTATTTGTGATATCCCATGTTCGACCGTTATACAATACAGTTAACGGATCTGCACGGCGTTGATTTTCTCTTGCAGTCTCCTGCAAACTAACTACTGGTTTGTAGACATGAAGACCATCATTTCCAACAGCATAGAAGCCGCTGAAGTCGACGTACCCACCTTGCAAACCGGTAATCACTCGGTTACTGACCACATTGTGTCTACCATCTACGTCTACAACATCAAGTCCTCTTGGACTCATAACCACGACATTTTGGCCATCACTGTGCATTTCGTATGGAGGCCAAGATAGTAAGGAGCTGGTACTAACCCCAGTCTCCATCTGCATCAAGCTACCATTCCAATGTACTAGAGGAGCGATGTCGGTAGCGACGTGGACACCCCAGTCATCAGCGACAATCGCCCTAACGTCGTTACTCGGAATCATGTCGATATTGTAAGTGCCATTGGCCATATCGGTGGCCAAGTCCCAAGCCGCTACACCCGGTCTCGTTGGTCCTTGTCCATTGTGGGAGATGAATATCGCAGCGTCGTGGTAGAGAGTGGAATTTGTCCCATCCGCGTTCTGCACTACACGTGAAACCGGTCCTGCTTCGGTAATTCCACTGACGGTATTGCCCATTAGTCCATCATTGAATCCCAATGTGTTCAGGATTGTGAGATTCGTTTCATGCAGTACCGTTACACCAGCAGCACCGCCAGCCAGAACCTTTCCACCGCCTTGAATCGTTGTATTAATTGAGTGTAAATGAGTGATTATTGGAGAAGGTAATCCATCTATCGTAGTAATTGGATTATCCCAATCAGCGCGAGTGGTATTGTACATTCCAATACCACCATGAGTTGCTATCATTATATGGTCGCCGTAAACCATGAAATCGCGCACGAGATTACTTGGTAATCCGGCGATTAGGCTGCCATAACCCCATTGCCGGTTTTGGCTATCGAAGGTTTGGAAGCCCGCTGCTGAGCCTTGGTTACCCATTAGTCCAACATACATTGTATTGTTCTCAATTATCATTCCATCCATCTGTGCGTGAAGCGCCGGTGGAGTGGATACTATGCGGCGTTGCTTCAGGTCGATGGCCTTCAGGCCACGTCCGGCTGTAGTCACCCATAGAGTCTCTCCATCCAACGTCATTTCATTGACTACATCTTGTTGGAAATTGTAACCATATTCCCATCTAACTGAGCCATTTGATAGGAGTTCTCCCTGAAGGATGGAAGAGCCATAGAAGGAGCTAGAGTCCAATGCTGAGGTAATCCAAACATGAGTATCGTTTGAGACAATTTCCAAAACACGGCCACTAGTTAGTCCAGCCAACTCGTCATAGCCACTTGCAATCAATCCTGAGCTGTCTAATCTATCGACTCTGTTCAGGCCTGTTGTTTGACCTGACCTTCCAACCGCATAGATGACTTGACCTGTAGATGAAGGTGCTCTGTCTATTGAACAACCGTCCATTCCAGGATCTAGGACTTGCCCGTTCGCAGTTGCTGTTCCAGAAGTTATCAATCGAGAGACACCTCCCTGGTTATCGTATTGATGAGCCGCCAAGAGGACGTTATTGTCGTGTAACAAGCCACCAGGGAAAATTCTGTCCTCGCTGATACCATCAGCTGAAGTCAGTGTTGGAAGATATGTGTCAGTATTGTAGTTGTAGCGATCAATACCGACTCCCTCTGTGTCGTATGCAATGTAGAGGATTTCATTTGCTTCGTCACAAGTAACTGCCCTTGGGTCATTATTCGATAGACCAGAGTTACCAGATGTCATCGGACTAATCCATTCGTTAGTAATAGAATCAGAATCGTGGTCTGCGAAGTCGTATCGGGCAACACCGCCTTGATTACCCCACCAAAATCTGGCACCTACAGCAACGTGGACAATATCGTCGCAGACCTTGATGTCGGCTGCATATCCGTCTGGAATATCTCCCGTTCCTAAATCCCATGAAGACCAATTGCCAGTGGTTCCATTCTTTCTCAATACCTGTGCGTTTGAGGTCCATCCACTGGATTCCATATTGCCGAGCCATAGATCACCATCGATAACTGCCATCGAGTAGAATTCCTCTTCTGTGTTCGATGGTAAACCATCACCAGGGGTCCACGAATCAAGCCAAGTTTCGTTTACTGGATCCCATCGAAGAATACCGTTCATACTAGCAAAGATGTATTCGCCTTCGAATTCGCTCATTCCTCTAATAGGACCTTCTACATCCGTCCACTCGTCGAGTAATGTCATAGTGTCTGCATTGAATCGCCTTAGAATGAAATTCCCGTATGCCACCCATAATTCACATGAACTCGTATTCAATGGGAAACATTCTCCGAGGAATCTAGCATTAACTCGCAATACATTGCCAATGGTTGCCAAATCATCTTCCCATGACTCATTGGTCATGTTCCAACGAACTATCGTTCCATCTCCATCGTTCCAGGTCTGGGTAGGTCGAATACCTATCCACAATTGGTCGTCAACTATTCCAATTCCATTGATTACTCCATCCCAACCAGTTCGATCGTCAACCTCTATGGTTGTCAGGCTAGTATTTGTTGACAGATTGATGCGGAAGATGCTATCGGAGCCACCACCCCACCAGCTGGTTGAACGCTGGGTTGAGTAATGCAAAATGTCACCATAGATTTCTATGTCTGCTGGAATTGAGTTGGATAGCGTAGGGCCGTTTGGATTAGAACCTCTATCCCAAGAGATGAGTACTACATCATTGATGACATCAATTAGTGTAAGTCCAAAGTCTCCACCGGCCCAAATGGTACCGTATGTCAGACCGGGTACTAAGGCGGTTACATCGTCATCATCGATATATCCTTGATCGCCATCCCAAGTGGTCAACCATTGATTATTTGTCAAATCATAACGGGCGATACCGGTGTTTTCGAAACCAAGGTAGAGAATATCGTCAACTTTGACCGTGCGTGCCCGCTGAGTATCGTCGCCCGCTGTCCAAGTCTCTATGACAGTGAAGTTGTCCATATTTACGATTCCAGCCCCTTGATTTCCACCTGTGTAGGCTCGGTCCGGAGCAAGCATTTCGATGGTATACACAAAGCGGCTCTCGAGTCCATCTCCTGAACTAACACAATCTTGGAATTGATATTGCCAGTCCCATTTACAAGCGCCTCTATTTGTTCCAGCATAGAGACCATCTCCATCACTCGTTACATCATAGAATACACTGGGTCGATTCCACCATGAACCACTAGTTGTCATTGTTGTCCAAGTGCTACCATCGTAACGTGAGAAAGAGCCTTCAGAACCGACCAATAGGCCACCGAAATCATCCATTTCTAGAGATAGGACGTCATCGTCTGGTAGCGAGTTGGTATCCTGAGTCCAGTGATCGGAGATATCACCTGTTAGCCTGTCGACAACGAGAATTCCAAACTCGTACAATCCAATGTAAACCACCTCACCGTCGACTGCGACCGGAGTCGCATCCAAATCATCGGCCCCAAGTGACTGCCAAGAACCGATGATTGTTGAAGTCGATAATTCAACTCGCATTACTCCCTTATCTGGAGTAGCAATGTAAGCGATTCCAAAACGAGTTGTAACGGAATTAACAAAGTCAGAATCTAGGCCATCTGAAGTGGTAATCGTATCTACCAGTGTCATCTGATTGGTATCGATTATGGATATTCCAGACTGGCTATGACCTACGACTAGGTAACCGTTGGTACCGTCATAGGCCAATGAGCTAACATCGTTTGAGCTTATTCCAGATACGGTTCCGATATAACTTCCATCGGTGTTTTCTAACCTCAGAACTCCAGCGTTGCTGGTTCCAATCCAAACCTTGTCGTTATCATCCTGTTCAATAGCAACGATTTGGCCGGGGTTGTTGACATAATCCCTAATGTCGATTGGAACCTTCCAAGCCCGATCGGATTCGTCAAATTGATCGATTATTCTTCCACTTGCAACCCAAATCTCTCCACTCTCGCCATCATCGATGCGTGAGACTACATTCATTCCATCGATTGATGGACTACTAACTAGGGTAAGTGTGCCAGCGGGATTCTCAGCTATTTGCATTCCCAAAGTTCCTGAACCATCACTAAACAGTGCTGTAGAGGAGGTTGGTCCTCTGATTGAGTGTGCTGGCCAGGCGATGGCCGTGGCTCCATTTCCATACAATCCAAGTTGGGTGAGTTGGTTCTGGGATTGGAAAATTAGTGAATTAGTATCGTACGCATGAACCGTGGTACCGGCGAGGATGTGAAGCCAACCAGGGGTAAGAGAGAGACCGTGAATCTGATTCGAAGCCAACCAATTATTCGTCGACCAAGTGGCTATCCAAGATTGTGTGGTCAAATCCCTGCGATTGATACCTGAATCATAGGTTGCGATTAGGAGATGGTTTCCGACAATCTCAAGATCTGTAATTTGATTGGAGGAAAGGAAATTCTGAGTGCCCCAATCTGTTTGGGAATCTATCGTGACAGAACCACTACCTGAGGAAGAAGTGATGTAATTGATGATGTGGACTCCAGCATTGGTTGTTGCAAGGTAAACACTATCTCCGATTATGAGGATATCAGATGGAGTCTCAATGTTCATTGTGGGGCAGTAATCGTAATCACTCCAAGCGACTTCTCCAATCGACTTGTAGTGGATGGTACAATTTCCAGCCGCCCAGATTGTTCCATAATCGTCAACTGTCAATGCATAGATTCCAGCGTTTTGGGAGCCATCACTAGTTCGAAGATCAGGTAATTCTGAAGAATCGTGTAAACTGCGTGAGAGCACCGAACCCTCTTCTGTTCCAATCAGTAGAGTTCCAGCGTCATCGTCAATCGCTAGGGATCTTCCCATGATTCCTGTTTCAATATCGACTATTGGCTTCTGAGAATGAGCGTCCAGATGGAGAAGGTCGTCGTCTAACAATAGGTACAATCGACCATCCAGCGGATTTACCGCTGAGGCGTGAATTTCTATGTCGACGGCTGAATATGATACCATTGGGTCAGCTGGTCTTAATGCCTCTATCACCATATCTGTGAGCGTTACTCCGGCCGGCAATTCCCATGAGGCATCTGAGATTGAGTTGGGTTTCAGATGAGTGCTCAGAGTACCATTCAAGACACTCGGAGGATTGTTCTCCATCTCATCCTGCCGACCGAGGTCACCATAACCTCTCCAATCTAGGATTGGAGTTTGTGTATCCATAAGAGTAAGTTGCGGCTCGTTAGCCCAATATCCAGACGAGCCGTTTACTGCAATTTCGAAGGTTAGATTGGAAATTTCAGCTCCCGGAGCGAATGGCAAGAATAAGTCACTATAGGCATAACTTCCGTTATCTGGATCGGCTCCGGTGGCTACTAAATCAATCCATCCGGTATCGTTGCTTCCGGAGGCACCCCATGCGGCCTGCGAAACCTCGCGAATTTCTTGCTCTGAATTTAGCTCATTTACGCTAGAATATGCAGACCAAGGTAACAAAATCATCAATGTCGCAAGAAGCAAGGCAGACCTGCGCTTGCTCAGCAGTTGACGAGGATTAGACATGGCTACGAACCATCGGCCAACTTCTGCACATTAAGAAAGGGTGGGTTAGTTGATTTAGACATGAGTCTCCCTCTATAGGAGGGAGTTGGAGATATTGAAAGCGCGTTTCTGTGGGCCGATAAACTACTCGAATTCTGTAGGATAGCATCAAAGAGGGGTGCATGGCCCGACGATTCTCGAGGTGTAGGTATGGACGAGGACCGACTGCGCGAGGAGGCGCTCGAATACCACGCTGCTGAACCAGCGGGAAAAATCCGAGTAGAACCTACAAAACCACACGGAACTGCTCGTGAACTGTCACTGGCATATTCCCCTGGTGTGGCATATCCTTGCGAGGAGATTGCCGAGAATCCTGATGATGCCTACAAGTACACCTCGAAGGGAAACTTGGTAGCTGTTGTAAGCAACGGTACGGCAGTTCTTGGTTTAGGTGACATTGGCGCACTTGCCGGAAAACCGGTAATGGAAGGAAAGGGGCTCTTGTTCAAGGCATTCGCAGACATCGACGTTTTTGACATCGAAGTAGACAGAACTGACGTCGACGAATTCGTAGAAGCAGTGAAAGCGATTGCTCCCACTTTCGGAGGAATCAACCTTGAGGACATCAAGGCACCAGAATGCTTCGAAATCGAGCGAAGGCTCGTCGCTGAGCTAGATATTCCAGTAATGCACGACGATCAGCACGGTACCGCGATTATCTCTGGAGCCGCTCTACTCAATGGATTGGAAGTCGTCGAAAAGGAAATCTCAGAAGTTAAGATAGTGATTTCTGGCGCTGGTGCTAGTGCCATATCATGCGCACAGCACTACCTGCGTCTAGGAGTAAACTCGGATAATCTACTGATGTGCGATAGCAAGGGAATCCTTACCAAATCACGTGGTGATGCTGGTGAATTGAATGAATACAAACTCGTCTTTGCTAGAGATGTCGATGATGGCGGATTGGCAGAGGCAATGGTCGGTGCCGATGTATTCCTCGGTCTGTCAAAGGGTGGACTGGTCTCGGGAAAGATGGTCGAATCTATGGCTGAGCGCCCATTGATATTCGCCCTTGCAAACCCTGACCCTGAGATTCTTCCAACCGATGTGCAAGCGGTTCGTGATGATGCTATCATAGCAACCGGTCGCTCGGATTATCCAAACCAAATTAACAACGTACTCGGATTCCCATACATCTTCCGCGGCGCATTAGATGTGCGTGCTACAGAAATCACTGAGGGAATGAAAATGGCTGCAACCAATGCTCTAGCGGCCTTGGCAAAAGAGCCGGTACCTGACGAAGTTGCTGCTGCATATGCTGGAGAACAGATGCAGTTCGGTCCTGAATATCTGATTCCAAAGCCATTCGATGCGCGTGTATTGATTTGGGAAGCCAGCGCAGTAGCACAGGCGGCTGTTGATGAGGGAATGGCCCGAATTAGTGCGGAGGATTTCGATGTCAACAAGTACAGAGAAGACCTTGAAGCAAGACTAGGATTAACTCGCTCGATTATGCGACACGTAATCAACCAAGCAAAGAAAGACAAGAAGAAAATCGTCTTCTCAGAAGGTGAAGAGCCGACTATCATCAAGGCTGCAGCACAATGTATGGTTGAGGGTATCTGTGATCCAATTTTACTAGGACACCCGGAACGAATTGAAGCGGTCAAGGAAGAATTAGGGCTTTCATTCGATTGCGATATAATCGACGTAAGATATGACCCGCGCAGGCGAGGTGACTACGCTGACGAGTTGCACAAACTCCGCGGACGTAAGGGATTGACCCGCAGAGATGCGATTAATCTGTTGAAGTCGCCAAATTACTTCGGTCCAATGATGGTTCATTGTGGCGATGCTGATGGGTATCTTGGTGGGATTGCTCACCACTATCCAGACATCGTAAAGCCGTGTCTCCAGACTATTGGTCCGGACCCATCTTCACACCGAATCGTCGGCCTGTATATGATGACTGTAAACGGTCAACTGATGTTCATCGCTGATGCTACAATCAACATCTATCCTGATGCGAGAACCCTTGCTGAAATCGCCATTCAAACCGCGAAGGTCGCTCGAAGATTCGGAGTTACTCCAAAGGTTGCTATGCTTTCATTCTCCAACTTCGGAACCTCAAACGAACTCCGAACGGATAGGATCGAGGAAGCTATCTCAATGGCTCGGGAGATGGAACGTGGGCTGGTTATAGACGGTCCAATGCAAGCGGATACAGCACTGGTTCCTGACCGGCAGAAGGAATTCCCATTCATGGAGTTTGAAGGACCGGCAAACGTTCTGGTCTGCCCTAACCTCGCCTCTGCGAATATTGCATACAAATTGTTACAGAGGGTTGCAGGAGCAGAAATGACTGGCCCTATTCTAGAAGGTCTAGCCAAGCCGGCTCACGTTCTGCAGCGAGGAGACTCAGTTAGGCAGGTTGTGCATATGGCTGCAATAACTGCCGTTGATGCACAAAGACACGCAAGACAGCGTTTGTGATTGCATCAATGGATACCCTTCATGACGTATGTGTCATTAAGGGG
>CAZKVK010000031.1:0-14866 GCA_964556195.1 uncultured Candidatus Poseidoniales archaeon
ACCCCCGGCCCCCTGGTTGCAAACCAGGTGCTCTTCCAAGCTGAGCTAAGCGCCCCGTGGACCTGCCGACCAAGCAGGGGTTCTTGAGTTCGACCGTCGTAAAGTGAGGCTCAGTCGTCGCTTCGAGGAGAAATCAATCGGGAGACGAGTAAAATAGAAACTCCTGCTGTTATTACCACAATACCTCTGAGAAGAGAATCGGATTCATCGGGGTTAGTCTGAATCTCAAGTCCTTGTGACCCAGGGGTATTTTCTTGACTATGATCATCTACTGAGTATACTGCATAAAATGGTGTTTCTGTGACTTGCTCGTAATATTTAATCTGATGAATCATTGATATGTTGCCTGGTAGCAAGCCATTTTCAGGAGCTAATAGAACAGTTGCAGAGGTGTTACAACTCTGGTCGACTTTGTGACCTGTTTCGTTTAATTCACAGGATGTTTGCATCCAATTGGTGTAGATATCATCAATAGAATCGAACGAACCATCAGAATCGGCATCAATTATTATTCTGTGGCTTGCATTTTCTCTGGAATCATGATTACGGAAGAAAATTGTGTCGGTTTCGACCAGTATGCCGGCGTCTATTGAAGAAGGTGTCGCTCCTTGAGAACCGAGGATAACAGTGTACTCCTTCTGGTCGTGAGCAGTTGCATAGGGGGTTGCAAGTAGACTCAATACCACGACAACAAGTAACCAGACAGTACGCCTCACGACTCTTCGTATTGCGGCAAAGACTTCAACATGACTCGGACGTTCGGGCGAATGATGGACTCCGAGCGGCTCCTTATCGCGGGAGGATTAGCGGTAACTCTGCTTATTGGAGGAGTAGCGATAATGATGCTCGAGGATGGAGATTCGCTTACCTCAAAAGGCCCGTCGTCAATGATTGATCCATTGATTCAATATGACGAGGGGCATGACCATCGTAACGCAAGTCAGCACATCTTCTACACTGATAATATCCAACCGGTTTCTTTCAACCCACTAACCGCACCCGGTAATGCCGAAGTTCAAGTAGCCGATTCTCCTGATGGTAGAACCTATGCTTACCTTGCAGGATGGTCTGAAATGCATATTGTCGATGTGACAAATCCAGCAAATACCACCGTAACTGGAGTATACGTCGACCCAAATACACAAGTTTTGGATGTGAAATATCTAGAATACAATGGCCGTGAATACATCATTGTTCAAAACCAATTGGTTGATGCCGGTAATGCTGATCCCAATGTTGGTCAGTGGGGGGACCCCGCTCAAGTCACCGTAACCTTAGTCGATGTCACTGACAAGACAGACCCTACATTTGTCGATGCTTGGTATGATGCAGATCACCCAAGTGGACCTCACAATCTCTACACTCACATGATTGATGGCGAGTGGTATATTTTCGTAGCAAATCCCGATTACGAAGCCTGTGATGTTGGTCAGGGAGATGCCTGTGGTGGAATTACCATCGCCCACCTAAACTTCGGACTTTGGGGGGACTTGCCTAGAATTGTAAAGGTGGGCGAAGCAGAAGTAAGTTGGGAAACTACCCTCGGAGGTTGGATATACATTCACGACATGACCGTGCAGACTTGGCCTGGTGAGGAACAAAATGACCCTCGCTTTGGTCGCACCTACGTCTATGGTGCATACTGGGAAGCAGGCCTGAGAATCTTCGATGTAAGTGATGTACCTCACCCCCAAAATAGTCCAGAACAATATCTCTGGTACGGTTCACTATGTCGTATGTCCGGTGGCACTCAAGCCGGCTGTACATGGAGGGCGCCTGAAGTTGGCGCTTGGATGGAATTCGCCGATCTTGATGGAGATGGAGAGATGGATTGTGGTTGCACTAGCAATGAGAATGGGGGGCGCGCCTCCTACATTCACTACGCCGAACCTATTGACAAGATGGTAGATGCAAGTCACTTAGGTTACCCTACTGGAAAAATGCACATGACCTTCCTAGCGACTGAGGTACTATCGACTGAAATCGGAACAGGTATGGGTTACTTGTTGGATACCACCGATTACGAAGTATTGAATGGAAAAGTTACCTTCATGCCCAAGTTGATTCATGGTTATGAAATTCCTTTTGCTGAGGATCATTTCATCCCATCCGGAGAAGAATGGCTTCTCTTCAGCCCCCACAATGCTGACCATGAAATCTTTCAGACTGGCCTACCCAATATGCCAGACCATAGCTATGGTGGTGCATGGGATGGGCGAATATACCTCTCTAGTTACCATGCCGGTCTCTGGATTGTAGACATTGAAACCCTGATGGTTTTAGGATTAGAAGAAGGAAAGAATCGTTCGGTGGCTCATATGGAAGCGACGATTGGATACCACTTACCACATGGGGAAGATGGCGTTCCCCTGGATAGTTCGTACTACGACTTCGGTTGGACTCCATTCCTATGGGCTGCTGAGTACCACGAAGGATACACCTATCTTTCCTGCATTACAACCGGATTATACATCGTCCAACTCGATATAGATGAACCATATGGTAAGCCTCTAGAAACATAACTCAAGGAAAAATGCCTCTAAATTTCGCCCTCTCTTAGAGGGCGCTTACAACCGTTGCATTCAATTGCTTGAGGAATACCGACCGAATCGTAGCCTTAGGTGTGGACATGACGCGAAGTTATTCGATTCCCCTTATTTTGATGACTTTCTTGATGATTGCGGCTCCCCTCAGTGGATGTATTGCAGTCTTCAAGCCCGGTTCTGAAAGTTCGGATGATTGGGAGTGGATTGACCCAGTAATGGAAATTGAAGATGCGAACCACTCACACAACGATTTGTTAGCTCATCGACTCGCAACTCCTAATACTAAATTGATCGATTATCACAACCTAAATTGTGATGGAAATGTCAAGCCTCCGACAGAATTTGATGACACTATGGGGCGACCTTGCCTTGAGGAATACAAGAATGTAGGACCTACACCTGGTGACAATTCGGAGATTGCCATCGAAGGCAACTTTGACGAAGATTGCGAGATCTATGGAGATGGAACTGGGGGTTGCTTCGCATATGTCTCAAGTTACAACCAATTCGAAATCTTGGACATCTCAAATCCAAACAACATCGTCCTTCTCTCGACCTACTATGCTGAAGTTGCTAGAATGATTGACATCAAGGTCACACCTGACAACAACTGGGTTCTGGTAAATCATGAATTGACAAATAGTGAGCTTGACCCTATACCAAATGATGATGATGCGAATAGCGGAATGAATCGTTTGGATGTAATCTATGTTGGAGATAAGTCCAGTCCAGTAAAGGTCGCAGAATGGAATAACCCACCTGCAGGATTCCACAACCAAGATTTGCACGTGTACTGCGAATGGGATGGCGCAATTGACCCAAGGGAGGAATGTAGCCTATTCCTATTCGGCGCGGATCCTTACCCTGAGATGGTAGAAGGAAGTTCTGGAACTTTTTACAAAGGCACTCAGGTATTTTATGTGCCTCTCGGATTTGAATCATGGTTACCAAATCAGAACCAGGAACAACAGAACTCCAGCCGTGAAATTCTCCGCTGGGGAGGGTACACCCCCGAACCTCACACAACCTGTGGAGGCTCAATATTCAACCATGACAATGTATTCTTCATACATCCAATAACCAAACAAAAGATGTTGGCAATTTCTTACTGGGGTGCTGGACTACGCTTGGTTGATGTCAGTGACCCACCGACTGTAGGAGATCCTCTAGGGATTTCGTGGCCGCCTGAAGTTGGTCGTTGGTTGGGCTGCCCCACTGCTGATGATGGATGGTACGGACCTGATGGTGGCGGCCATGCAAACATGGATCCAGATGTATGGCTGGATGCGAATCAAGGCAATGACAACATCCACTATGCAGTTCCTCAAGATTACCTGATTTGTTCAGGATTTAGTGAGATGGACCCAGTGGAAACATGGCCTGAGCAATGTGGCATGGGGCCTACAGATTCCACATATGGGGAAAACTGGAGGCATTACACATACATCGCACCCGAATATGGCTCGAATGCTAACCATACAGGGTACATATGGACTATCGACACCACTGATCCTACCAAGCCATTCTTGGTTTCCAAGTGGAGGCTGCCAGGAGAGGGTACACTTGCGAATGGAAGTAGTCACCCTCAACACTACATCCCAGGAGGATATATTTTCAGTCCTCATAATGGAGACACAGGTCACGATGGTCATGTCTACTGGACGCACTATCACGCAGGTGTTTGGGCTACAGACCACGGTCACATTTGGGATGAATTGGTCTGGGAGAATGGTTACCCGGAACCTGACCGAGGATTCCAAGCAATTACTCAATTAGCAGAAACTCACACCATTGGCTACTATTTGCCAGCTGGTCCGGATTGGATAGAAGACCCTACAAATGAATTGGGATATGATATGGCAGATTGCTGGGCCTCCTGTATGATTCCATTCGACTGGGGATTGCAGTACGACCCTCGTGGATTCGTATTCATTTCTGAGATGGTCAGTGGAGTTTACGTGGTACAATTTGACGAGGATTATGATACAAGATATGATTATCCTGCACTTTGGTCAATCGAAGCATCAGACGAATGAGGTGAATCTAATGCGCATTCGAATCGCGCTGGCTATGTCGATTATTCTGTTGATGTCCCCAATAGCATCGGCCCACGGCGCCAACACATTTGCATTCATTATGAGAAACTCCTCTGTACAACCCGACGAAGCGACCGTTCAACAAAATGATACATTGATTTTCTATAATGTCGTAAGCGAAAGAAATCGAACTGTTTCATTCTCTACTGAAGGGAAAAATGGTACTATCGATTGGGAATGCGAGGCTGGGCCCTCCAATTCGATGACTACTGATGACGAATGTCGTGTTTGGCTCGACCCAGAGACCTACAAACCTACCAAATTGGAAATACATATCTTCAACAACGGCTCACTTTGGCATGTTGTCAATGTAACTATCCTCCAGGACAACCATACTGAAAATGGACCTCCAGAAGGTGGCTTTACCTTACCTGGAGGTGGCCAAGAGCCATCCGAACCAAGTGATGAAATTGAGTTACAAAGTATCTTACTTAGCGGCGCAATCCTAGCATTTGTAGCAGCGGCCTGTATCTGGGTAATGAGAAACATTAGCAGAGAAAATTCGAATAACATCCCAAAGGAGACGGAAGATGAATGAGAATTAACACACGCGTGCTTTCGGCGATTCTTGTTACCCTTAGTATGCTAACTGCAGGATGTATGGGCGAGGAAGAAAGTCCATTTTATGGTGAAGAAATAAAACCGGCAGTTCCTGTGCAGGACTTCATTTTACTTGATGAAAATGGTGAGGCTTACGCCTTAAGCGAACTAGAAGGAAAGGTCATCGTTATCGCTTTCCTATTTACCCGCTGTCCAGATATATGCCCAATTGTAAGTGCTAACTTGCATTACGTTGCTGAGCAATTAGGTGATGCGTATGGCGAAGAAGTAGCAATCCTATCAATAACTGTAGACCCTTGGACAGACAATTCCACTGTGCTAAAACAATATGCGGATGACCGAGGATTCCATTGGCCACACCTTACGGGTAGTTTGGAGGAACTACAACCTGTGTGGATCAACTTTGATGTTGGATTAACTACCTATGATTCCGACCAAGATGAAGATGGAGTTGCTGATGGATTTGATCTCTGTGCAGATACTCCTCAAGGCGAAGAAGTTGACGATGAGGGATGTGGAGTCGATACTCAACAATCCGAGGAAGCCGCTGTTACTGTCAAGCATCATCCTCTAAGTTACTGGGTGGACCATACCACAGGGACAATCATCGTCGACAAGAATTTCAATCAGAGAGTTTGGTGGGGGGACACCGATTGGAATGCAGAAATGGTCCTAGAGGACATACTGTATCTGCTTGAGGAATGAAGATGCGTCGGAAAATATTCGCAATACTTCTTGTTTCGATTATGCTATCTGGGTGTTTAGGGCAGAATGGCAATGATATCGAATTTAACGGTATAGAATATCGAGATCCACCTGATGCACCCGATTTTACTCTAATAGACCAAAATGGTCAGCAATTCACTCTTTCAGACTTAGAAGGAAGGGTTGTAGTTGTAGCATTCGTATACACTAGTTGTCCTGATATTTGCCTTGCAATTTCGGCAAATATGGCTTGGGTGAAAGCGAATTTAGGTGATGCGAGTGACGATGTGGTATTCGTCTCAATAACAATTGACCCCGCTCGCGACACAGTTCAACACCTATCCGAATGGACCGAATCTAGAGGGTATAACTGGACGCACCTCACCGCTGAAAGGCCAAGTACTCTGTTGGAGGTTTATTCTTCATGGAACGTAATTGTTGATGATGAACACATTGCTGCCAGTGCACCTCCAGAGGGAGCAATGAATCGAGTAGTATTCCTAAATTCAAGCAATGAAACAACTGTTGTCGACTATCTAAATTCAAATTTGCAAGTATCTGATACAGTTACTAATTTAGACAGTAAAGCAAGAAATTCGGCTGAAGTCGATTTCTCGACCGAGGGATGGACATTGATGAATTGGAATCATACCTCTTGGACATGGCAACAAGCAGAAGAAGGTTATCTTGAGCAATTCGCTACTCACGATGACCACTTGGCTTGGGTTGCGTCAGGTGCTAACACATCCCTACTTCCAGTCGGTGTAGATTGTAACGGCCACGGCTGGGTTATGGGTGAAGGATCGAGTGCTCATTGTATGTGCGATGAAGGCTACGAGCGACCGAATGGAGATTATTTGGCTTGTGTTCCAGAAGGAACTGACGAGAGTGAAGAAAATAATCCACATGAGGAATCATTGGGCGATTATGAAATAGGCCACTCAACTGTTACTTTCGTCCTAGATAAACAGCTCAGAAAGAGATTGGCTTGGACTGGTACCGCTTGGGAGTTGGACCTCTTCGTAGAAGATTTGCAAAACCTTGCGGATGAGTGAAATTAAGCAGAACCCGTGCATCTATGATGCACGAGAGATAAATGCAAGTTTACTTTTTACGCTCAACAGAGGGGGTAGTTGCATGCAGTCGGAGCAGGTGCGAAGCCTAACATTGGCGTTTTTGATGATTGGAAGCGTACTTCTTGGACTATTCTATCTTGGAGTAGAAACCGACGTTTCAGATAAACCACCATCAATTGATGGAGAAGAACCAGGAGATTTTCTAATTGGCGAGGTGACAAGTATCACAGTTACCGTTACCGACGAAAAACTAGACGAAATATACCTAGAAGTATCTTTGAATAATGTGAAATTATCTGATACTTATCTTGATGAAAATGGACAATACGTGCTAGATATTACTGGTCTAAATGCAGGGAATCATGCAATGACCGTACTGGCACGTGATTTTCTAAACCAAGAGACTCGCTGGTACACTCAGTTCACTATTTCCTATCCAGAGGAAGGAGTTACTGAGATTAATCTTGATGATTTTGAAACCAATATTGAGTATGGCGGTGACGCCATTCTAAGTGGAAACCTATCTCACACATCAATTGAATCGTGTGAATTTGTATGGTCCGATTCCGATATAGATGAATCAAAATTGAATGTTCCGTTAAACGAAAATGGTCATTTCTTTATGCGGTTCTCGGAATTAGAAGAAAATTTGACAATCTCAATGGAAGCAAATTGTGGCGTAAACATATACACGACTGATCGAGTAACAGTGAACTACATCGTGGAAAAAAACATGAATAATAACCAAAATTCCTCTAATGAAGAAAATGGCACTGGATAGCAATCTGACGATGAGGAAACTCGTCGTGCCAATTTCTGGGCAAACAACCTACATTGTCACGGTGAGGGAGTAACAGGGGTCGATGACTACAACACCACTGAATATGATAACCACATTTGTAATTTAGAATACGAATACAATGAAACTCACATCACAATCGAAGCGAACGGGCTCCCAGCACACGACCTAGAATCGGGTCCAGGATGTTGTGCTAGTGCTCAAGAACATGTATGGGTAATTCCTCTCGAGCCTACAAACAACTCAGACTGTGTGCCGTCTTTAGGTAGTGAGGGTTGTGAGATGGCTCCAGAAAGAGGAGCCGTTGCTTTCGCAGTAAATGGCGTACCAATATTCGGTCCGGAAGATGGACCAGGTGGTGATGCTGTAGCTGGACAGGAGGGGGAATACGAGGAGGATAGGCAGCATGTTTGGTTAGGTTTGTGCCACGGCCACTCTGGTCCGGGTGGGGAATACCATTACCATGCGGATGCAAATTGTGTCCACTGGCATCCCGATGAAGAGGAATCTTGGAGAGATTACAGCCTAGATTCGTCGCGGACAATTAGTGAGCATTCAGGAATAATCGGCTTCGCATTCGATGGCTATCCTATCTACGGATTCGTAGGTTGGGATGAAAACGGAGATTATTCGGAGATGACTTCTTCATATCGGTTAAAGGAGGGAGAAAATGGCTACAATGGAATCGAGGATTACGAGTATGTTGCAGGAATGGGTGACCTAGATGCCTGTAACGGACACTACGGTACCACTCCAGATTTTCCTGAAGGAATCTATCATTACCACACAACATGGGTAAATGGAGAAAGTGACCTTGGGTTCCCATACTTCCTGCTCTGCTATCGAGGAATAGCCGAAACGAGTAATTTCGACGTACAGCAAGGAGGTGGCGAAAATCCTGATTGTTCAGGTCACGGAGAAACTTGGGGGCCAGGTATTGGACCACCGCCAGAAGGATGTGGAGGGGGGCACCCCCCTAGTGGTGGGCAAGGACAATCAAGTGATTCTCGATTAATTGCAATTCCATGGTACAAACATCCACCTAACTCGGGGGCTGTATTGTTGACATTGCTCGCGATGGCAGTTGTTTCCTCTAATGGTATGGATATTTTTCAGAAGAAGAAAGAGTCCACAATCACAGGATTGGCATCTTAGATAGTCGCTCGAGATCTGGTTGGTACAATTCTCGAATATCGTCCAAACCTAGGACTAGCATTGCAAGTCGTTCAAGACCCATGCCCCATGCACAGACTGGCCATTCCGTTCCTAGCGGTTCTGTGACCTCTGGTCTGAATATTCCAGAACCACCTAACTCAAGCCACTCGCCTCGCCAAAACACTTCCACCTCGACCGAGGGCTCGGTGTAAGGGAAGTAAGCTGGACGAACTCGAACATCAGGGTAGCCCATCTTGGCGTAGAAGGTTTTGAGGGTTGAAATTAGCATTGGAAGGTTCGCATCTGGCTCATGAATAATACCCTCGATTTGATGAAATTCAGGTAGATGAGTACGGTCGATTGTCTCTTGTCTGAATACACGACCAATGCCAAATACTCGGCTTGGAACGTGTGGGTTTTCAGCGATATGACGTATAGTATTGACAGTAGTATGAGTTCTCAATAAGCCCTTTTGTGCTTCTTCTTTGTCGAATTCTCCACCCCATCCTTTGCTACCTGTGTCGTGACCATGCTCATGCACCTTAGCCCAGAGATCGAGCATTTCAGGAGCGATATCGACCTTCTCTGGATTGTTGAGGTAGAATGTATCCTGCATGGTTCTAGCAGGGTGAGATTGAGGGATGAAAAGAGCATCCATATTCCATCCTGCTGATTGAACATAATCCCCCTCGATTTCTGAGAAGCCCATCTCTAAGAAAACTGAGCGAATTCTCTCGATGAGTGCTTGCATCGGGTGTGGTCTTCCGCCAGCTGGAATTGGAGCGGGGGCGTTGACATCGAATGGTTTGAACTCGGCTTCTCTCCAAGATTCACCTTGAAGAAGTTCAGGCGTGATCTCGCCGATTTGTTCAACTTCTTGTAAATCCTCAACTTTGCAATCGGAACCAGCTTTGGTAAGTGTCCAATTCCTTTTGATACTCTCCTCAATCTCAATCAAGTCCTTTCTTCCCTGGAAATGTTCGATGAGAAAGGGGTCAAGAGATTCAGCATCTTCTCCCGAATCGGCTAGACTTTGGATGAAGGAGGTTCGCGAGGCTATAGTCGCAGTGACAGCGTCTTCATCCTCCCAAACAAAAGAGCCCGATTCGACTTTGACTCCTAGAGATTTCAGAAGGCCGACTCCCGGCCCCGCTTCGTGGCGCTCAAAACCTGCTGAGAACAAACCTTGCATGTTTCGCTCAGATTCTTCGGCTTGTTGCACCCAGTCCCAAATTCGAGACTCGAGCAAGCCATCCGAAGCCGCTTTCTGTCCTTCTGGACCAAGCCCTACTCTGCGAGATGACGACTCACTAATTTCTACAAGGCCAGCCTCGTTTAGTGCTTGACCAGCACCAGCAACATGAACTTGGTCACTCCATTCGGTAGCCTCAAGAATTTCACCAAGAGTCCATTTCCGTGAGGAATCTGAAAGCAAGGCTCGAAGCATTCTGCGCTCGTTATTTCCCAGACTCAACGCCTCACCTCGACCTTATCGCTGATACCGTCTCGCTTTGATGCTTGCTTAGAAAATACCCACTCATTCCTCTTCTTCCACCCAGAGAGGGGTGTTGCATCCTACACAATCATACGATGCTGGTTTCCTACCATCAACCCACTCCAAATGACTGCATCTACCACACAGAATCGAGGTTTTTATCGGTGGATCAAGTGAGGTGTCGACGCGATACATCGCTCTTCCGGCATCGGGCATTTTTACTGCGTCGGGTGCCCACGCGGCCAATTTCTCTGGATCTACTGATGATTCATCGGGCATACCTAATCCAAAAATTAGCAAGGCCGCACCGGTAATAGACAAAGGAGCACCTACTGCGATGGCAAATGTATCTCCTGCTGTGCCAAAAACGATTCCTGCCCCAAGAAGTATACAAGTCCACGCGGCGATAACCATGTTCAATTTCCTGTGGGATGTTGAGTTCGACATGACCATCAGTGATATTCGGAGGAGTGATTAGCCATTCAACTTGGCCCTATTTCGGCTATCCTTCTAGGTGCAGGGTTCAAGAATCGAATGTGGTCAGCGGGGGGTGCTGCCTCAGTAGCTCAGACTGGTAGAGCATCTGATTTGTAATCAGACGGCCGGGGGTTCGAATCCCTCCTGGGGCTCCAAATTTCCCTCTCCGTCCGGCCTAAGCCGGACTGTGTTCAGAAAAAGGTCAAGTCCAACATGGATGGGGCTTGCTTCGTGAGCGCGGTCAAACTGGATGGTAAGGCGCTTGGATTGCGTATCGAGAACCATCTCGCCAAGAGGGTATCTGCACTGAAGGATTCAGGGGTTGAGCCTCACCTTGCTGTGGTACTGGCTGGAGATGACCCCGCAAGTCATATCTATGTTAGAAACAAACAACGAGCTTGTGAAAGATGCGGAATAAAAAGCACCAGAATAGACCTTCCAAACGATGTTTCTCAAGAAGAATTAATGGAGGTTGTTACAAACCTAAACTCAGACGATTCGGTCCATGGTATACTCGTCCAGAGTCCTACTCCCGATGGCACAGACGAATTAGCGATAACCGAAACAATTGACCCCTCAAAGGATGTAGATGGATTCCACCCCACTAATCTTGGTAGATTGGTAATGGGGCAGGCAGACGGGTTGCTACCCTGCACCCCTGCAGGAGTCATGGAGATGATTGAGGATGCAGGTATTGACCTACTAGGAAAGAAGGCTGTGGTCATTGGACGTTCACGGATAGTTGGCATGCCCCTTGCACTATTATTGGCACAGAAAGGTATCGACGCTACGGTAACAATTGCTCATTCTAGAACCGAAGATATCGCAGAAATTTGTCGAGACGCCGACCTAGTTGTGGCGGCAATTGGAAGGCCGGCTACGGTTCAGTCTGATTGGATAAAGCCGGGAGCGACTGTAATCGATGTCGGAATTAATCGGGTTGTTGATGAATCAAGAGAAAGTGGTAGCCGTCTTGCTGGAGACGTAGACCCTGCAGCATCGGAAGTAGCAGGTCACATGACACCTGTACCAGGCGGGGTCGGACCAATGACTATCTCGATGCTGATGAGTAATACGGTTAGGGCCGCTGAAATGCGATTGGGTTAGAATACACCAAGCTCAAACTTTCCATCTTCAGTCGCATGTATTTTTGGATCCCAGAGTGGAGAAAAGGTGAGGTTGACGTGGACGCTGTCTATTCCCTCTGTGGTTAGCGCTGCTCGGTGTACTGCGGCCATTAGTTCGGGTGCAACCGGACACCCAGGGCTTGTCAAGGTCATATCGATTTCAGCGTGTTCGCCATCAATTCTAACTTCGTAAATCAGACCCAAATCGATGACTGAAATCTTCATTTCGGGATCTTCTACATCAACTAGGGATTCACGAACCGATGCCTCGTCGACCATGATTACACCATCCTCTCGGCTTCTGAACGGACTCGTTCAAACATATTCAAAAATCCATTTGCTCGACTTGGAGTCAAAGAATTACGAATCCCCATTGCATCAGCATAGTCCGGAGACATGTTGGACACATCCTCTGGTTGCATACCATTTACCGCCATTGCTGTTACAGACATCAATCCCTGAACTATCTGCGCATCAGCTCCACCACGCATGAGAAAGTTACCCGAATCATCACGGCTACATTCAACATGTGCTCTCGATTGACAGCCATGGACTTGGTTGTCATCATTCCATTCATCTGGGGTCAATGGGCTTGGGTGCTTCTTTGCATATTCAAAAAGCAACTCGTAGCGCTCCATTGAATCAAAGCAGTCCTCAAACTCCTCAACTACTGAGTCGAGATGCTCGGGCCATCGCCTCTCCGCCATGACTTCCCCTCACGATTGGTTCTATTCAATATGACGAGCGAATTCGCCTATCTCATGCGAAACGCTCACAGACATATCTCAAGTGCTCAACGAAGGCCTGCGCCTCATCTAATGTATTGTAAATCCAAAATGATGCGCGATTTGTTGAAGGTACACCTAGTGCATCCATTAGGGGTTGAGCACAATGGTGACCGGTTCTGACTGCGAACCCTCCCTCGTCCAATAGAATTGCTAAATCTTGGGATTGAATTGAATCGTGTAGGAAAGATACTGCACCACTTGAATTGGGATGGTTGGGGTCTCCAAAAATACGGATTCCTGGAATCTCAAGCATTTGGTCGGCGGTCCAAGAAGCGATATCGTGGATATGGGCGTGAACTTCCCTCATATCGAATTGGCTTAGCCATTCTACTGCAGCACCCCAACCAATAGCCTCAGCTATTCTAGGCGTGCCAGTCTCAAACATTGCATGACCTTCTTGGAAGGTCGTTCCTTCTGTTGATACTCTCCTAATCATTGAACCACCCGTCATGAATGGGCCCATTTCTGCCATAGCATCCGATTTCACCAATATGCAACCAATACCAGTTGGACCGGCCATTTTGTGGGCAGAAATAGCAACGAAATCTGCACCCATGTTGTCAAAGAATATTCTCTCATGTGGTGCACCTTGGGCACAATCAAGAAGCACACGAGCCCCTACAGTCTGGGATTTCTCGATGATCTTCTCGACTGGATTACGAATTCCTAGTACATTGCTCGTGTGAACTACACAGACTAGTTTAGCACCTTCAAGTGCTACTTCAAAGGCCTCCATATCGAGTGTGAATGTTCTGGAGTTGATTGGAACATATCGGACTTCTACCCCCTTCTCTTTATTCAATTCCTGCCAAGGAACAATATCTGCGTGGTGCTCCATTTCTGTAACGACTACTACGTCATCTCGTTGGAGGTTGTAGCGTGCCCAACCATAGGCAACTAGGTTGATTGCTTCGGTTGCTCCACTGGTGTAAATCATATTTTCAGGATTAGTGCCGAAGTAGCGAGAAATCTTGCTTCTGGCTTCTTCCAGCGCAGTTGTAGCCTCATCGGCTAAGGTATGATTAGCACGATGAGCATTGGAATTGTATTCCTCATAATATCTAGTCATTGCATCGATAACAATCTGAGGCTTTTGTGAGGTAGCGGCGTTGTCAAAATAGACCAATTTCTTGCCATTAGGTAAGACTCTGTCTAGAATGGGGAAATCCGCTCGAATCGCCTCAATATCTAGAGCCATGACTTATCCTCTTGAATCGGCGATTAGATGCCTCGATATCAATAGGTGGGATATATTCTCTTAACAATTCAATAAGTAGTGGGAAAATGGCCACATTTATTCGGAGAGACCTACCTCAAGCACTCAATGGCAACAACCTCCGGGCAAGATGTCGTCGATTCTCTCGGAAGACGTGACTTGAATCGAGATGGTTCTGTAATTAATCTTGCAATAGTTGGAAGTAGTCGATTTTATGATTTTGAAGTGTTCGAAAAAGCGATTGATAATTGGATCAATGACAATGGATACCCGGATTTAATTATCGTTGGAGGAGCCAGTGGAGTAGACTACATGGCCGAAAGATGGGCAGACAATAACTCTATTGAAATCGCAGTATTTACTGAAGAATGGGGCGACCCAAATCGAAGTCTAGTTGACCGAGGTAGGACGGAGGCACCGAATACCCTTACGGAAAAAATACTCAAAGGCGCCTCGCATATTTTAGCGATACCTTCACCTACTAGCAAGTGGACAAGAATAGTCATTGATTTGGCAGCAAAAAGAGGGATTTCTACCTCAATTGTTGAAGTTGAGTGATACTAGTCTGTTGAAGTATGGATAACCCCTCGGGCTATCATGGCGAAATTCTTGATGATTACTGCGACCTCAGGCACCAACCTAGAATTGGCAGAGAGATTTGCAGGTGTCGCAAAAGAAAAAGGGCACGATGCGGACATAGTTGATTTGGCTGTAATGGACTTACCTATGTTCACCGTTGCACGTTCTTCAAATCCTGACCAAGCGCCCGATGTTTCAGATCTAACTAAGCAAATGATTGATGCCGATGCCTGGATTGTTGTCGCT
>CAZKVK010000032.1:0-8710 GCA_964556195.1 uncultured Candidatus Poseidoniales archaeon
CTGAGGAGCACAGAATGCTCCGAGAGATGGTTCGAGATTTTGTTCGTGAAGAGGTCGAACCGCAAGCGCTGGAATTCGATAGGGAAGAGAAGTTCAACCTTGATTTATTCCGTAAATTGGGAGAATACGGATTGCTAGGAATTTCCGTTCCTTCAGAGTACGGTGGTTCCGGAATGGACGCAACTTCTGTGGCAATTATCAACGAGGAACTGAGTTACTCCGACCCTGCATTCTGCCTTGCTTATCTAGCACATTCTCAATTGATGGTTAATAATCTGGCATTCAATGGAACAGAGCAACAGAAAGCTAGGATTCTACCAAAAGTCTGCAGTGGTGAATGGATTGGTTGTATGGCTATGAGTGAGCCAGGATATGGAACAGACGTTTTAGGAATGCAGACCACTGCAGAACAGAATGCAGACGGAGACTGGGTAATTAACGGTCGAAAAATGTGGATTACAAATGGTTCCATCGACGAGGAAGGTACCCCTGCTGATGTTTGTTGGTTGTATGCAAGAACAGGAACAGATTCCAAGGGTCGTGCTGAAGTTACAACTTTTCTTGTCGAGAAGGATATGCCCGGATTTAGTGTAGGCCAGAAAATCTATGATAAAACAGGAATGAGGGCCTCAAATACTGCAGAATTAGTATTCGACGATTGTGTTGTTCCAGCAGAAAATATCGTAGGTTCACCTGGTGAATCAATGATTCACATGATGCGGAATCTAGAGTTGGAAAGAATAGGACTTGCAGCAATGGGATTAGGGATTGCAAGAAGATCTCTTGCAGCAATGAACCAATACGCTAGCGAAAGGGAAGCGTTTGGTCAGGAGATTAGGAACTTCGGCCAAATCCAACGCCATATCGGCGAGTCTTGGGCAGAGTATCGTGCAATGCGTGCTTACATCTACGATACTGCAAGAAATACGGACCTCTCAAAGTCAGGCAATAGATTAGACACAGATGGGGTCAAATTGTTTGGCACAACAGCGGCAAAGAATATCGCTGATAGGGCAATTCAGGTTATGGGTGGATATGGCTATGTTGGAGAGTACACCGTTGAGAGACTTTGGAGGGATGCAAAGCTCCTAGAAATCGGTGGGGGAACCTTAGAATCTCACCAGAAAAATATCACTAGAGATCTTGCTCGAATGCCCGAAAAAATCGAGGAATAACTCGGCTGAATAATTGGTAGTCCCGCCCGGATTTGAACCAGGGTCCCCAGGACCAAAACCTGAGATGATGGACCGCTACACTACGGGACTGTGACCTTGCGGTTCGGTGTGACCGCTTTGGACTTGACGGGCCGTGAAGCCGCAGACTACAATAGAGTTCGTGTCGCCAAAGGCAACATGCGTCAGCGGCTTGCGGTGTCCTTGGTTCTGTTGATGTTGACATCTACGATGTCATTTGGTATAGCCGGTGGTCAGTATGGTCAAATCACCGATTCAGTTCAATCCACCACAGAATCAAGCGGAAATTTGCAAGGGTTTGCTGATGTTTTTGTGAATCCCAATCCTTGGATCGAACCCAGTCTTTGGCAACGAGTATATTCCGGTCAAGAGGAAGTTCGTGTGACAGTGATCAGTCATTCTTTGAGGGAACTCAATGTGTGGCAACATAAACACAACCAAATTGAGATCCAAACAGCAGCCTTCGATGGCCAACAATTAGTTGTAACAGATTCAACTGATGGTGTAATCGACCACCGTACATTTTGGTTGGATGCGAACTTATTTCATAAATTATCAGGGGTGCCCGGGATAATTGGGATTCTAGATGCTGAAAATTCTCCAGAACCCTACGATACAATTCCACTCGCAGATGACGACAACGAACCCACATCGGTTCGATCGGGGGAAATTCATGGAGCAACAGATGCTTGGGAAAGAGGATATTCGGGTGAGGGAATCATCGTAGCTGTTGCGGATACCGGAATTGACTTCGCTCATCCAGATTTGGACGGCACTCAGGCTAGAATTCAAGATGGTAAACAACATGATGGTTGGCCAATGATGTTCGACCACAATTCGTTGTATTATTGGCTGGTTAATGGCCAAGCATACCCTGAGAGAAACACTTGGTACGCAGACACATCGACTCTCGATTACGACAATGATTCAGATGGTGTGTTGGACAACTCTGGACACATAATTAGTGGAATTCCTAATTCGACTTCTGGCGTTTACCATATCGGCGAGCACCCTGATTCAACGCTGAGAAGTCAAATGGGTGGGGATGTACCAATTTTGGTAATTGATTCTGTGACCAACGGAACATATGATATTGTAATTCCAGACATTAATCGCAATGGAAATTTCAGTGATGACGAGTGGATGATGAAAGGTAATGAAACGGCAGGTCTAGACGAGAATAGTGATGGACTAAGAGACGTTTCTGCAGGTTTACTCTATTGGATATCTGACGGAGTCAATGGTGTACCATATGGTGAGGTTTATGCTGCGCGGCATGGATACTCTGACCGTATCGCCGGTGCGGGTAATCTTACACTATTCATGCTAGATTCGGGAAGTCACGGAACACTGTGTGCTTCAGCAGTATCTGCTCAAGCTCAAGTCAACGAGGGAACAGTTCTAGGCATGGCTCCTAATGCTACAATTGCAAGCATTGGGAACCATTACTCGGGGGGTCACTCACTGGATGGTTGGAGATGGATTGCGGAGGGTAATGACGGAGACCCCTCTACTTGGAACGACCAACCACACATCGGTTCATTTTCATTCGGCTATTCTAGCATTGATGATTCTGGTGCAGATTCATATTCTCTTTACCTTGATTGGCTGACTCGTGTTTACAACAATCAGACCCATTATGCGGTTGCAATCGGTAACGGAGGACATGGTTACGGTACAGTAAAAGTTCCAGGAGCCGCCCAAGGAATCTTCTCCGTTGGTGCGTTTTCAAGTCGGTCAAATATGCTATGGGGTCAGAGTGCGCCATGGAATAATCGTGGCCCAAATATAGTTGGAAGAATGGACCCCGATATCGTAGCAGTGGGTTGGTCGGCGACAGGGGACATTCCACTGAATTTACGTGATAACGGAAATTCAGCTACAACAACTTGGGGTGGGACTAGTTTGGCAACCCCAATTACTGCGGGATTACTTGCTGTTGTTGAACAGGCTTGGTTGACTAATCATGGGGGTTTACCCCAATCCCAAGAGTTCAGAGACTTTGTCTTAGCCACTGCCGATGACAGGGGCTACGATCCATTTGTACAGGGTGGTGGATGGTTCAATGCTAGTAGGGCAACCGCTACTTTGGATGGAGAAAATGACACATGGTCTGTAACTCCAAGCCAATGGATGACAGGTACATTCCAAGGTGAACATCGAGATGCAAACATCAACGTGATTTATCCAGGTGAATCTCAGACAGTACCGCTTGAATTAACAAATCACGGTAACAGTTCGCTTGATTTCGTTATTTCTCCTGTTAAACACGAAGCACTGGCTCACGAAGTAGGTCAGTGGCTCAGTATTGGTAACGGTAGCGATGGCGGGGAAAACAATACTTGGGATGGCTATCAAGGAGATAGGCCAGACTTGCTAATTCCAATTCATGTCAACAACACTACCTACCAATTACCACCTCAAACCAATCTTGTAAGAGGTAGAGCAGTAATCGAATATGCTGCTTTTGATGGAGACTTAGATCGTTCATCAAATGAACGTATTGAACTTACACTGTATCGTTGGAGCGACGATGATGGGGATGGAATTTGGGTTGGTGACGAAGACAATGATTCAATGGTTGATGATGTAGATTGGACTGAGTCCTCGGAATTTGATTCCTATGGGACATGGTATCATCACGGTCCTCAAGCAGAGTTCCGAGTTGGATTGCCATTCGAAGATATGGAAGATGGTTTATTTTTGGGTATCTCAAGAAAGGATTCTTCCTCCTCGGGTCTAGAAAATGTCAGCATAGAATGGGATTGGACTGCGTTCGGTCCAGTAACTGACGATTGGATTAGCCCCCGTCCACCAGGAGATGGCCCGCCTCCCTTTTGGACAGTTTCACCTAACTCAACTACAACTTACAATTTCACAGTCAATGTTCCTTTAGATGCTGAACCCGGACTTTACCAACATGGCTTGGTAATCAGAAGCTTTGCACACAATATGTGGTCATCTCCCTTACATCAGTGGACTCTACCAATTGTAACTAATGTGCCTTGGGTGGCTCCTGTCGACATTCATGCGAATCCATTAGATGGAAATGTATCGAATCAGACTTTGTATTCCGAATCATGGATTTCAGGAGCTCAAAGATGGAGTTGGCGTGCCGAATCGGGCGATTGGCGAATTATGACAGTAGATTGGCCAGAGGCTCTAGACACTGGTGGTGCTGCAATTGTTGACGTAGATTGGGACGATAATCCATTCACCGATATTGATGTCTTATGGCTGTCCCAGACTTCACATGGGTACTTTGAAGACGACCCGTTGGCCTATGGCTCATCCACCTTTTTCATAGAAGAACGCTCGATTAACAACCATCGTGGATCTGGCCGCCACGATTGGGGCACCTATACTGGAGAATCAAGGGAAGTGTTTGCGGTTCCAGTATCCCCTGGAATACACCAAATGGCTCTGCATACTGCCCATCATGGAGTTACTACAAATGATAATCCACTAAACATCTCAGTAGGGTATGTCGCAGCCGAACAATCGGGATTCCACAAAGTCATTACTGATTGGTCAGAAGGAAGCGGTAGCGAGAATATTCATGTTGTCTCTACTGTTCCAATACCTCTAGAAAGCATCCAGTCATTTGGATGGACACAACCAATACACTTCGATAACGAAACTGCTTACCAAGATACAGCTAACGATAAGATGACAGCATCTTGGTGGCATAATTTCACAATTGAAAACGCAACAGAATTGAGCATAACCATGGATGCCTATGAAGAGGCAGATTTAGATCTCTATCTATTCCGCGATGATGACCAAGATGGCGATTTTGAATCTGGTGAGGAACTTGCTAGATCTTGGAGCAGCACGAGCGCCGAGAGTATAGAACTAGATACACCAGAGGATGGAAATTACTCTGTTGCTGTACATGGATGGTCTGTTAGTGATAGTGTGCAATTCTGGATAGATGTGGAAATCGTTGCAGGCACATCTCTTACTGTCATCAATGCGACGATGTTCAATCAAACCGAGATAATTTCACATTGGCCTAATGGTTCTGACACTCTTGCAGGAGCAATTCCAGTAGATGCATTAGAATTACAATTAGAATATGAAATGCCTCCTAGTGAGGGATTCTGGGAAGGTCATGTCGAAGTCACATTGGAAGGTGGAATCAGAATTAGGATGCCATACATTTACGAGTTGGTCGATCTCAACCCTGAGTTAGAATTTATCACACCAGAAAATCTCACCCAAACCAATGTTGTTTTACCAATTTCACTCAAAACGAGAGACATAGGTAGTGGCTTCCAGTTGTCAGATTTGGCATGGACCGGTTTGGATAACAATACAACCGTGCCGAATGCCACTAGCGTCGAAGCCACGTTGTGGAATTTATCTTCTATTGACATAACCTCACTTTGGAACTCTAATAATCGAACTTCAAACCTCACATTTAGGGAGGTTTGGATTAATTCGACTCTTCCAGCCACTGAGAAATGGTATGATTATACTGCAAATATTGCTGATATTTCGGGGCGTCAAGCATCTGATTGGCTTTCAGTAAAGTTCGATACAACCGCTCCGATTTTAATTGTCTCAGATATCCCGGTAATCACAAATGAAGCGATACTTGAAGTTTCAATACAAACAGAATGGGATGCTGAATTAATCTACAATGGTCAGGTTCTGGAAACTAATTCAAGTGGGTTCTCAAACTTACTAATCAATCTAGACGAGTCTCAGGAGTTGAATTGGAATAATCCATTTATGAATCCGAAAAGTGGTTATTTAGTTGGAGGGAACAATACATTTTCTTTCAGTGTTGAAGATCCAGCGGGGAATGAATTCAATCGTTCTTTTGAGGTCGTCTTGGACTCGACTAAACCTGAGATTTTCTCATCTATGTTCTCCTCTGAAGACCCTGAACAATTTTTTGAAAATTGGTCTTGGTCAGGCCCAACGCTTAATGTCACAAATTCCTCATTATCCTTTGAAGTAACGCCCGATATCCAATCAATATGCATAGATCTAATTTCTTTCTCTTCCTTCGAATTTGTAATTGAAGAGTGCAAATTTGGTTCATCTATTGTTGTAACTCAACAAAATTTGGGTACTGCTTTCAACACTGAATTATACAGGCCATTCTTACTTGAATTAGGCAATCTAAGCGATGGTGAGTATCACTTTGATGTCGAATTAATTGACTGGGCAAATAATAGCAATCATTACACCTACCCATTAGTACTCGATCGTACTTTGCCAGAAGTTGATTGGAGCATTAGTCCATCTAGCGACGGGATTCTTTCGGACCACAGATTAGGTCTTTCATGGACAAGTTCGGAAAACATTGAACTTGACTTCCTATACAACGGGGAATTGATTTCTGAATGGAATGCGATTTATGGTGGTCATTTCTTTGATTTGAATTTTACAGGAGAGCATATTTTCTGCATAATGGCTTGGGACTCGACAAGGGGGCAGTCCAATGAAAATCACATTTCGGAGTGTCAAATACTAACGCTTGAACCTTCTCTTTATTCCTCAGCAATTTGGGCGAACTGGGACGGTACAGTTGTCGGAACAGAGGTGGTGACTCTTGCATTCCAAAGGGGCCCTGCTCAATGGGCTAATGTGACCCACGTGCCATCCGGCACGAATGTCCTCGAATTACAGCCGACATACACTTTCGAACCCGGAGCAAATTTCATCGATGTTGAGTTGCAATTAGAAGAGGGGGTGAATGAATTCTATCTCGAGATAGATGCACTCGACCACGTCCACTCATATTGGTTGTGGGTGGAAAGAGATACAATAACTCCTGTGATTGAATTGTATGAAATCACAAATCGAACTAGCAATCTGGACTCGATTCGAATGTTTGAAGGAATTTGTGAGCCAAGAGCAAGTGTTACGGTTTGGACAGAGGTTTCTGCGACATCATTCATTTGCGGGCCTGAGGGGAACTTTAGCCTGCAATTGGGAATACCAGCTAATGCATCTTGGCACAAAGTAGAGGTGACCACTATTGACCTTGGAGGAAATACCAATGCGACTAGTATCGAAGTTCTATACCAAGAGTGGTTAGATTGGGCTATCGATGACGCAGAGGCAGGAGGGCCTATTCTATACTATGGGATTGCTTTGATTCTTGGATTATTCGCATTAATCGGATTAACCGTGCTTTTAGTCAATAAAAATAGGGCGAAGCGTAGCGAAACCGAAGATGCGTTGGAAAACTCCTCAGATTGGCTTGATGAGATTGTTGAAGAAACAGCTCCGCCAAAGCCAGAATCACCTCCTAAACCGTTACCAGAGGAAGAGGAATTACGAGCTTGGGCTAGAGGGGAAAGGGAGGTCCAAGATTGGCGAGATAGGATCCCTGAAGATGATCTACTCGACATTGAGTGAGAATTGCTTGCAAGCGAGCCTTCATGGACAACCTAACACTGCGGCTAGACATGGTAATTCAGAGAATAGCCGTTCTTGGCGCAGGTCAGATGGGAAATGGTATAGCACAAGTAGCAGCCTGCGCCGGATACGATGTTGTAATGATCGATATCAAGCAGGAATACCTAGACAAAGGCCTAGCAGCAATAGAAAATTCCCTCTCGCGCGTAGTAAAAAAAGAAAGGATGACTCAACAAGAGGCGGATACTGCACTGGCGCACATTTCCATTTCTACTGAGAAAACAGCGGCACACGACGCCGATTTGGTCGTCGAAGCTATACCTGAGATACCCGATTTAAAATTCTCGACATTCGCTGAACTGGATACAATTTGTAAACCAGAATCAATACTTGCTAGTAACACATCAAGTATCTCAATAAATGCAATTGCTGATGCAACCAATCGACCAGATAGAGTAATTGGAATGCATTTCATGAACCCAGTTCCGGTGATGAAATTAGTAGAGGTCATCAATGGTCGAGAAACCTCCTCTGAAGTTACTGGATTAGTTGTTGAAGCAAGTGAACGTATGGGTAAGGTACCTCTAGCCTGCAATGACTCTCCGGGTTTCATCTCAAACAGGATACTTTGCCCAATGATTAATGAGGCCATTCTTGCCCTAGAAGAAGGAGTTGCAGAACCAGAGGCAATCGATGGAATCATGAAACTTGGAATGAACCACCCAATCGGCCCCCTAGCCCTTGCTGATTTGATTGGTTTGGACACAATTTTGCACATAATGAACGTACTTTATGATGGATTTGAAGGCGACTCGAAGTACGCGCCTTCACAGTTGTTGCAGGATATGGTTTCAGAAGGTAAATTAGGTCGTAAATCCGGCGAAGGTTTCTATAAATACAACTGAAATGTTTACACGAAGACTGCATAACTAAACAATCCCCCATTTTCTGGATAAAATTATGTTTAAGGCCTTGAAATCGTTTCCAAGCCATATCTTCTAATTTTGATACACGGAGCGGTATGATTATATCAGCCACATAGTGTGGTCACTTACAGTGACGCCCATGAACGCCAAACTTGTTCGTACAATATCGATAGCCCTACTGATGATAGTATCAACACAAATTGCCATGCTGGA
>CAZKVK010000032.1:8810-14292 GCA_964556195.1 uncultured Candidatus Poseidoniales archaeon
GGTGACTCAGCATCCACTCTTGGTACAGATGTCGGTGGGCAAGACATCTTCATCCAAATTTATTGCTGGGACTGCGGTTGGTATTCTAACCCACAAATCACTGATTATGAACTAACAATCCGAGTAAAGGCATCTGACGGTGGCGAGGGTGATTACGGGTCCTCCAGTTCAACTACAATTACCAACGACCCAACTCTATATTCATGCGACCACCCATCAGCAGATCCTTCAGCATGTATCGAACAACCAAATTTGATCGATAATTTCTATACTAATTTCACTGGTTTCGTCACTGGACTAGACGAGGGTGGATGGGCACCATATGACTCATACACAATTGACGTACCTGCAAATCACGATGCAACAGTTAGTCTGACCATTGACTGCTACAGCAATTGTGATGCATATTATTTCCAGTACGCCTTCATGATCACCGATGGTAACGCAGACTATTGGACAACCAACACTGGAACCTTGGTCAACAATGGCGCAGGATTTGGTAATACAGGCTATTACATCCTAGACCTTCCAATGTATGGATACACTGGAGCATATTACGACTCCAAGACGTTCATTGTAGCAGGTTCTGCTGCGGATACATTCGATTTGCAGTTTAGGGCACCTTCTCCATATGCGGCTGCTTCTGGATTTAGTTATTCAGTATCGATAGAATATACTGCAGCTGCTAATGCACCATGTGCAACATCGGACGATGGCGGCGCAGGGGTTGACGCTCCTGATGATGGCCCTCACACCAGTTCGGAATCGAGTATCGTAGTATCTGGAGGGCAAATCACTGGAACAATTTGTCAGGATTACGACGATAATGATTTCTACACCGTACACGTTCCTTCAGGTCAAGGTGTATTCGCAACACTAGAGTGGGATGATTCAGATGATATCGATTACAATGGTCTTGATTTCACCATGACCGTTGACGATGGATCAAGCCTACGCTCAGTTTTCTCTGCCACAAAAGACGACTCTCAAATCCAATCAGTAACCGGTAACATGAGTGGTTTGTTCATGCCAGGTACTATGGCGGAAGATCTTGAGTGTTCACTCGAGTCGTTTGGCTCAGGAACTGATACTTGTTCGGTTACCTTAGTCGCAGGTGACACACTAGTCCTAGATCTTGAAACTCGTACATGGGCTAGTGAAGTCATTGTGACTCTCGCAAAACCGGACGGAACTTCACAAGTTTGGGGTCCTTACGCTTTCACTAATTACAATCAGTACGATTTAGGTACTTGGACCGATGTTGGCGGCTACACAATTTCAGTAACCGATACGTTCGGTGACGGTTGCACGTGCACACTTGACGTGCTCAGGCAATATTCACCAGTGCTACAAGCAAACGATGTGGTATTCGAAGTAGAAGTCGATTCTCTCCCAGAAGATGTAGTTGTGAACTACACAATCAACTATGAATTCTACAATGTTCTTGTACACCAAAACTTGGCAGTTCCTGACAGTGTCGCTGGCGCAGACACAACCAGTACAGCGCCAGGAACATTGTATTCTGCAAACTATTCTTACACTGGGTACATGCACGATGCATGGGATTCTGAAGATTACTACGAAATTTACATCCCTGAAAATTACGGAATTACTGTAATGGTTGAAAGTGACGTGAAGAATGATATTGATCTCTATTCTTCTTTCGGAGACAACACAGCTGGAGCAGACCCTGCAGGCCCAATTACAATGGTCTACAACCCAACACAAGGCGGTTCGACTGAAACTATCACTCTCGATATGGTGGTCGGATCTGGAATGTACACAATGATTGTCCAGATGTGGACCGTTGATACTGGACCAGATGCAGCACAGGACGATGCTGGACTCGGCGGCGATGCTGCCGACCATCACCTAGACTCTGGTGCGAGCCAGTGGTATCTGGGCGGCGTGCATTTCAATGACGGCACAGCATCAGATGGAACTGTAACTTGGATGAATAATTCTGTTCTAAACGCCACAGGCTCACCAATTGACGTATCTCTAACAGGTACCATGAATCACGTTTGGGACCGTGTTGATGCGTACAGGCTAGCGATTCCAATGGGATACTACGCCAACATCACAGTCTCAAGTGATGATCCACAGGCTGTATCTGCAACGATTTTCGAGCCAGACTCATATACACAACCATACACAACTGGAAATGAAGGAATTGTGGATTACATAACCTCTTTCGCAAGTGACTTAACTTCCTCCACAGATCATTTCCATCAGGGTAATTTCATTTCAATCAACCTATGGTCATGGAATATGGTTGGAGATATCGACTTTGATTATCAAATTGATATCGAGTGGGATGACATTTCGAATCTACCATGTGCTGCTGACGATGCAGGAACTTGCTTGGATGCACCCGATATATACATCGATTGTCTCAGCTATGGTGACTGCGACGATGGATTCCACATGGATAGCACCCCAGGTATGAATCACACATTCACTGGCTGGGCTCACAGCGCTCTAGACATGAGAGATTTCTACAACTTTGACATTCCTCAGGATTATGGAATTCAGATTTTCATGGAAGCAGATACATCTTCGAGTTATTCGATGACATTGTATTCCTCCACTGGAAGTTACATTGATTCATGTTATGATTGCGACCCTGATGATGTTACAACCAATCAGAGCTCTTCCTTCACTGGCGGAGAGATAGTTGCTCTGTATATTAGAGCAAACACCTACCACGCCGATACTATGTGGTACACAATAACCTACTACATATTCACATTGGACACAGATGGAGACACTTGGTTGGACCTTGAAGAAACAGATTGTGCTGCCGCTTCACTAACAGGCGCGGTATACGACCCACTAGACAACACTAGCTACCCGCCTGACAACGACGCAGACGGTATCTGTGACGAGTTGGATCCTGATGATGACAACGATGGTATTGATGACACATTGGATCAGTTCCCATACGACGAGAACGAGTCCGGTGACCTAGACGGTGACGGCACTGGTGACAATGCAGACGACGACATCGATGGAGATGGTTGGTTGAATGATGACGAAACCAATTGTCTGACCGATGCCTTTGACGCCTCGAGCTTCCCAGCTGATCTAGACATGGACGGAATTTGTGATCCACTAGATCTCGACCTAGACGGAGATGGAGTCACCAACGACTACGATTACTACCCGACAGATGGTGGAGCCAGTGTTAACACAGATGGTGATGATTACCCAGACGAGATCCACCCTGGCTGGACAGAGAATGCTTCGGCATACGCCTACGACCCAGATAACTCAGTATTCGAGACCACTCTGATGGCGGATTCAGACGACGATAACGACGGTTATTCTGATACGCACGAGGCAGATTGTCAGTCTGATCCATTAGTATCAACAAACGTACCAATCGATTCCGACATGGATGGAATTTGTGATGTAAATGACGATGACATCGATGGCGATGGCGTATCCAATGATGTTGACGCCTTCCCATTGTCTGCCTGTGCTTCAGTTGACAACGATGGCGATGGATATCCTGATTCTATAGTCGCAGATTGTACGACTAACTTAGTTGAAGACCTCGACGACGATAACGACGGGTTCAGCGATCTAGTAGATGCCTTCCCACTGGATGTGACCGAGTGGTACGACACAGATTCTGATGGCATCGGTAACAATGCTGACTTGAATGATGATGGCGATGCTTGGACCGACCAAGAAGAAGAGGACTGTGGTAGTGACACACTAGACGCTGACTCTACTCCAGCAGATTACGATGGCGACATGATTTGTGACAAGTTGGATACTGATGATGATGGAGATGGTGTTGCAGACACATTGGATGCATTCCCATTCGATGCCACTGAGTTCTCTGATAACGACGGTGACGGGCTGGGAGACTTCTCTGACAGTGATGACGACAATGATGGTTGGTTAGACGACGAGGAGCCAAACTGTGGAACAGACCCAATGGATGCTAACTCAGTACCTGCGGACAACGATATGGACCACGACTGTGACATCTCAGACCAGGACGACGACAATGACGGCGTCTTAGACATCGACGACGCCTTCCCAATGAATCCAGCTGAGTACCAAGACCGAGATGGTGACGGAACTGGTGATAATGCTGACATCGACGATGACGGAGATGGCTGGCTAGACACAACCGAGATTCTGTGCAGGAACGCACTGGGTGGCCTTGGTGACCCTAACAATGCAGACGTCATGCCTGTCGATAACGAGACCGATCCTGGTGCAGATGGAATCTACGGAACTGAGGACGATGACCCAACCACAATCATTGGAGACGACGTTTGTAACGCTCTAGATCCAGATGATGACAACGACGGTGTTCCAGACCCAGCAGTATACGTTGTTGACGCTAATGGTGTATGTACATCTTGTGAGGATTGGGAGGACCACTTCCCGTGGGATCCAACCGAACAATTCGACGGTAACAACGACGGAAAGGGTGACAACGCCAACGAACTAGGTATTCTAGATGACATAAAGGCCGATCCAGCACCATTCGCTGGCATTGCCCTAGTCATTGCACTTCTAATTGGAATGGTCGCAAGATCCACTGGTGGTCGCGGCGACGAGGACGATGAATTCGAAGACTTCGACGAGACCGGAGAATTCCTTGACGAAGACGACGAAGAATACGAAGAAGAGATCGACGCTTGAAGCTTCGAACTCAAACGTAACCGGATTTCCGGGGCCTCTTAGGGGGCCTCGGTTTTCCGGCCACATCACTTTTTCTACGCCCGAGCGATTAATTCCGGTGTAAATTAAACACCGATTATCTGATAACTCAGTGTAAATTCTGCACCTATTAGAGGAAAAATCAGTCCCATTTACCCCCTATTAGGGGTTGATTTAGTCCTGAATTACGCACTTTCACTTATAAAAGAAAGTGGAATTTTTCTTCCACCCTAGCACAATTCCAGATCTATTTTTACTGAAATCACCTTTCTCCCTATTCAAATTCAAATTATCAATCTATTTGGTGCCAATCTAAACTAGATCGGAAGTCCTTCAAGTTGTTCTCGGCGTTGTCTTTTCCTATTCTGATAATGCGTTTTTCAGCGCGGCATCGCTTAGGGGCTGATAATGCATTTATCGCGGCGTTTTATTTTGTGTTCAAAATCAAAACTAACAAAAGAGCAGTGGAGCGTTTTTTAGACATTATTTGAGATATTTAGGTGTAATGCTTTTCTCTGTTTTTTTGTTATTTTTCCGATATTTTTACCCTCTCGGATATTGATTATCGGCCCCATATAGAACCCCCCACCCTATAGGGTGGATTCCGTAACCTTCTAAATGCAAAAGGGACGTGGCAACCAACATGGTTGCAGCCATGCCGCTCTATGAAGCGAAGACGAAAAAGGAAAAGACAGTGACAACGAACGACCTAAGGAACCTTGCTCTATGCCTAGCAGGAGCACTAGCTTTGCTGGTCGTAGCAAGCCAAATGGTGGATAGCGGTAGCGCTAGCGCT
>CAZKVK010000033.1:0-14202 GCA_964556195.1 uncultured Candidatus Poseidoniales archaeon
CCATGCTGGGAGAGTGTTCTCTCTTACCCAGAATGCATCCTTGAGGAATGATTCAGAATTTGTTTGATCGCGGATTGTTACTTTGCAACCAATAGGTGCGCCCTCGCGGGTTCCAAGATCACGGTTGGTACTCTTGGCTAGAGTTCGAACCGGCTTCATACCGGTAAGTAGCTCAAGTACTCGCTCGGCTAGTTGTAGGCGCGCTCCACCTTCACCTACACCGATATTCACTGTGACCTTAGCAATTCGAGGAGTCAACATTGGATTAGCAGTATCGCTCAAGCTTCCACCTCCAATGGTAGGTCCTTCTCAGAACCGATTACGAACACGTAATCTGCAACGGTTCCAAATTCTTCGAACTGTACCTCGTTGGGCTTCGATGAGCGCTTTACGTCCTTTGAGACAACCTTTGCAGTGCTACCGATGTGGCTACCGCCAGTAAGGTATGCTAGCATCCCTTCTGAGAATTTATGGTGTCCAGCGACTTCTTGATCTGGTAGTGAGATTACCAGTGTATCTCCTGAATTGTATTTCTTTGCATCGTCGATGGTAATGTTTCTTCCATCGTGTAGGTGAACCTGAGTCTTTCCACCACGAATTGTTTTCTTCCCCATAACTCGGCAAAGTTTGCTTGTGGAATTCTTTGCAGAGATTGAACGATAGCGAAGTTTGCCATTCTGATCCAAAACACATCGGTAGTGATCTTCTCCTACTGTTAGAACATCCATCAATCCAACACCTCGGCCCGAATCGGTTTCGATTCGTCCATCGACGAGGACCTTACGAGTTGCGACCATGCGCTTTGCCTCTCTCCTTGAGTGGGCAAGTTCTAGCACGTCGCGCAATATGACACCTAGAGGCATGCACATCTCATCACTGTGACCACCTGGGTTAGGCTTCTGGACCCAAAGATCGGTCTTACGAGTAAGTGGCCAACTTCGTGGCATTGTTAATCTCTTCATGTGGCTGCTGCTCATTGTTCAGCACCTCCGTTTGCTCTCTCCATGATTCGCTTGATGCGAAGGGGGTCTCCATCGTACAACTTGGTGATGATGAGGTTTGAAGGATGAATTGGTAGAGCCTCTTCCTTTCCGTCAGCGGTGCTAGTGGTAACACCCTCGACTAGTACATACCCGCTCTTGGTATCTACACCAACAATACGCGACTTAACTCCGGCACGGCCACGAGATTGTCCTAGTCTCTTTCCGCGTGAATCGGCCTTAACACTGTTCGGGAATCCGAAATCTCCACGCAAAACTTCTACCTCATCCCCTACTCTCACAGTTACTGTGCGAATCAATGCTAAATCTGGGTTGTCGGATACCAATCGCGCACGAATACGCTTCCTGCGGACGTGAATCGGGGCGTCTGCCTGTGCCTGACGCTGTTTTCCTGCTTTCTTACTTACCATACTTCACACCTCACACAATCTGCTTTGCCGTAGCGGCGATCCTAGGCCATCGCTCGGCTGCTTCGCGACTAACCGGTCCCTTGATGTCGGACCCCTTGACATCGCCACGCTCATTCGTGATGACGCAAGCGTTGTCTTCGAATTGCACCCAAGTTCCGTCAACTCTCCGGAATGGTCGCCTCTGACGTACAATAACCGCGTTGAAGATTTGACGACGAGTTTCTGGGGTTCCACGACGGACAGTGACACGAATCATATCTCCAACTCCAGCTGATGGATATCGACGAGCAACTCCGCCCTTCTTCAGGACAGTAATTAGTTGCACGACCTTTGCTCCGGTATTGTCGACGCAATCCATCTTAGCCATGCTAGGCAATCCGGCTGTGGCCCTGCCTGCTACTCCTCTCATTCAGAATCCTCCTTCTCAATTACACAGAATTTCACGGTCTTGGAAAGTGGTCTACACTCCATGATTCGAACATTGTCTCCACTTACCACCTCACCGATACAGGACGGTAGGTGTGCAGCATATCTGCGAGTTCTTTTCTCGTAGCGCTCGTATTTCTTCATGTATCGAGTGACTTCACGCTGAACGATAATCGAATTACTCATTCCAAGAGATGATACGGTTCCTTCGATGATTTGTCCTCTTAGCCTCAGGCTACCGTAGAACGGGCAGTTTTGGTCACCATCCCATTCACCCTCAGGGGCGCGGACATCTACTCCAATATCTTTCATTTTCAGTTCCTCCTGTATCTTCGGTTGATGCGATCCTCAGGCCTCTGTGTAACGGCAGCACCGTTGATTTCGACCTCCTCTGAATCGATTGTGAATGAGATTACATCCTTAGGTAGAGTCACCTCTCCGTTAAGTGTTCGAACTCTGAGAGTTCTACGAGTTTCCTCAACTATCATTCCGGTTACTCCAACTAGGGTTGGATCTCGACTTCCAACGACTTCGATTTCTCGAGCCAACCAAGGTGCATGCATGATACTCATTCAGCGCACCTCCACTTGGTATCCATTCTGTTCGAGGACCTTGGCGACACGCTTCTTGTGATCGCCTTGTAGTTCGATGGTCCGGCCCTTTACTGTGCCACCACTAGCACAAGCGCTCTTCAGCAACTTTGCTAGTTTTCCGATATCGATAGCGGAATCTTCAATTCCTTCTACCATTGTTACCATCTTTCCATACCTCCTTCTTACTGTTGAAATGATTGCTTTCTGTTGTTCTTTTGCTATTTCTTGGCAGATGCATAGTTCATCAGGTAGACCACATAGATTGCAAATACCTGCCATTTGGGTCTACTCCTTAATCTCCTCGGACATCTTCGTGAGAAGACGTGCGATGCTTCTTCGTGTCTGCTTGTATGCGCCGGCATTAGAGGATGAACCTCCGAGGGCTTGCTGAGCACGTAGTTGGAGAAGTTCTTCCCTTAGTTCGGCGAGACGACGCTCGCGTTGCTCAGGGTTCATCTGGTCAATATCTCTGGACCTGATATGTGCCATTTTCACTCCTCCTCTCCTGCATCTGTTGATTCTTCAGTGGCTTCGGCCTCCATCTCGGCCATCTTTTCGACAACACTGTCGACGACTTCTTCGGTATCGACAACCTCTGCCTCCTCGGCCAGAGGAGCATCTTCTGGCTCCTCATCTGGAATTTCCAACATAGAGACCTCTTCTATAGGACCTAGGCCGGATTCTTGCCTATCTTGAATAGTAATTTCATGTGGAAGTTTTACTCCCGGTCGCATGATGCGAACAGTACAGCCAATTGTTCCTAGTTTCTTGACGGCTGTGGAGAATCCTTCATCCATCAACTCTAGAGCGGTTTCCCCACAGAACTTGATGTGACCCTTCTGGAACTTCTGAACTCTGTGGCGTGCTCCAGAAATCTTGCCTGAGAGAATAATCAAACATCCACGAGCGCCAGCGTCCATGATGTTCTGTGAAGTGCTGTGGCCCGCTCGGCGGAAGAACCAACCTCTCTCAAGAGATGAAGCTAGTCTGCTTGCCATTACCTGTGCGTTTAGGCGAGGCTCCTCGATTTCGTTTACCTCAAGGCGGGGCTTCTCTAGACCGAAGTCATTTTGCAATCTGCGCTGCAATTCGTGAATGACCTTACCTCTTCGACCGATTACACGGCCAACTTGTTCGGCTTGTAGAGTGACCTTAGTACCATCAGGTGTTCGGTTGAATTCTAAACCACCAAATCCAGCGCGCTCAGTCTCTTTCAATAGATACTCACGAACTAGCTGGCGCTCTATATTTCGGTGAACGATGTTTCGAATTGTGTTTACTTTACTCATCATCTTCACCTCAGAATTCGTCTTCCTCATCCTCTTCATCGCCGAAGTGTTCGAGGAAAATCTCGAGATTCACTTGGTAGTGGTTCTTTGGTGTTGCACGCCCGCGCGCGCGAGGCTTCCAACCACTGTGAACTTGACCTCTGTGTGCTGCGCAGTGAGTAATCACCATGTCCTCAGCATCGATTGTATCGTAGCGCTGACGAGCGTTTTCCATAGCGCTGTTAATCAGTTTGATGAATTCCCTTGATGCTTTGTATGGATATCGACCTGGACCCATCTTGCCCTTTCGGTGGCCAGCCATAGTGTTGCCACCCTTACCCTTCCTAGATCTGCGGGTATACGGTATTGCTTCCTTCTTGTCCATCACCTTCTCCAAGTACTCGATAGCATCGACTGCATTCATTCCACGAATAAACTTGGCAATTTGGTAGCAGTGCTTGTGGTGGATATCTAGGTTCACTGAACGTGCAGTAGCTAGATTCGAACCCTCTAGCAATTGAGTGTATCCGGATTGTGGCTTACCTGAAATTCGACTCATTATTCTTCACCTCACTTCAATGCCACGTGTTTACTTGACCGAGTTGCACCTACACCAGGACCGGTGTGCGTTACCGATCTGCGAGTTGGAGCAAACTCACCCAAGGCGTGTCCTATCATTTCTGGAATTACATCAACTTTGACAAAGTCGCGGCCGTTGTGGACTCCGAGTGTAGTGCCAACCATCTCAGGGAGGACATACATACTTCGACAATGTGTCTTAATCATCTTTGAGCCGCCATTTGCACGGACCTTCTCTAGGAATTTCTCTGCTTCTTCTGAAAGCCCACGAGATAATGATCTCTTAGCCCTAGAAGGCATTAGTGTAGCAATGCATGGCGCTTCTGGTTCATCCTCTGGCGGATATAGTGGAAGTGTGCTCAATTCCTCCATAGTCAATCCGCGCCATAGGAACTCTTTCTTGCGGCGCTCGGCAATTGTAGAGCGGCGCTTTCGTGCCTGACGGCGAGCAGTCTTTGGTGAGCGGAACATCTTCTTCGATTTACGTGCCATATCTCACACCTCACTGCTCCCTAGTCCTTCCACGTCCAGTTCGACTTGGAGCGATGTTTCCTACCTTCTGACCAGGTGGTGCATTACGGCTGACGGAGTTTGGTCCGTGAACCGCCTGATGATTTCCACCGCCATGAGGGTGATCGACTGGATTCATTGCTACACCGCTGACTGTTGGGTAGAGCTTGCCTCGTGCCTTTGCACGGTAGTGGGCCGCGCCCGCCTTCATCAGAGGCTTGTCGGTTCGACCGTGTCCGCCGAGTACACCAATAGTCGCACGGCAGGATGCTGGAAGATCCTTCATCGCGCCGCTTGGCATTCTAATCCTGACCTTATCTCCCATACGGGTCTCAAGAACCGCTGAGTTTCCGCCGGAGCGGGCGAACTTGCCGCCATCTCCAGGTCGAGATTCAACATTGCAAATTGGAGTTCCCTCAGGAATCTCCGAGAGTTTGGTTACATTCCCTGGTCGCAGGCTTACATTGTCTCCGAAAGCCAATTCTTGACCGACCGAGACACCTTCTGGAGCAGCTATGTGAGCGGTTGTTCCATCTTCGAACTTTACGCGGGCAAGAGGAGCGGTGTGAGCCGCGCTGTGGACTAGGTCGGTGACCTCTCCCATCTTCTCGCTTACGCGTGGAATACGGTTAGCCGCAGGGAACCTATGGCTTGATACCCGATTCTTTGGACTTGAACCGCGGCGTTGTGAACGTGTGCGCTTACCCATGATATCACCTCATCAGAACGCTCCGAGCTTGAGCGCTGCTTCCTCCGCATCGTAGCCATCGGCAAGGCGTACTGATGCATGCTTACCGGTGATTGTAATCTTCGTGTTGATCTTGGCTACCTGAACATCGAGTAGTTCCTCAACTGCTGCTTTGATGTCAGCCTTTGTCGCTTCACGCCTAACGATGAATTCGATTCTGTTGTTGTTTTCTCTGTAACTGCCTTCCGCATCTGCGACTCGGCGAGCTTCGAGAGTCTTCTCGGTAATCCACGGCATCTGAATAATATCGTACGGGTTCACCATGGCAATCACTCCAGTGCTCCTATTGCATCCTTGGTCCAAACTGTTAGACGGCCTGCATCGCCACCAGGGGCTAGATCCTCAGCGCTGAGGTCTTTGGCAGAGACAACGTCGACTCCTGGAACGTTGCGAGCAGCCTTTGCTAGACCGTCGGATTGAGCGACAACCAATAGTATGCTCTTCGGAGTTCTAAACTTGCGACCGCGCATTGTGCCCTTTCCTGCACGAATGTTTCGGCCGGTACGGGCTCGCTCTAGGTCTTCTCCAAGTCCGAGTCCTTCCATCATTGCGACGAACTTACGAGTTGAATACTGTAGAGGGATAGATTCGATTGAATACTTCTCTTCTCCTTCCTCCCGGCTCTCAACATATCCGTCGATGACGATGGGGAATCTAACACCACTGTCGAATTGATGGCCACGGGCTGCGACCATTTCTGCATTAGCGGTGGCCGCAATCGCTGAATCACGAGCGGTTGCGTTTTCCTTACTGTTGATTTTCTGTGTCCAGTCCTTTGCGACCATTGGACCGTGTGCTCTGCGACCGCCACGTGTGTGGGGGTTCTGAGCCGCAGTGCGTTGTCCGGCCTTTCTCATAATTCGAGATACACCACGTCCTTTACCCCACCATTCCACGGAATGCTTCATTCCTGGTTGTGGCGCTCGCTTTCCATCGTGTTCTCGGTGTCCGTACGCCTGGCGGCGGTTTGCTCGGCTGGCTAGAACTGCTCGGCGGATTAGATCCTCGCGAATCTCTGAATCGAATACAGAAGGTAGAGTTACTGACTTGCCGTCCTTTGCCTCGACTTCGTACATCTCGGCTAGTAGACCTGCGTCCATTTCCTCTTGCTCTACATTGTTTACCAGATTGTATGACTTTGCCTTCATTCTATCACACTCCCTGCTTGCTTGAGGTGCTGACGTAAGTCAAATCGACCTCATGCGTTTTCGAACTAGGGCGGACCGCGTCACGGAAGCGCAGAAGGCGCTTTGCTGGACCTGGTAAACTGCCTTGGATTATCATGTATGGATTTGTGACTTCTCCGTAGTGAAGGAAGCCACCTGCTGGAGTCACGTCTGACTCACCTGGGTTTGAAATTCGGAGGACGCGCTTGTTCAATTCTGTGCGCTGATGGTACCCCATCTGACCTGCTTGACGGATCGTCTTTCGGACGTAACCGGTACCGAAGTCACCCATGTTTCCAATCTGACGGCGCTTCTTTGAGTTCTTGTGGCTGAGTAGCTTGACTCCGAATCTCTTGATCACTCCTTGGAATCCCTTACCCTTGGTAATTCCAACAACGTCAATCTCCTGACCTGAAGCGTAAACATCGGCAACGGTGATTTCTCCGCCCAATCGCTCCTTAGCCCATTCGAGCTTAGCAGCGTTGTCTCCACCAACCAAACCAACTTCCATGATTTCTGGAGTCTTTGAAGGTACGCTCTTGACTAAGGATGGTTGAGTTGCAACGATAAGACGAACCTCGCAGAGCGAAACTCCGGAAAGTGCTTCGAATGCATCTCCATTGGCCTCACCATCTCTAACCGGAATTCGACCAGCCCGCTTTGCTGGCTTACGGCCCTCTTCGACATCTCGCTCTCCACGGGTTTGGTTAGCAAAGCGGGGGTGAAGTCCATCTGGACCTTCATCAAAGTTAGCCCATACTTCTCCAGCGGTTTGCATGCCGTATGGAGTCATGTGGTAGCCGCGAACGGCTAGAACGTTCATCGGAGGAACCTCGACAACAGTAACGGCCTTTCGGACTTCTTGGCCAGCCGAGGTTGAGTGAGGGTTTGTGTCTCTCATCAAGACGTGAGTCATTCCCGCTTTCCATCCGGCGAAACCCTGAACCCGGATCTCACTTGCATCACTCTCAGGCCATGAGGTGATTCTTCCATAGGGCCGGATTGCCCTCTTTCGGGGGCTAAAGCCCATGCTACCACGGCGGGGGTTGTGTCGGTCAGCCATTGTGTGTCCTCCAGTAATTACCGGTAAGTTTGCCGCCGAAGCGGATTCAGACCGGGCTACCACGTTAGGGAGGAACCGTGACACCGAAAGCCGATTTCCGAGTGGAATTCGGATTTCTGGGATGATAGTACAGAGCCCTGTGGTGTCTGGTGCCTCACGTAGTGAGCGGCCTTGCGACCTCCATACCCTATATGAACGAATCGGGGATAGACAGATTCCACCCCTACGGGGTGTAATTGAACAATAGGGACAGTGCAAGTATTTTGAACCCTGACTTCGAATCAGTAGACCCATGAGCGCTAGTCTTCACCATGACGGACTCCAAGACGGGGTCATCGAGGCTAGGGCCTACCAACTGGAAGCTGTCGATGTTGCATTGTCGAGTTCTACACTACTGGTCCTACCTACGGCGGCAGGAAAAACCGCCGTGGCCTGGATGGTAATCGCAGAAATGCTAGAGCGAACTGAGGGGTGGGCATTGATGGTCGCACCAACAGCAGCTCTAGTGAAGCAGCATCTCGACGATTTGGAGAGGGTATTCGACAAAGATTCAACTCAACCAATTTCAATGAGCGGAGAAATTCCACCATCGAAGAGAGAAGGTATGTGGAACAGAGGTAGATTGGTTGTATCCACACCTCAGGTCGTACGCAATGATGTAAATCGAGGATTGCTCGATCTCTCTGATTGTTGTTTGCTAATTATAGACGAGGCTCATCATTCGACAGGAAAGCGTGCCGAGGCACAGGTAGCAGACCTATACCTTGAGTTCGCTAATGAACCACTAATTCTTGGAATGACCGCAAGCCCAGGTTCGAACAAAGAGAAAGTAGAAGAGATTTGTAATAGGCTCCAAGTCGGTCGTATTCACCTACGGACCTCGGAAGAAAATATGCTTTCTGAGCATCTAGCAAATCTCGAAATTGAAGAATTGAGAGTTAGGGTGCCAGATGAGATTCGTGAGCTGACTGAGCCTTTCATTCAATGGCAGGAAACCATCGTCGAGAGGGAGAGGAGATTGGGTCGATATGTGATGCCTGGTGCAGTAACTCATAGAGGCCTCGCCAATGCTATGGAACGAGCCAATTTGGCCGTCCGTAGAGGTCGGGCAGATGGCTACGGTTCTATGAGCAGAATTGGCCTTGCTATGACCCTTCATCACCTAATCAACCATCTTCTTTGCCAAGGTATAGCTGCGGCGAAAGAATTCCTCTATCGGAAGGAAACGGGTGACGATGCAGAAAAGAAAAATACTCGTAATTTACTTAGAGATTCACGAGTAAGAGACCTTAGAGAAAGTCTGGGAGAAATGCCAGAATTACATAGCAAAGTTGGTGCAGTTAGGAGGTTAGTCAGGGAGAGGCTTCGTCGTGACCCAGAATCAAGAATTATTATCTTCGCGACCTTTAGAGATACCGTAACGGCGCTAGAAACCGCTCTGTTAGATCTAAATGATGTAAAACCAATCCAGTTCATTGGACAGAGTAAACGTGCTAGTGGAGCTGGTTTGACTCCAAAGCAACAAGTTGAGCGAATCGAATCTTTCCGTTCAGGAGAAGGTAACGTGCTCATAGCAACTAGTGTTGGAGAGGAAGGATTGGACATACCTACTGCGGACCTGGTAATATTCTATGAGCCGGTTCCAAGTGAGATTCGTACAATTCAGAGAAGGGGTAGAACAGGTAGACATCGTGATGGGGATGTTGTGGTATTGATCGCTGAAGATACCCGCGATGAAGGTGCGAGAGCGGCGGCTCTTAGGCGCGAAGAAAATATGCATCGAGCCGTTGCCAGAGTTGGACGTAAACTGGCTCGAAGCACTCATGTTGACCTATCTAATTTGAGTAACTTCTCGGTAGGCGATAATGGAGGAAAAATTTCCGCGACTGAATTCGTTGTTGCAGTTAGGAAAAAACATCGCCCCGTGCTAAAGGAAGTTCAAGAAATACCCGAACAAACCGAATCCACGGGCTCGGGACAACTATCTCCTTCGACATTCAGGCCAAGAGGTCAAACCGGACTTGAACAATTCAATCCAGTTAAAGATTGAAATCAATCACCAATTACTGCGATTCTAGTCCTCAAGAGTGCTAATCTCTTGTTGTGACATCCGAGTGCAAATGAAAGCATCTCACAAAGATGAATCACTGGAATGTTGGTTGAAAGGCCTGTATTTCTGCCTGCTTTACCTTGGTATATGTCGAGCACGGCTTGGGAGAGGTTGCAAGCGCTTACAATCATGTCTGCACCCTCTGCTTTGGCTTCGGATAGGGCCTCAGCAGCCTGTTTCATCACTGTCGGCTCTTCTGCAAAGAGACCGGGTACACCCACACTCTGAGTCCTCGCTTCCCAACTTATAGGAGTGCCGCCTAAAGTCGAAATCACCTGCTCGAGGTAATTTGGATCGTAGACATCGTCACCGCCACAAGCACCCTCCTGCTGTATGTTTGGGCCGTAGTATCCTGCTACTGCAAAATCAATTGGATTCTTTACCTTCTCCTCTAGTTTATCTAGACCAATTTCATCGACGATTGCATGCAATAAATGGTGAACCTCGACCTCACCAGTCATTGTTAATCCACAGGTGTTCTCAAGTGTCTCATTGACTTCTTGCATGAGGATTTGGTCGGATTGTAATGTCATCAAATCCTCTTGTAAATTTCCAGCAGTTGCAGCACATGGAGTAAGTATGTTCAGGCCCTCTGCTTCAGCCATAGCGAAGGTTCGAGCATTAAGAGTTAGTTGTAACCTACGATTTGCCTGACGAACAATTCCTGCTCCACAGCTGGTTGCACCGGGTAGTTGAACTAGGGTGATTCCAATCGCACGTGCGAAGGAATCCATCGTAACAGCGACCTCTGGGGAGCTGCTGTGAGACACGTTTCCTGGATGATATGCGTATTTCACTGCCACCTTCTCACCTCAGAACCTGCCATCCAATTCGTTGAATATCGCCACGACCTCGTGATGATTATTCACTGAAGAATTGAATTGACGAGGCATTTTTCCAATACCAGCAGGCGGGGCGATGAAGGCCAACATATCATAGATCATATCACCACCCGTGCGAGTAAATCCAGTTACCATTCTAGCGGTTACTCCAGAGGTCAGATTACCGAGTAAGCCGATTGGGCCCATTACCTGACGATATAGCACGGTATCGTTGACCTTGCCGCTTGACTTGAGTGTCCATGTGTACCACCAAACGTGCTTACCATGACGGCCGTTGAATGCATCACTTTCCAAAACGTGCGTCTTTGCATCTAGCAAGGCTTCTGAGACTACTAAACCCGAGCCATTCTGCCTTCGAATACTTGTAAGATCTGTTTCAGCCTTGATTCCATTTGAACTACCCAATATTTCATCAAGCCCACTAACGGAAGAAGCGGATGACCTAGGGTCATTTCTCCTTGCCCAAACCGATGCCAAGACTGCAGGGCCAAGGTAGCCATTCGCGTGGGGTACTGCGTCGGAAGATGCTTGTAACAACGCAGGGCTTCCAAAGTCAGTAATTGAGTGCAAAGCGGTTGCAACATTAGCGTCCATCAATCCCATGTTGCCTTGCATGGTAGCAGACCCTTCTCTGGTTGCGGCAATCATCCAGGGTTGAGTGGATTCTCTTCGGCGTTCCATTGACCAATGGTCGACTACTAAGTCTCGGATTACTTCGAATCCAGGTAATGGGTCAATTCGTAGTCTAAGAGTTCCATCGCGAGTTGGCGCTACAGAGTCCAAGCGAACTAATCCTGGTAGCGCTAAACGACCATTTACACAAATTGCTGTGGTTGAGTCGTCTGAAGGACCGTCACGGAAGGAAAGGCTACCGTCGTGAGTGCTCTTGATGGTTCGAAGTGCCTCTAACAGGCTCAAATGACCAGGCATTGCACAAACCCATGTATCTAGGCCAGTTGTAGCGGCTTCTGGGTCGTATCTGAAAATACTGATTTCTGCCTGAATTGACTCTGCAGTAATGTCGGGCACAGTAAATCCATCTTCTCCGTCGGCACCCTCATCGCCACCTGCAACGTATTCTTTGATCGCATCTACCATATCTTCGTGGAATACGCCGGTGCCGTCCACTGCCGCCATAGCCGCCAATACATCAAGTGCCCAAGTGGCTGCCATTGATTCGTAATCAACGTCACAATCAACTCGTTCAACCAATCTAGTAGCGCCTAGCTTCTCGAACTGTTCATCCCAATCTTTTCCTGATTCGCAGAAGAATTCGTAACTCGTGTCGCCGAGTGCGAGAACTGAGTAATGAACTCCATTGAGGGAGCCGGTGGATGCTTTCTGGGCGGTCTGCCATAGGTCTTCAGCATTGTCTGGCATTTCTCCCTCTCCCCAAGTTGAGCAAATGATCAGTACCCGCTTCATTGCGGATAGAGATGCGAAGTCAAAACCATCCATATCGTAGACTACACCATCAAGGCCGTAATTCGATGCCTGCTTGGCAAACTTAGCAGCCAAGGCCTCTGAATTCCCTGATTGTGAACCGAATAGTATCGCTAGACTTCGGTCGCCGGCACTCAGGAGTTCTCCAAGATCATCGCCGGCCACCTCGACAGGCTCTTCTGTGGCTGGTTCTGGAGGATTTTCTTGAATGGCAGTCGGTGCTTCATCCTCAACTTTAGCCTCGCCTTCTCCACCTTCAACGATGATGATTACATCCACTGGACAACCATCGGCTGCGTCTAGAAGATCATCGTGGAATTGTGACACTGTTTCCTGTTTTAGTCCGGCTTTGCCCTCATTCCTATCGTAGCCGCCATCGAGTCTTACGTCGGCCTTGATGTAGCAGGTGTCGTCGGTTACATGGAAGACTTCTGGAAGAGTCTCCTCACAGGCATCACAGGTGATGCATCCATCTTCGATGTAGACGCTGACGATAGCCATCTTCCTAACTCAGCCCCGAATGATGGTTGCCCCACCGGAAAGCGATTCTTGAACTTGATGTAAACTAGAGTTACGACCTACGGTCGTATTGGACCCTACATATCGAAGCCGTCGAAGTCAGTAGGGTCGGCTCCCCCTCCGCCCTTGCTGGATATTACATCGTCAATTCTGAGAATCATAACAGCAGTCTCGGATGCACTTTGCACGGCCTGCTCAACGACTCTGCTTGGCTCGTAGACTTTGCTCTCAACCATATCGACAACTCCGCCGTCGTAGACATTTACTCCATGGGAGGAGAGGCCTTCTGAATGTGCCTTTCGCAGATCAATAATCGTGTTGACGGGGTCTAAACCAGCGTTCTCGGCTAGAGTTCTTGGAATAACCTCTAGAGCACCTGCGAAGGCCTCAATAGCCATCTGTTCTCGACCGCCAATTCCTTCTGCATAGGAACGCAAGTCGCGGCTAATCGCGGCCAATACCGAACCACCGCCAGTCAAAACAGCCCCATCTTCGTGAGCGACTGCAACAACTCCGACTGCGTCGTCGAATGCACGTCGGATTTCATCCACTACGTGCTCTGTACCGCCACGTAGTAGTACACTCACACTCTTAGCTTGTGGGCAACCAGTGATGAAAACCATGTCCGAATCTCCAATTTTGCGCTCTTCTACCTTGGCTGCTTGACCCAGATCTCCGTCGCTAAGGTCGTCGATATTTGTGATGATATTTCCACCAGTTGCTTTCGAAAGCGCTTCCATATCACTCTTCTTTGCTCGGCGTATTGCGAAAAGACCTGCCTTTGCCATGTAATGTTGAGCGAGGTCGTCGATTCCCTTCTGGCAGATGACTACATTAGCACCGCTTGCGATGATTGTGTCAACTAGGCCTTTGAGAAAGGCTTCCTCTTCATCGAGGAATTGAGCAAGCATGTTAGGATCTGTAATCTGAATCTTTGCATCGACCTCTGTCTTCTTCACCTCAATTGCAGAATTAATCAATGCAACCTTGGCATCTGCTACAGAGCGAGGCATGCCTGAATGTACTCTCTCCTTGTCTAGGATAATTCCATCCACCAATGTACTATCCTTGATTGAGCCGCCTTGCTTTTTCTCGATCTTGATGTCATCTAAGTCAACAACTACTCCATCATCAGTATCTTGAGCTACTGCTAGTACAGCCCTTACTGATATGTCAGCGAGGAATTCCTTGACAGCGCCCGCACTCTTTCCAGTCAATGCGGTCTTTGCGACCTCGTGTAATTTCTCTTCGTTTACATCAATTGAATGTGAATCGATAAGATCTGCAGCCTTATCTGAGGCGAGTCTGAATCCGTCACAGATTACAGTTGGATGAACGTTTTGCTCAACTAAATCTTCGCTGCGCTTAAGCAATTCTCCGGCGATTACAACCGCACTAGTGGTTCCATCAAAGCAATGTTGTTCCTGTGTCTTTGCGATTTCAATAATCATCTTCGCTGCAGGGTGTTCAATGTCCATCTCCTTGAGTATGGTTGCACCATCATTGGTGATGACTACATCGCCC
>CAZKVK010000034.1:0-13801 GCA_964556195.1 uncultured Candidatus Poseidoniales archaeon
CTTCCTGTGGAAGTAATGGCGCGGAGTTCAAGACCCGCCTAATTCACGCTGATACATGGCGAGTTGGCTGAGTACACATTCCCCTCGTGCCTTCAACGAATTGGCAGTGCCAGAAGGTGTTTGTGAAGCACTCAAGAGTGCGAGTTTGTCCTCAGACCCCCCTCATCTTCTAATTACAGGCCCAGCGGGAGTTGGAAAGACCGCTTCTTGGCGATTGGTTGCACGTCAAATGCTAGGGCCAGGATGGAGGTCTACTACGCACGTTCTTCAGGCACGCGACTTGATGCGAACCCGAGGTGCAATGGCCAAGTTTGAGGCATTCCTCAGGCCCGGCGGCTCGGGTTCTTCGGATACATTGGCCGGGCGAATGAGCCTCGACGCCTACGACCGCGGAATCATTTCAGCATCCGAAGGAGATGTAGCGCCGGCCGGAGCCGAATTAGAAATTGAACTAGGCCAAATTCCAGTCAGTAGATTATTGGTGATTGAAGACGCAGATCATCTTGGAGGTATTAGACAGGCATATCTTCGCCGAATGATGGAAACTGTCGGCGGGGCTAGCAGATTCATCCTCGTCGCTAGAGCTCCTTCTCGCTTAATCGATGCAATCCGTTCCCGAACCCAAATGATTCGTATCCCTTCCACAGACCGAGAGGTCGTAATCGATACAATGCAGGGAATTGCCAAATCAGAATCATTCTCTGTAGATGAGGGCGTACTAGGTGATTTGGCCTATGTTGCGGAGGGTAATTTGCGAAAAGCCATCTTCACATTGGAGATGCTCTATGCACGAGGCCTTACCGAAGACCGCTCCGCAGTCCACCGCTTGGTTCAGGCCACAACTTTGCAAGCAGGCAGACATCTTCTGGAACTGGCACTTCGAGGCCGAGTTGTTGAGTGGCGATGGGAGAATGTCCGAGGACGCCGTTCCAAGGTATTGGGCGGTGCGATTGCTGAGATAGACCGCCTGATGAACAACCACGGCCTCGATGCCGACGACATTATTTCACAACTCCACGATGTTCTCGTAGGTCGCCGACTTTCTCTTCCCGATGAACTCCGCTCAGAGTTACTTTCTGCCTTGGCGGTTTGCGACACACAAATCCGCAGTACAATGCACGCAAGAATACCCTTCGAGAATTTCCTCCACAAGGCCGCAACCTCTGGTAGAAAGCACGGACTCGCCTTCGGTTAGTGGCGGGCGCGGCAGGATTCGAACCCGCGGTCCCTGGCTTAGGAGGCCAGTGCATTATCCAGGCTATGCTACACGCCCAACTCGGCGACCGCATCCTCCTCAAGAACTCTAAGGGTCCGAAAATTGCCTCCTTGACCCCCAAACCGAGCCGAGAGAATCAAGCCATGTTCTTCGTCGGCCGAGCATGACGGGTGAGCGCAGCCTCCCAACTCCTTACGCCAAGGAGAGCGACCGTCAGGCACAGCAAGAGCAGGCACTGAGCCTGCGAGTAAAGGCTAGAGACGCAGGTAGAAGGTTTTGGGTTAGAATAGCCACAAGCCGACCTCAGCCCCAATTACGCATCCTTCTTTCATTAATCGCTCCAATAACCACAGCTCTACTTCTTATTGGGTGGGAACCCGCCTCATTCCCTCTGGCCATCACCGTCCATATCGCGCTAAGTTTTAGCCTAATACCCGCACTATTCGCCGCCTCATTCGCTCGAATGTCTGCTAGAGATAGACTCCGCTTACGAGCAGTGGGTTTTCGTTCGATGAATTCCTATCCCGGCGTGGAACGCATCCTCAACTCTCTCAACGAAAGAAGAATCAGGGAGAGAGTTAGAATTTCTTGTAGTATTCTTGCAACGGTAGCCCTCGCCTCGCTTTGGAATCTTGACGCAGGACAAACTCTGAGCTCATTAGTGCTGGGAACCTGCCTCGTTTTGTCAGTTATTTCTGCTTTGAATACACAACTATTGGAAACTTCTATTCCGATGCGATCGAATTCTTTCCCACTTCTTTCTCTGCACGCACCCACACTCCACGATAGCACACTAGATCGTGTATTGTCTGACCTCTTGATTGCCCACTTAGATCCCGAAACGGCCAGTCATTGGGACATTTGGATTAAATCATTAGTAGACGACGTCCGTAGCGAACAAACTCCAGATTCAGCGGTCGAGCATCTACTCCAAGCAATCCATCTTGAACATCTCGGATTGCTTGACCATGATGGTTTACTAAGTGAAACTCGTCGAGTCTTCAAAGTCTCCGCTATCGACGGACTTTTCTCATCATCATCGAAGTTCAACATGAGAACTCTTAGACGTTTACTCGCCCATACTAGGGCCTGGCAACCCGGTCTTTTCCGACTCACAGATAGATTGCAAGATTCTGTAATCAGGGGCGATCCTGGTCTGACCGAGGAGGCTTGGAGATTAGATCTCGACTTACCGCCGAGATGCGGTCAAGGCCAGGGTAATCTATTCGTCATGATACACAATCACTCCGGTAAGAATCAGTCGATTGAAGTCGATATTTTGGCGGCTGAAGGAGAGCCCGAAGTTCAGACTCTTCGCGTCTTCGCGAAAGCCTCTTCACAACCCAAGGCCTCAATTTCTATAGCCGAACAAAGAGGTGCTTTGACCGAATCATTTGGCCGACTTCTTTCAGACTCTACAGTACTATGGATAGGCTTGGCGTGGCCTGATTCCATATCTGGTCCTCACCCCGTACAAGTTACCCTAAGAAATGAGGAAGGTGAGACCATAGAATCAATTGTAGTGAGAACCATTCTTTCCTCTGGAGTGCAGGCCGAAAGCATGGGCCACCGAATGGCTGACGCTGCATCCGAGGTTCGAAGAATCGCCCTAGCCCTTGCAGATTGACGCCACTTTTCGGGGCGAAGCCCCGAGCGTCATCTTCATGTCGCTAACATGGCTCGCCTGAGGCGAGAACCATGGAGTCTTGGAATCTAGTCATCGTTGGCTCAGGCCCTGCAGCCCTAAGAGCCGCTATCGCCGCAGCGGATGCTGGAACCACGCCTCTGCTTCTTGAATCCTCAGGAATTGGTGCAGGAAGTGCAGGTTCTGATATCGCCGGCCTTGCCGCTTCTATAGACGAAGTTAGCTCATCTGGACACCGAGATGATACAATTTCGGCCGGCGGCGAATCCACAGACAAGGTTGCAGCGGCCAGAGTCTGTGGAGAAGCGGTGAACGTACTTGCAGAATTGGAAAGATGGGGTCTTGTACTTCGCCGCCGAGAAGGAGGCTTGCCCCACGCAACTCAGATTGCCGGACACAGCATGCCACGAATGACTGGTTGTGGCGACGCAACCGGCCGAAATATCACCCGCATTCTCGAAGAACAAGCTATGAAGAGAGGTGTGATTCGCCGTTCAGATATCCTCGCAATGTCACTGGTAATGGACGGTAAGCAAGTCAGAGGCCTCACCGCTTACGACACCAACTCAGGAGTAGTGATTGGCATTCAATCCAAGGCAGTAATACTTGCCACATCAGGCCACCAAGGGATTTGGACAAGCCCATCTGCTGGGTCCGGCCTCGGCTCCTCCTTACTCGCTTCAGCCGGTCTTTCTCTTGTTGGAATGGAAAACAACCCAACACACCCACTAACGGTCCGAGGAACTGACCTTAACATCAGCCTCGATGTATTAGGTTCAGGTGGTAGAGTTAGGAAATCCAATGGAGAGGACGTAGATCCTAGTGAGGTCGGCGAAGACGATTGCATCCTTGACCTCAGAGGCTTAGACTCTGATGCTAAGGCTTGGTTCGCCAACACACGTACTAGAGTCAAGGACAGAACCGGTCTTGACATCTCTAGAGAGGTGGTTCCAATCACAACCAGCATCGCTACAACCACCGGCGGCGCTCCGGTAGATGAACATGGTAGAGTAACCTTCTCCAAGGGGAAAAAGTGGGCCACTGGTCTCTATGCGGCTGGACGGTCTGCAAACAATGGTATGCATGGCGAAGGCATGTTAGCCGGCAATATAATCCTCGACGATATAGTCGGCGGGGGCAATGCTGGAAGCCATGCAGGCGCATGGGCTCAAGAAGCATCTTTCGGAGGCTCCACTCTAGTTGAGAAAGCGATTACAACCTCATCAAAGAGACTTGAATTATTGAAGAAAGGAGACGGAGCATCAGTCGGCCAAGCCTCAGCAACTTTGGCCTCCGTAATGTCCTCTTGCACAAATGGCTCTCGAGATGAATCCTCTCTCAAATCCGCAGCCGATGCAATCGCAGAGATGAGGGATACCGGAATCAAAGTAACAGACCAATCAAGCGTGATGAACACCGAGATGTGTTCCGCCTTGAAACTTCAGGGAATGATTACTCTTGCAGAGCAGATTACAAAGTCTTGAGGAATTCTAATGAGCGAAGAACCCACAATCTTCACTCGAATCATCAATGGCGAATTACCATGTCACAAGGTGTATGAGGACGACCTCATCATTGCATTCCTTGACATTCAACCCCTGACCAGAGGGCACACATTGGTAATTACAAAAGAGCCAGCACCATCGATTGACAAACTAAGTTCAGACTCGGCAGCAGCCCTTGGTAGGGCTCTTCCGATTATTAGTCGCGCAGTACTCAAAGCAACAGGAGCGGTTGCATACAACCTTATCCAAAACAACGGACATGAAGCAGGGATGTCAATTGCTCACGTTCACATTCACATAATTCCCCGATATCCAGACTCAACTCACTCCTTCCTTTGGGAATATGGAAAGATAGACCATGAGGACGCGAAATTACTTGCTGAAAGCATTTCCACGGCCACAGAGTAGAATCGGTGTATTCTCAACCCCCTGCCTCCTCCGGACCCTGTGCCAGACTCAGAAAACGCGCCTGAGATACTACCAGAGTTATCCGAGAGTGCGACGAGATTGAAGCGGGATAAACTGACTGGTGTTCCGTACAATCTTGAAGGAAAGCACCCCGGAAAGAGATGGGCCCAGCTGGCATTGGATTTGATGTTTGAATTGGGAAATAAAGCAATTTTCAGGCGATATGATGCAGACCCCACTCCGCCTGCAGAGGGGGGAGTAATCTATGTTGCAACCCACATCAACGGACTGATTGATCCTATGGTGATTACCCGAGTACAAAATAAGCGAGTGATTTCACTCGGCCGCCACGATCTGACAACTCGCCCTGTGATCGGATGGTGGGCACGGCGTTTTGGAACCCAACCCGTTCTTCGCCGAGCAGAGGTAGAAGCTGGCGTTGTAGACGCTGAGTTTGCTAGATACATCAACGACAGAGGCATGCTAACAGTCGCCTCATGCCTAGCAACCGGCCATTCGGCAGTTGTAATGCCGGAGGGCAAATCCCACCAAGATTCCAAACTACACGCGTTGAGAACCGGCTCTTCCCGCTCCGCGCTCGCTTCTGCCGCAATCGCAGATGAGAGGGGATTACCTGCACCGGTAATCCAAACCGTCGGTTTACATTGGCGAACTCATCATTGGCTTCGTACCGATAATTATGTTGAGTTTGGCAAATCGATTGACATACCTTCCACTTATTCTGGAGCAGACCGTGCTAGACTAGCTTCGGGAGAATGGATTGAACCAAGTCACGATGCCACAAGAGAACTACGCGATCGCATTTTCGACACTCTTTCCCCAATGACTCCCGACGCCCCTGATTGGGAAACCTACCATTCATGGAAACTACTGGCTCATGTTGGCGCCAACAAAGCCAATACACCTTTGAGAACGTTAGCTCAGGAAGTCCACGCAACTAGACGAGTACGAGAGAGTATAGGTAGAAGTGAAAATGACCCGATTATTGAGCAAGCCAAAGAAGCCGCAGAAATCCTTCACAAGACCGACCTCTATGCTTCCGCTTTAGATTCTTCAAATCGCTTGCGAGGTAAATCAATCTCTGAACATTTGAGAGGTCTTCTTGGATTACTTCTGATTATTTCCACTCTCCCGATAACCCTCCCTTCTTCCGGAGCTCAATGGGGGCTTGCGAAATTCATGGCCGAAGGTAGTGACGAGGGATTGGACTCCCGCACAACTTACTTCATGCTTGCTGGCATGTTTTCACCGATATTTTTCTGGCCTCCAGTGGCATTATTGGGAACCTATCTATACGCAGGTATCTCAATGGAATTAGTCACTCTGTACACATTCATCTTACTGATGCTTGCATTCTATCTCGCCGCTTTGATCGCATTATTGGGTTATGATTTGTGGTCCGACTCAGCCACGGCATCCCGGCGTGTGAAATTGAGTAGGAGTTCCGAGGGGGAGAGATTCCACGAACTCATTGAAAATATCTCATCCAGACTCGGCGCTCTCAAATAGGACAGCCAATAGCCGCTATTGATGGATGGCAAGTCGGCGGCTAGTGCGGTTAAGGATTGGCTAGCCCGAGAGAAACTAGAGTCTAGAGAAGTTACAGACGCTCAAGCACTAATTCATCTTCACGTCAAATACCCTCCAACAAAACAGGGACACGTCTTCAATGTGGTAATTCCAAAGAATCGAGATCTCGTCCTGATTTACTCGATTACTAGAGTAGATGAAGGCCAACAAAATGAGATGCGAGAACACGGAAAAGAAGACCCAGATGCTTGGGAAGCGTGGCTTCATGAGATTCGAATACAATTAACTCGTTCAAACCTCGATTGGGTGCTACATGTCGGCAAGCCCAAGGACGAGTTGCCGGGCCCACTGCAAGCCTTCAACCTCTCAAGTCCAATATGGTTTGATGGTCTAACTCAAAACGAATTCATGCAGACTATGAGAAGCGTCTGGCTTTCTAAATTGGAATTAATTCATCAGGTGAAGTATGGTTATGGAAAGGGTATTGGTAAACCTGGCAAGGTCGATGATTGGGAAGCGAAGAAAGCCAAACAACGCACCACCAAAACGCCGAAGAAAGAGCCACAAAGCCATCCCATCGACACCGATGAGACTGGCGGTTTTGGTAGTGATTTTGACCCTGCAGAATGGGTTTGAAATCTCTATGCGATAAAGGAAACTTCCACCCTAACCCTCGCGCGGGTGTATGACGCGTGGGCGTGTAGGTTAAGTATCGAAAGAAAACCAACAAGGATGTTGTAGCAGCAATGCTGGAGGGAACGAGATGGAGACAAAGAAGGTAAGGAGTAGCATGACACTGGTTCTCATCATGGTGATGAGCTTGTTTGCTACATTGGAATTCTCAGATAGAGCAGAAGGAAGCGAGATTGTATTGACCGATGCGATTCAGGTCGTTGCAGGTGGCACATTCAATGACAGAATGGTTGCAATGGATGCCGATTCAATGGGCAACACCCACTTTGTTTGGAGTAGAAACACCCAGCATTTGTACTACAAGATGCTCGACCCTCGAGGTGAAGTGCTAATTGACGAAACTCAAATCTCCGACCCAGGGACTCACCGTGCTAATCATCCAGATATCGCTGTAGACCATGCCAACAACGTCCACATTGTTTGGACAGATAAATCAGGCCAGTGGACGATATTCTACACTCTCTTAGACCCATCCCAAGATGATCAAGATGGCAGCTCCGGTTTGGATGCAGTACTTTCGATAATTAATGATGAAGAAATCGCCAGCCATCAACAGAATCGCGATTGGCCTGCCGTAGACACAGATTCTCAGAATAACCCCCATATTGTTTGGGAAGATGCCTACGAACCACTCGACAAATTCTACCAACAACCTCAGATATACTACTCTATGCTAGAGATTGACCGCCCAGGCCGCCAAGCAATCGTTGCAATAGGAAACACACTCCTAACCCCAATTATTGGGCACAAAGGACACCCAGACGTTGCAGTTGATGCAGATGATTTCGTGCAAGTAGTCTGGGACGATACTCGCGGTGGTAAGGTAGAGATGGTCGCCCCCATCGACACATCTGGTTCGATGAATACTGAATGGGCCGACATGTGCGTTGTATTCTATGGAGGGAACTTTGCCAGTGGAGGCACTTTCGAAGGACTAAAGCCAATGCTACAAAATGGGAATATTACCGTATTCGAGACTCTATATGCTCTGAGTGGAAACTGGCCTTCGGCAGCTACATCTGGTAACTGTGCAACCGCATACCAAACCGGTGGTTCAGGAAGCCAAGGACCACGCAACACTCATCTCGGACAAACCCCAACCGATGACTCCGGTGGTATTCGTTACCTGACGGAAGTAGTCTACGATAACACCGCAACCAACCTTCCTCAAGATGGTGGTTATTACTCTGAATTCTGGGGCCCTGCAACAACTTGGGCCTGCCTATCTTGGAGAGATACAGTAGGGAGAATGGGCAACGCTGCAAACCCACCAACACAGTTGGACCACAGATGGAATCCAAATGCAACCAAGATTGTAATTCCAATCTCTGATGAAGGCCCCTATGGTGGCGATCCAGCACAGGCATCTGACGACATTCAAAGTATCAATGAGGCCCACGATGCTTGCGTAATCGCTGATATTGTTCCTGTGCCTCTATTGGCTGCAGGATGGGGTGCAGGCTCAACAGAGGTAGGCTCCCACATGCAGGACTTAGCCCAATGTCCAAACGGATTCGTCTCAATCGGAACAAGAACCTGCCCAGGTTCTACAATTCGCAACACAGATGCTGGCGGGAAAATGTACAGCTTCCCGACCTCAGCTAGTAGTGCTACTGAACTACAACAGATGGTTGAAGCCCTTGTATACCTAGCAACCAATAATTCTCGAGAGATATTTTTGTCAATTCTAGATCCTTATTCAGTATTAGAAAACCCGCCTCCAGGTTGGACAAAGGGCACCTCGGGTACAACCGTAACGAATAACCGATATGTCGAGGATATCGGCCCCTCAACAGACCAGTTAGGATATGGCCACCTTGTTGTGGTAAACGACACTCGAATCACACTTCAGGATGCATTCAGCCTTCACCCCTCGATTGCAATTGACACCTCCGGAAATACACACATCGCATGGATGGATGGTCGTGCTTACGGCTTCGATATAGATGTCAATTACGAAATCTACTACACTAGGCTTCGACTTCGCGGTTCCGCCGCTTGGGATGGAGCACCAGACGGGCTTCCCTCCTATGGAATCAAGCAAATTACAGACTCCGCAATCTCCACGGTAGAAGGCCTTGACAATCTCGATGCTCAGAGGCCATATGGCGCCAATTCTCATATGCCTGAAATTCTAACAGATTCCTTTGATAACGTACACATCACATGGCTCGACAATGGAAATGAGACTCAGGGTGAAACCATCATGTACACCCGCCTTAATCACACTAACGATGCTTATCCCAATGGCTTCCCACTAAACTCGCTTGCTTCGGGAATAATTGAGCCATGGGAACTTCACGAAGTCTCCACTTGGGACTCAGATAAGTTAGGCCCTAACTCGCCCTATGCACCAGACCTAGGCCAGCCACCCGCATTCGCAAATGACCTAGGTAGCGGAGTGCACATCGCTTGGTCTGATACAAATAGATGCAATGAAAACAACAACGGAGGAAAATACACTCTTTGTTATGTACACGTGTTAACAGGTCTCGTTGCAATCGATCTGGCTGAGTATGAGACATTCTATCACACCATTGAGCCAGGCCAGCAGACCACTTACAACATGACTATCTCAAACCCAACCCCTGGGCCAGCTGAGCTAGTGGCTGATACCTACACAGTAACTCTGCTAGGTGTTCCGAATAATTGGACTGTGACCTTATTCTTCTCGACAAACCACACACCAATCTTCGACTCCACACCCGTTTTCCTACGTGGTGGAGATGTAGTACCAGTATACATGCGCGTTCGTGCCCCTACCATCTATCAAGCCCATGAGGACGAACTAGCGGCAATCACTGTTAGCGTCGTATCTGGCAAAGATCCAGCGATTAATGATGAGAGACTTACCTTGACTTTGATGGACGTTGTTCACGGAATTAATCTAGACACCAGTCACTATCAGGTAGACGTTGAACAAGGCGGCTCGGCCATATTCTCGATTACGGTAACGAATACCGGAAACGTCTACGATACATTTGCATTCTATGACCCAACTACCCATGAAGGTCAGACTGAATGGGGCTTACCGTTCGGTTGGGGCGTTTCTTTCCCAACCTCGCTTTCCTTGGATCCAACCCAATCTGTAACACGGAACTTGCAAGTTAGCGTTCCAACCTCTCAGGAACCAGGAACTTTCGTGATTTATCTCAAAGGTTGGTCTACTGGAGAACCCGTCTTATCGATTGACAGAGGCACTTTTGACGTGCTCGAATTATGGGTCAATGTATCCATACGGAGCTCGGGCAACATTATCTTCAATCTAGGAGATACTAACAAACATGTTCTACCTGGAGAATGTGCCGAATTCGACATAGAAGTTACCAAACACTTCACGCCTGGTTACCTCGTATTTACGACTCCAGGCGGCCCGGATGAAAGGCCACCTGAAATTTCAGAATCCACTTGGCGTTACGACAACTGGATTGTCGACCTAGATTTCGCTAATGCACCTGGTGGTAATGGAATCGGAGATAATGAACCGAGATATTGGAGTATAATCGATACACCATACACTGTTACTGCAATAATGTGCGCTCCGTACAACGCCACAGCTGGGCTGGGTGAATCAGTCACCGTGAAAGCCCATCTAGACGGAGCACCTAGAGTAAGAGACTCGGTTGTCTTGGTGACTAATGTAATTCAGGTCTACGACTTAGAAGCATCAGTTCCACAAACTACCCTACAATTACATCCGGGCGAATCCTTCCAACTTGATACTACGATCGAGAACACTGGTAATGGTCCAGACAGATTCGATATGGCAGTTAATTCAATCGTCAATTCTAATGGAGCCTCTGATGTCTGGGATATTGATATCCCCCGGGTACTTTTCGAGGAACTACCTCGAGATTCGGCCCAAGAAGTTACCATCCACATCAATGTTCCAGAGAAGACTTACGCGGGAGAATACACCGTTCGCCTAGACGTCTTGAGTGAGGAACCATACGACGGCACCAAATTGAGAGATACTATTGTTCTGAATATTGAAATCATAGAATTCCACGACATGCGAATAGAACTTGATCCAGCTATCGAATCTAGAATCAAGACTACCGCACCTGGCCGAACGGTTCGCTACACAATGAATGTCAGTAACTTTGGAAATGTCGACGACCACCCATCGATACATAATCACACTCAGAACACTGCTGGCTGGGATCCAATCCCAGGAATGAATACTCTTAGCGGATGGACAATCAATTATGCACTGATTGAAGGCTTCGATACAGAATTCCCAATCGAGCGTCCATGTGTTCAATTGACAGTTGGCCAAGACCCCCCAGCAGATAACTGCTACAAGACTGCAGTTGGCACATCTGCAGGAACAGTCATGCTCCCTGTGATGCCTGCGTATACTACGTTACAACTAGTCGCTATAATCGAAATAGATCCGGGAGCAGTTTTGAGCAACCGTGAGATTGGAATTAAGATTCAATCCGCATTTGGTTCGTCTGAAATCGGCGGAGATCACGATGAAACCCCAATTTGGGACGATTCTTGTACCATCGATGAAAATCAAGACGGCTTACCTGACCTTGTTCGCCCATTTTGCGACACAAACGAACAAATCCTCGAGCTCCGATTGAGAGCACCAGATCTTGAAATTATGAGCGTCGAGGTTGACGCTAGTAAAGCCAAGGTTGGAGAGATGCTACCAGTAACTGTAGAAATAAGAAACATTGGAAATATCCATGCTACAGATGTTAACATCATTCTCTGTGTAGACCAAACAAAGAGGTCGATTGAGAAGAATGGCTGTCAAGAGGAAAATGTAGCCTACAGACAACTAATTGAAGCAGTCATGCCAGTAGGAACTAGTGGAGACGAATCACCACCGAAAATCACCCTTCTGTACCTCGTAAAGGCGGGCTCTCACGAAGTCGTTGTAGTCGTAGATCCAGACAACAATATCGTTGAATCTAATGAAGATAACAACATAATGGCAGTTCCTGGTGGCGAAATGGGATCAAATTGGGGAATACTCGATCTTGGTGTCGAGATTGTGGCCCAATACTCAGTTCCAGCAATTATTCTAGGCGCTACAATAGCGCTGATGTGGGTTGCAGGCGTCGTCATGTATGGACGTAGAATGGAAGCCTTGGCCCGCTTCGCTGAAAAGAGCAGCCTAATGGCGAACCTAAGCGACGACGACCAAGTCTTCTGATTGATATTAGCGGGCCAACCACCATGGGAGTGGTGTTCCCTCACGAGCAGCCACTAGGCTACCTGTGCTAGAGGCAAAGTCACGTAGCAATCGTTCACGAAGACCATCCATCATTACTTCTGCGTCCATCGATTGAATGCGTAGACCTTGTGAAAACAAGTCAAGATCCAAAGGCCTTCTCGGATGATTTAGCATGGCATGCGCAAGTTGTCTTTCTTCGTAGGTCTCTGAGGATTCATCGATTGTAGGCGCTACTTTCTGCATTACCTGCTGATGGAGGGCGATTACGGCATCTCTCTGCTCGTCAATCCTCTCAAGCGCTTTGTCCATATCCGAAAGCATCGACATTGCTTCAACCAATGGAAGACGTCTCCGAGTGCCAATGTTGTCAACTACAGAATCCAAGTCTCCTGGTAGGTTTGAGGATAAACGGATAGCTCCTCCCTTTGGCATAGTTCTGTGTTCTGCGCGGAATAGATTAGGCCCTAAATCGAGTCTTAGGGAAAATGATTGATTGACAGTGTACATCTTCTTCGGCGGTCCTCCTTTGACCGAGGGAACCTTCTCAGATTCTACAAATCCGTTTTCTTCGAGAACTTTCAGGTGTTTGACTACAGCTTGCTGACTAATGTCGAGCAATTCAGATAGCTGCAGAGGGTAGTGCGGCTCCTTAGCGAGATGTTTCAAAATATCTCGGCGTGCCTTGTTTTCAAGGATATTCAGAGCCTCATCAAAGCCCACCACGACTTACCAACCCAAGGTTGTGTAGTGGAGGGGGGGATAAAAACCCGAGTGTGAGTTGAAATCAGCTAAACCCACTCAGCCTTCATCCCAACCTTTCCAGGCATCGTTAGTTTCTTCCCGAACAATTTGAGACCCAGACCCACTAGGTGTTTGTTCAGTTTTTTGACTATCATTTCTCCTCTCAACAAAAGGGTCAGGCACGCCAGGGTCATCCTTTTTCTGATGAGCACGGTAGAGTTCATCAGTAGTCATTACTCTTCCATCGATGATTAGTCCACTAACTCGTTTTCCATCTTGCTTAGATTTATTTTGTAACATCAATAATGCAAAAATCAATGCAATTATTCCACTAATAACTCCAAGGCAACAAGTTGTGAATAAACCAATAACAGATGGGTCAGAGAATCCCTTCAGGCCGGAGGCGGTTTCATCAACCAACCATAATGTCGAACCCCCATCATTGTACAGAGAATATGTTCCGGATTGAGTAGGCTGAAATTCTCTAACAGGGGAGTAAGTTAGATTGCCAACCAGCCTGTCAAGCTGCATCCAATTTGGTGATTTCCCAACCAGTTCTCCCCCGTCTTCGTAAATCAACCTCAAATCAGCTCCCTCATTTTGCTCTTCTAGACGTAGAGCAATGTATACGCGATTTTCGATTAAATCGACTGATGCATTAGATCCGGGAGTTAGGCGCGCCACATTTTGCTGTTCAGGATCCATAACAGATTCTAGACTGTCCTCCGCAATTGGGAAAATTAGTATGAAGGAAACAAAAAACAACACAGAGATTGCAGAAGCCCATTTTGCAATCCGCCGGTAGTCCACAGCCACACCTTACTCAATGAGCGCTCACATTTGATGCTTGG
>CAZKVK010000035.1:0-13698 GCA_964556195.1 uncultured Candidatus Poseidoniales archaeon
ATCTCGATGGTGATGGCATGTGTGACGAACAAGATCCTGATGTTGACGGAGATGGTGTAGCCGACGTTGACGATGAGTTCCCCCTTGATGGCACAGAATGGTGGGACCTAGATGACGACGGAGTAGGAGACAACGCTGATACCGATGATGACGGAGATGGATGGCTAGACTCGGTTGAGGTTGAATGCCGAAACGCTGATGGTGGATTTGGTGACCCAAAGAATGAATTCATTCAACCCCTCGATATCGATAATGACGGAATTTGTGACTCAATGGACGACTATGTTCAGAATTCTACGGAAGAGCCGGATGACAACAATACACCCGGATTTGGATTAGTATTGGCAACCTTAGCTGTGCTTTGTGCAGCGATGATTGTCGGACGCAGGCGAGAGTGAAGGCCAAAAGGCGAAGATGACGCCGACGTGCAATGAGTTCTCGACGTAAGGTGTCAATGGTATTGATTCTGCTACTGGTATTAGCTATTCCACAAGATGCTTTTGGGCACTCAAATGGAAGAACTGGTTCAGCATCATCAGGGTGTGCCTGCCATGGTGGCGGGGCCAACCAAGTAACTCCAAGTTTGTCTGGTTTACCAGCTGATGGATACGTTGCAAGTAGCACCTATGGATTGACGATTGGAGGAACTGGCGGACCATCAGGAAGTGGTGGAGGATTCAACCTCGATGCTGATCTCGGGAGTTTTAGTAATCCCGGTTCGAATGCCCAGATTTTGAGTGGTGAAGTGACACACAGTAACTCAAACTCTCGTTCGTGGACTGTTGATTGGACTGCGCCTTCATCGGGCTCAGGAAATGTTACTTTCGATTTAACGGTAAATTTTGTCAACGGAAATGGAAACACAGGAGGGGACGGATATGGTACAGATTCTTGGATTCTTGCAGAAGAGGCATTGGATTCTGATGGAGATGGTTGGAGTGATGCTGACGAAGGCGCCTGTGGCACAGATGCCAATGACAGCTCGAGTGTACCAAGTGATAGTGATAATGACGGGATCTGTGACCCAGTTGACACCGATGATGACGATGATGGCTGGAGTGATAGTGCCGAACAGGCGTGTGGTTCCGATCCAAATGATGCAAGTTCAGTACCTGATGACACAGATAGCGATGGAACCTGTGACTCGATGGATACCGACGATGATAATGACGGTTGGAGCGATTCGGATGAAGATGACTGTGGAACTAACTCTACTAATTCTAATTCTACCCCAACTGATACCGATGGAGATGGCACATGTGACCCATTAGACATCGATGATGATAATGATGGATGGAACGATATCGATGAAATAAATTGCAACACTGACCCAGCTAACTCTAGTTCAACACCAATAGATACTGACGGAGATGGGATTTGCAATTACTTGGATAATGACGATGATGATGATGGTTGGCAGGACAGTGATGAAGTGGCCTGTGGGACCGACTCGACCGACTCTTCCTCTTATCCAATAGATACCGATTCAGATGGTACTTGTAACCCATTAGACGCTGACGATGATGGCGATGGCTGGTCGGATGCAAGCGAGATAATTTGTGGAACAAATACTACTGATTTCGAGAGTTATCCATTAGATACTGATTCAGACGGAATTTGTGATGTTGAAGATTTGGATGATGACGGAGATGGTTACAATGACACCGTGGATATATTCCCTCTAGACCCCACAGAATGGATTGATACGGATAACGATGGTTTGGGTGACAACTCAGATTTCGATGATGACGGAGATGGTTGGGACGATGAAGTTGAGAATTATTGTCTAACCGACCCTCTCAACAGTTCTGATTACCCAACCGACACAGATGGAGATGGGAATTGTAACTCACAGGACGATGATGACGACGGAGACGGTGTCTTAGACGTCAATGACCTATTTCCGTTGAACGCTACAGAATTTTCTGATTTTGACACGGATGGCATTGGAGATAATGCAGATCCGGACGATGATAATGATGGATGGTCTGATATCGCAGAAGACGATTGTGGCACAGACCCTAGAGACAGTTTAGTGCTACCCGTTGATTTTGATAGCGACTCGATTTGTGATGTAGTGGATGATGATGATGACAATGACGGGGTCACAGATGATAACGACGTATTCCCAATGAATGCTGCAGAATGGTTGGACACAGACTTAGATGGTGTTGGAGATAACGAAGATCAGGATGATGATGATGATGGTTGGTCGGACGAAGATGAGACAGATTGCTCGACAGATTCTCTTGACAATGAATCAACCCCGATAGATTCTGATTCTGATTCTGAATGTGACTACCTAGATTCTGACGATGACGGTGATGGAGTTGAGGATGGAATTGATTTATTCCCACTAGATCCAAACGAATCCAGTGACGTTGACGGTGATGGTATTGGAGATAATTCAGACCCAGACCGAGACGGAGATGGAGTTGATAATGAACAAGATGCATTCCCTGATAATCCATTTGAAAACACAGACACGGATGGAGACGGGGAAGGAGATAATTCCGATGATGACGATGATGGAGATGGATGGAGCGACGAGTATGAAATTACAACCGGATATGACCCTCTAGATGCCTCTTCCTCACCTATTGATACCGACGGGGATGGGGTAACCGACAATTCAGATACAGACGATGATAACGATGGATTTTCAGACGCTGAGGAAGGGTCCTGCGCCTCCGATCCATTAGACGCTGATTCCATACCATCAAATTTCGACGGCGACAGTAAGTGTGACGAATTGGACGATGATGACGATAACGATGGCGTCGCCGATGTTTTCGACGATTTCCAATTCGATTCATTGGAGCACAAAGATACCGATGGAGATGGGATTGGAGATAATTTAGACTTCGATGATGACAACGATGGATGGTCAGATTATGCTGAACAACAGTGCCTGACAATTTCTACAGATGCAAATAGCATTCCTGATGATTCAGATAGCGATGGAATTTGTGACCTCAACGAAGAAGACGATAGTGGCCTATTGTCTGGATTTAGCCTATTAACGGCAATTTCCATGTTCAGCCTAGCAGCCTTCGCACGTAGAGATTGAATGGCGCCGACAGCAGGACTCGAACCTGCGACCTGCGGATTAACAGTCCGCCGCTCCACCAACTAAGCTATGTCGGCCCAGCCTGCGGCTGGAACATTCCTTCATCAATCAATCGCTAGTAGGACCACTGTAAATTGTAAGGATTTGAATCATTCCCACTCGATGGTACCAGGTGGTTTATGGGTGATATCATAGACCACTCTGTTGACTTGCCCCTTCAAGGAATTAGTAATCTCTGTGCTAATTCCTTCAAGCACATCATGTGGTATCGTCGAGTAGCGAGCAGACATTCCGTCTAAACTTGTCACAGCCCGTACAACTACGGTTTCACCGTGTACTCGAGCATCCCCATGGACACCCACAGAACGAACAGGAAGTAGAGCAGCGAAGTATTGCCAGGGCAGGTCGCATTTTCCTTCAGCTGCTGCCTCACGTAGTCTAGTCTCCACAATATGGCAGGCTTCACGACAAGCCTCAACACGAGGACGAGTTAAGTCTCCAAGAACTCGAACAGCCAATCCAGGCCCTGGGAAAGGTTGCCTTTCGCTTGACTTGATTCCAAGTTTTCTAGCGATTTGACGAACCTCGTCTTTGTAGAATTCTCTAAGAGGTTCAACTATTGTCAAATCTACATCTTCGGGTAATCCCCCTACATTGTGATGGCTCTTGATGACATCACGCTCACCGCCACCTGACTCTATCCAATCTGGAGCAATAGTGCCCTGAACGAGGAACTTAGCACCGCAGTTGCTTTGTTCTTCCTCAAACACTCGAATGAATTGTTCACCGATTACCTTACGCTTTTCTTCGGGATCAGTAACCCCGTCGAGATTTGTAAAGAAGCGCTCAGAAGCATCGACGACTTGTAGAACGATACCCATTTCCTTGAACATCGCACGAACTTCATCTGTCTCTCCTTTGCGCATAAATCCTGTATCGACATAGACACAATGGAGCAGGCTGCCTACAGCACGGTGGGCTAAGACTGCTGCAACCGTGCTGTCAATACCTCCTGAGCAGGCAATGATTGCTGTGTCATCAATTTGTGATTCCAGTGCTTCGATGGCCTCATCGACCAACATCTGGGTGTTCATCAATGACTTCACCCCTGAATTGATTCATCATCTGAAATGACCTTTGCAGTCATCAGCGACCTGTATTCAGCATAAGCTGCGGCTAGGGAATCGTTGGCAGTAGCAAGAATTTGCAACGCTAATGCCCCTGCATTATCTCCACGGTCAACACCAACCGTTGCCACTGGCATTCCGGGTGGCATTTGGACGATTGAAAGTAAAGAGTCTAAGGGAACCTTACCACCGACAGGTACACCGATTACCGGCTTTGTTGTCATCGAGGCGATTACACCCGGGAGGGCTGCTGCAACGCCGGCCATCCCAATGAATACCTGACACCCATCAGCCTCTGCTTTCTCGATTATTCCTTCGAGATATTTTGGTGCTCGATGAGCTGATGCGACTCTAATTTGGTAGGTAACATCGAACTTGTCTAGCACCCCTCTGCACTTCTCAGCGATTGGCATGTCAGACTTGGAACCGAGAACGACGCAGATGTCCATGCCACAGCGCATAACGGCCGGTTAAAATGCCTGCCGAAACCGACGGCTGCAAAATCTACTCATCAGTTGTTGCAAGGAACCTCTCTGGCCAAGCCTCTCCAGCAATCACAAGAGGTGGAGAGGCGAGAAGAGAGGAGAAGCGAGAGTCCGAGACAAATGTATCCGAGAATGCGTCATGCAAAGTTCCCCCTCGGTGTTTGAGAGTTAAGGCAACAAAACTAGATCCTGCACGAGTCACTCCAATTAAATCCGCTGAGTAATCTGGCAATGGTTCTTCCCATTGTGCAAGTGGGCCATTTCTGAAATTTTGGGATACTCCTCTCCAACCCTCAGATAGTACTTCATCGGAGTAATCTTCTGGATTAATTGGAAGAAGCCAGCGGGCAGAGTTTTGACCAGCCGCTGAAATGATGTTCTGTATTGTTCGGTACTGAGCGAGGGCGAAAAACAGAAACGAGAGCCAGCCTAAGCGACTATCAATGGTGACATGTAAGGGAAAAATCAGTGAGGCGGCTAGGATTAATCCGATATCAAAGGGATAGAATTTTGTCACTAATCCCTCAACTCGATTAGGTAATCCGTCTCGTAATCTGAGGACTGGAATTAACAATAGAAGCCAGCTAATGAAGAACAGTGATGCCGCTACCATTTGGTCATCTGGAGTTCGGTCTGGAAGAGCCAACGGAGCGGTTGAAGCAATTAGGAAAAAGGGGGCCCAAGCGGTTGTGTAGAGGATTCTTGGGCCTAGAGGTTTCAATCTCTGTCTCATCCAACCTCTACCAACTTCTGAGGGTGAGGCAATATCCCAATTTTCACTAGGGTTTTCTTCTCCAGTCAGATGTACAGGAGTAGATTCGCTAGCAGGGTACCAACGGGATTCACCCCTCAGCCAGTCTGAGTCGCGAGCGGCTTGCACGGCTAACGCGTCGGGTTGCTCATATTTGGTTCGCGCAGATTGAAATATGGCTTGGATATCAATCGTCGAATTCTTTACGTAAGACTAGGCTTCTGGCTGCAAGCACCTCATCTACACGCCTTACATCGGTACTGTGAGGGGCGGTTTTAACCAATTCTGGATCTTCGGAAAGAATTGTCAGGAAATCCTCTGCAAATTTATCCAAAACTTCACGGCTTTCGGTTTCGGTTGGTTCTATCATCAAACATTCTGGCACAATCATTGGGAAGTAAAGTGTTGGTGACATGTAACCATAGTCGAGTAAGCGTTTTGCAATGTCCTTTCCGGTAACTCCTGTGGTTTCCTTAACCGGCATCATACTCAAAGTAAATTCGTGCTTTACAACCTCGATGGGTGCGCCATCAACCGGCATTGAGTGAATAGAATTCAGCTGTTCTGAGTCTGGGTTCATAATTTGGTGCCGGAGATAATTCGCATTCAGAACAGCATGCTCACTCATCAATTCTAATTCCCTGCCATAGCGGCGATAGTATGCCCATGCTCGAACCACCGCACCTGCATTTCCGTGCCACTGCTGTACCTTACCAATAGACTTAGTTGGAGTTCGCCAAAAGTAGCGGTAGCCATCTCCAGTAGCTCCACCATCTTCTGCCTCTTCTCGATCCGCGAGAGGGGCTGGAAGGAAATCAGCGAGATGGTCCTTAACTCCTATTGGACCGCTTCCTGGGCCGCCCCCGCCGTGTGGCTGGCTGAAGGTCTTGTGAAGATTGTAGTGTACCGCATCGAATCCCATTATACCTGGATCTGTCTTTCCTAGAATTGCATTGAAGTTAGCACCATCATAGTACATTTGTCCGCCAGCGGCGTGAACGATTTCTGCCGCCTCGGCGATTTCTGGCTCAAAGATTCCGAGTGTACTCGGATTGGTGATCATCATCGCCGCTGTATCATCTCCGACCGCTGCTCTCAGAGCATCAAGGTCTAGGCGGCCGTCTTCTCCACTTGGAATTTCGACAATTTCGTAACCGCACATTGCAGCAGATGCTGGATTTGTGCCATGCGCGGAATCCGGTACAATCACCTTGTCTCGCTGGCTATCCCCATTTAATCGATGATATTCCTGAATACATCGGATAGCGGCAAACTCCCCTTGGGCTCCGGCAACTGGTTGCAGGGTTACTTGGTCCATACCGGCGCAAATTTCCAGCATTTCTTGCATCTCATAGAAAATGGATAGTAAACCTTGGATTTGATGTTCGGGTTGTAAGGGGTGTATCCTATCAATTCCAGGCAACTGAACAACCCTTTCGTTGATTCGTGGATTGTGCTTCATGGTACAGGAGCCGAGCGGATAGAATCCGGTATCAATTCCGAAATTTCGTTGTGATAACCATGTGTAATGACGGACTAATTCTGGCTCACTAGCTCGTGGCCATCGAGGAAGACTGCTACGTCGTAATGAGTTAGGAACGGTGTTTGCTGCATTCTCAATAATTGGTTCCGGTTGGGACCATCCAGAACCCTTTGCTCCATTGAACTCGAAGAGGTCACTCATGCAGACACCTTCTCGAGCCAAGTAGTTAGAGCGGATACGAGGGAATCAATATCCGATTTAGTGGTCCGCTCATCACAGCCTATTAGTAAGCAGGACGACATTGAATCCCACCATTCCCCCATAGGGAATCCTCCTAGAACTCCAGCCGCATCCATGTGAGCAACTGCATCGGCTGCATCACCCGGCAACTTGACTGCAAAATCGCGGAAATTAGGTGTATCTGGGTCTACTAAATCTACTCCAGAAATTTCGGTTACGGCTCGCTTGGTGACTTCGGTTGTTGCCGCGACACGGAGTGCTAGTTTCTCCAAACCCTCGGGCCCAAGCAATGCCATGTGCATTGCACCCATCAAAGCGATGAGGGTTTCATTGGAGCAAATATTGGAGGTGGCTCGGTGACGGCGAATGTGTTGCTCACGAGTGGAGAGAGTTAGTGTGAAAGCATCCTTACCATCTTCGTCAAGGGTTTTCCCGACTATTCTTCCCGGCATTAGTCGAAGGTAGTCCTTCTTACAGGCAAATAGCCCGTAAATCGGACCTCCAGCGGTAGGGCCGATACCGAATGGTTGCCCCTCTCCTACTACGATATCGGCGCCATAATTCCCCGGTGCTTCGACTATACCGAGCGATACAGCGTCAACACCAACGATTAGAGCGGTTTTTTCTCCGATGATTGCCTTCAACTGAGTAATGCCTTCGTCTAGCTCTCCAAAGGCATTCGGTTGTTCAACATAAACCGCACAAGCCCCTGCTGCTGAAGCGGCGGCTTCTAGATTTACTCTGCCATCCATATTATGTTCTAGGGTACGCAATTCTATGCCGACCCCTTGGGTGTAATTCTCGATTACAGACAAACGATGAGGGGGTACAAATTGTGAGACGTACACTACTCCTTTCTGAGTAGCTTTGCGACCCTTTACCCTGACAGCACAAGTAATGGCCTCTGCCGCAGCTGTGCTAGCATCATACATCGAGACATTTGATACTGGCAATCCCACTAATTCTGAGACCATAGTTTGGAATTCCCACATAGCCTGTAGCATTCCTTGGCTGACCTCTGGTTGGTAAGGAGTGTAGGAGGTTAGGAACTCCCCACGAGTAGCGAGCATAGGAACCATGGTTGGAACGAAGTTACGAGCCAAACCTGCAGAAAGGAAGGATGGTCTCGAGTCAAGATCTATATTAGATCCAAGCAAATGTTGTGCATCGGCCCAAATTTCCTCTTCAGATTGTGGCCCCCGGAGTGGTAAGGAGTCGATTCGACGTACCTCTTCTGGAATGTCAGAAAATAGGTCATCTATCGACTTAAGCCCCATCGAATTGAGCATCTCTTGCTCTCTCCCTAGATTCGGTAATTGGTCCATCCACACGCGCCTCTAGCCCTTGGGCGGTCTTGCTGAATTGCGGGTGGTGCTTCAATGGTTCGTTCAACAAATCAAACACCACTTACCGACACACTCTTAGGTTATAGAAGAAGGTCGGGTATTGGTGATACAATGAAGGTCGCTGTTAGCGCACCCGACCACTTCGTGGCTCCATATATATTGGAGATGCTCGGTGACTCAGCAGTAGAGATTCCACCTGAGGCTATGGAGGACCCTATTACTCTAGATGCATTGCTTACTTCCTGTACTGCAATTGTACACATTAATTCCAAAGCAACAGACTCTGCTTTGGGCAGGGATGACCGAGAAACCCTGCTTCGAATGCGTGAACAATCGCGACCAATTCTAGATGCTGTTGACCGTCATGGTGAATTGCATCTAATCATTGTTGGAACTCTAAGAGTGCACCCCCAGTGGGAGCCTGATGAGCCGTACTATGGACATGATTCCACACTTGCTCCAAGAGATACAGCAGCTGAAGGTCAATTATGGATGGAAGAGATGGCACTAGAGCGTGCCCAAGCCGAAAGGCCAGTGAGTATTATTCGCTCTTCAAACGTGCAAGGGGTTCTTCTCAATGGTTCAGAAGGCAATGGATTACTACATCGATGGGCGATGGAATGTATGATGGGTTGGATAAACATCCCAGGGGATGGTTCGGATGTCAAGGACTTCGTTCACGTACAGGACCTCGTAGCAATAATCGGAGCAGTATTAGAAAGTCCTCCACCTACTCGTGAGAGTATTTCGGTTGGTTCAGGAAAGGCGATTAGTATGAGTGAACTTGCTGCGATTTACAATCAAAAGACGGGGTGTGAATCTGAATATGGCCAAGATGATTCGCAAGAAGTATTCGGCATTGTAGACGCTAGAGATCTTGAGATGAGATTGGGCTTCGCGCCTCAAATCAGCCTAGAAGAAATGCTAGAGGAAGCATTCGGATTCGCAGGTCACTGAGCGTACAATTCGAGTCTCTTTCTGATTCCGTTCCACTTGTGAAGTGATAGTGTAAATTCAGAATTATGGTTTGGACGAAGTCCAGAAATGTCGGCTGATGCCTTGAGGTGTATCTCAACATCGCCGACTCCCTCAATGCTACCAATAATTGTCTGACCTCCACGATATTCATCATCAATTCCAATTGAGAAGGTACGTTCAATTTTCTCCACACGTACAGATGCATGAGCGATTTGGCCCTTTGCGGCTTCAACAATTTCTACTTGGTCATTCAGATATCGGGATTCATTCAACGCTGTGGATATAGTAGCTAAGTCCAGACCGCTTGCTTCCACAGCAGCCGCAGGTTCAAGACTCTGAACAGCACCAATAGAAGGGGCTGTAGTTGGTGGCGATTCATACGCAGGAGATACAGTATCCAGCACCACTTCGGCCGCATGGTCTACCACAGTATTCACTACTGCATCTACGATTGCCTCTTCCGGTGTTTGTGCATCTAGACCAGTCCGCGCGGCTACGGTTGCGGCACCTACACCTACTGCACTAGCGACTGCGGCTGCCTTTGCCAAATCCTCGGGAGGAGGTAAATTTTCCACTATCCTTGCGAGAATCGAATCGGCATTATTAGACCACATTCTCCTCGCTGGAGATTGGAATAAGAATGGCAAATCACGTATCTTCTCTTCGGCCATTTCGTCCGCTACTGCTCTAGCCTCATCGAAGCTTTGGTTAGGATTAGAAAGTAGGTTCTCAAGATCAGTGGTGAAGTCTGGTCCAAGATCGGCCATTATCTTCTCCGCGGAGTATAATCCATCAGCAACTTCGGGCTCCATAGGAACTGGGATTATTTCTTCCTCCTCTGCTAACTCAACGCTGAACTCAACATAAGCTAGTTCATCACCAGAACCGTCATTCATTCTTATTGTCCAATCTCCTTCCCCTGGGTTGTCAAAAGTGTGAGTTCCGATTGATTGGCCTTCCATATCAAAATATGAAACTCGGTTGTAACGGTTTACTGTAGAATCTCCATGTTCAACGCCCGCTGGAACAATACCCAGCCAAGAGTCATTACCTAAGGAAGGACCAGTAAAATTGACTTCAATAGATTCATTCGACGTGAATCGGCCTTTGTGTAATACAATTCGAATATCTTGCGTGTCTTCATTTACTGCTTCTTGTGCATCAGGACTAGAACGCTCTCCAACAGCGTTGATGGTTAGCATACCCACACCAACCCAACGTCGAGTTCCTAATGGAATTCCGCCCGAAGATGGAGGTCTTGTCCAGCCACCATCGTAAAGGTCCTGAGTTCCATCTACCACAGTTGAGTGAAGGCTCCATGACTTTGCGCCTCCAGCCGACATGTCGTAGAAATACAATGTATGGCCATCTGGCTTGCTGAAACTAGGATTGCCGTTGAGCAATTGGTCTCTCCTGAAGTATCTTCCATTGAAATTATAGTTCGTGTGATCTTCAACAGTAATCTCGGTTATCTCTCCAGAAACTTTTGGAGCTTGTCCACCTTCGACCAAAGCTAGAAGTTCAGCGATATCGAGAGCTTGGTCACCATCACTATCGAGAGCGGAGAATACTGCTCGAATGATTGCTTCGGGAGCGTTTTGGCCGGTGATTGAAGAAATCGCAAGCTTGAATTCCTCTACATCGAGGCTTCCGTCACCGTTGATATCGAACTTTGAGAAAATTGCCTCAGCACCAATGCCCTTTTCGTGAATTATCTCCTGCAATTTCTTCAGTGCGACGGCTTCGAATCTTGCACTCATATGTCCACCTAATTATTCGCTGGTCAATGTTGGTCATGAGTATTACGCCGGCGCAGAGGTAAATTCTCTGAGAGAATTCTACAGAAATTCAAAGGAAGGGGGGGCGTACTACTTGTGCCCTTACTCTTCTTCTCGGGCTGGCTTGGATCCAAACCTCAGCACCGATTTCGACATTTTCTAGGTAGGCCATGGCAATTCCCGTTCTAGATAGAGAGGGAGAAGGACAGCCGCTAGTTACGTATCCTAATATTGCCGATTCGTCATCATCAGATGATTTGACCGCGTGCCCTAATCGAGGTGCAGGACCCCTCTCAAGACAGCGAAGGCCGTGCCACTTTACTCCCGATTCTAGTGAAGAGAGAACGCGACTACGGCCTACAAATTCGTGATCCATATCTAGGCCGAATGGAACCGCTGTCTCGGCTGTGTCGCGGGCAAGGAAGTCTGAGGGTAAAGATTCATCAGGCTGAATTCCTAAACCAGGCCAGAGGAAGTCCTGACCTGACAGTAAGTAGCCTTTCTCCAGCCTAAGGGTATCCCTAGCGCCCAGCCCAACTGGTACCAAACCGTGAGACTGCCCGGCCTCCAATAGGAGATTCCAAAGTAATCCAGCCTGTTCGTTTGCTACGAAAATCTCCGCACCGTTTTCACCGGTGTAACCCGTACCCTGAATCCAACCGGTTATTCCCGCTTGGTTAGGGGCAATTTCCTGACATTTGAAGCGTCCAATCTTGTTTGATTCACCCAATGCTGCAGTGAGGATTGCTCGGGAATTTGGGCCTTGTAGCGCGATGATACTTGTCTCATCTGAAAGATCAACTACGGTTACCGATCCATCTTCAGGTAATAATCCGCTAAACCAATCCCACATAGTTGAAACCATAGAGGCATTCGGAACACCCAGAACACAATCATCTGATTTTACTGCGAAAATCATGTCATCGATAATTTGACCATCATGGTCGAGGAAATGCGTGTAACCACAGCGGCCGGAAGCAAATGAAGAGACTCTCTGAGTTGATATACTCTCGAGCCATTGTCTAACTTTGTCGCCTTGAAAGGAGAACAAGCCCATGTGTGAAACATCGAACATGCCAGCTGAAGACCTACAAACCAGATGTTCATCTTGTATCGAAGTATACCAAATCGGCAATTCAAATCCGTGGAAATCAACCATTTTGGCCTCTGACTCTAGATGGCAAGCATACAACGCTGTACGCACAGGTGGGCTATCTGACACATCCCTTTGCGGATGCGATAGGTGCAAGAATCTCTCTGTTGACAAATTAGAGAGCAATGAATCGATTCTAGGGGAATACAAGCGAACATTTCAGGCAAAGTTTTATAAAGGTAGACCTTCACTATACAACTAAGAGTTAACATGAGTGAACGAGACACTGAGAGCCGACAAAGCGAGGATAATGGTACTATGAGAAACCCAAAGAGAAAACAGCCGTTTGTTAGTGGTGTGCGCCCTTCACAAGCTAGGAATACCGAAACTGTATCTGGTGCCTGCGAAGTATGTGGAAGCGATGAGTGGGATACAGATGTAGTGCGTGGTGAAACCAGTTGTGCTGTCTGTGGATATGTTGCAGCTCAGAATATGATTGACCCTGGTGCTGAATGGGTAAATCACTCAGACGGTGCCGACCGAAGTAGAGTAGGGTCTCCTACAACACTGACAATCTCTGACAAAGGTCTGTCCACCGAGATCAGTCGAATAGACTTGACTTCCGGTGCTGCAAAGCGCCATGGAATGACTGGGAAGTCTGCTCGCGATTGGCGAAGACGCCAGCGTATAGACCAAAGAAGTAAGACAAGAGACTCACGTGCACGCAATCTAACGACCGCAATGCAGTTTATTCGAGACCGTGGAGACTTACCTCCTCAGATTGAGCAGCAAGCTGCTTCACTTTACCGACACTCTGTCGAACGTGGCTTGGTAACAGGCCGAAGTATCCGTGGTGTATCTGCTGCTTGTGTTTACATCGCAGCACGTGAAGCAAGGATTCCTCGTAAAATCGAAGATATTGCAGAAGCATTCGATATGCGAACTGAAGTCGAGCAGAAGGAGCTCAAGAGGACGATTCGGTTGGTGGCAAGAAACCTAGGTACACATCACATTACAGGGCCGGACGAGTACTTCGAGAAGTTTCATTCAGACCTGCAACTTCCTCCTGCTGTACTCGGTGCAGCTCGTGACATGTGGAAGAAGGTCGGAGAGGACCTATCTTGGCAAGGAAAGAAGCCTTCCGGTATCGCAGGAGTAATTCTGTATCGTACCTCACAAGAGAGCACTTCGCCTCGTACCCAAAGTGAAGTTTGCAAAGTGTCTGGAATTAGCGAAGTCACTCTCCGTGGCTTACTGAAGATCCTGAATCAACTTGCACCACCTATTGAGGCTTGATGGTGGACGCTGGGGGATTTGAACCCCCGGCCCCCTGGTTGCAAACCAGGT
>CAZKVK010000036.1:0-12207 GCA_964556195.1 uncultured Candidatus Poseidoniales archaeon
CGGTGATGTTCGAGTTGGCCCAAGGTCTGACCGAGCAATCGCTAGCCAACTCGACGAGGTGATTCAGGAATTCCAGCCAGATACTGCGGTTTTAGTCACTGATGGAGCAGATGATGAGGCTTCACTCCCAATCCTAACCTCTAGAGTCAGAGTTGACCATGTTGAGAAAATCATCGTAAGGCAATCAAAGGGGATTGAGAGTACTTACTACTACATTGCCAAGGCTATCGAAGACCCTCGTTGGAGAGCTCGCTTACTTGTTCCAGCCGCTCTGTTCTTGATTATCTTCGGACTTGGATTAATTCTGCCAAATGGTGCCGTTCTAATCGGAGCCATGCCATTGATTATTGGAATCTGGATTCTTGCCAAAGGATTGGGTTGGGAACACCAATTGGAGCGACTGATGATAGATATGAGAGAAAGCGCCACGGGAGGAATTTGGTCATCGTTACTATGGGGATTGTCGATTGTTTCGGTGCTATTTTCTATCTTGACTTTCTATTCAGTTTTCTATGGTGAAACTGCCGAATTGAATAACTACGTTTTGGATACTTTCACACGTATTGATTCCTTCGACTTAGATGCAGTGAATCGAAATTTTGCAGTTTGGATAATCGCAATAGATCAAGCTTTGACCTGGATTCTGGTCGCGGCTTTCTCCTTCGTTCTCTCCCTTGGTGTTCTCCGCTGGAAGGAAGGTTCGTTCACTGGCCAAAGTATGCTTCTGCTAGGACTTGGTGCAGTAGTCTATTCAATCACCAAGGCCGTTATCGAGGTTTCACTCGCTGAGTTGGGTGGCGGGGATTACGACATCACTGCAGGCAATGTCTCCGACACCTGGTTCTTACCAATCGTCGCGATTGTCTTCTACTATCTTCTGAAGACTGCAATTGATTCGGTAACGGCTGAAGCCGATGACGATGGAAGCAATCGCTACTGGGGTATCTAGCTCTCGTAAGTTGTCTCGACTCCACATGAGGGGCAGGTTACCCTGATTGGTCGGATTTCCGGAATACCGAGAGGTACCGAACAATTAGTGCAGACAATCGCTTGACTGACCTGCTTCTGTCTTTTCTTTCCCTCATGGCTCGGATCGTAGGATACTCTGAATTTTGATACGTCGCTTACGAATGTTGGAGCGTCATCTAGTGATTCTGATTTATTTCGTGAGAAAATTGATTTTCGATTTGGTGGTTCAACAGGAGGCGGAGTAGTAATTTGATTTGCAGACGACCCAGAGTCCACCGAATCCAATTCTGCCTGAACCTCTTCGGACGAGATCCCCAATTCGTTTGCCACCCTATCTATGGCTAAGGTCAATTCATACTCGTCGAGACCCATTAGTTGCTGTAGTTTGACAGCGGGTATCTTGCTCATTTGACCCTCTCAATTTCTGCGAGGAAATTCGCCCCTATGAATACCCGCTATTGCGGCATCATTCTGAACCTAAGGAGGTGTCGAGGAAACTCGCAACTATCTCACCCTCGGCCTTGACCAATTGTTCTGCAACTGTCGACTTGGACAGGCCGAGCTTGTTAGCCAATTCTCTAATCGAGGTGCGCTTTGGTACCTCGTACCAGCCGCTTTCATGGGCCAATCTGACCACTCTATGTTGTTGCAGAGTAGGTCCCTTCTGAATCAATCCTTCCGAGCCCCTTGCAGAGGTAACTCTCTCGACCGAAATCTTGGTTCGAATATCCGACAGAAAGCGGACCATTGAGTCGTGGCGGCCGGCTATTTGCAGCACTAAACCATTGGCAGTGAAGTTAGAACCCGCTAGGATTGCTAGATCGCCTCCGTGGAAATAATGGCCGACAAAGTCTGATGAAAATTCCAAAACCACTAGATGGTGAGTTAGGATATCAGATTGCCACTCTTCAAGAATCTGGACAACTCGAATTCCGCCGACATAAGTTCCCTCGGGTGGACAATTCCCATCGAGGGTAATACATTCGACCATAATTCGCAGATTACCATTGACCATACCAAGCATTGAACGGAAGTCCCATGAGATACACTGCAAGCCTATTTGGGCTCTAGAGTCGTGCTCGATTGCAGAGAAAGCGCACTCTACCCTAACCGCTCTCATGTGGTTGCCTCGCAACCTTCAGTCCCCCCTTGGAGTTTTCAAGGTGCTCAATACCGGCCTCGAGGGAGGGAGTGGCGGATAGCCACCTAATCCCTCACCCATTGGAATCACTCCTCGGACTGTTTCCTCACTGCGTCTTCTGAGGCAACGATTGCCCTAGCAACTTCAGGTGAATAGCCGGTTTCGACTAATCGAAGGTATTGGCTATCATCCTCTATCTCGGCCTTACTTGGGATTTGTATGGCTTCAGTCTTCACCGCCCATAGTTCATCCTCGTCTTGCATAGAAGCCATTACATCGCGTGTATCGTCTCTACCATCTTGACCACGGCGTTCTGAGCGACGCTGTAGAACTGCGCCTAACAGCACAACTAGGGCTAAGCCTGAAATTGCCGCTATCAGAATTGGAGAATCGGAAATCGTCTGAACGATACCTCGTGGTAGTGATTTGTCTTCGGAGGAATCTTGACAGCCGTCGCCATCGACATCTGTTTCCTTTGTCGAAATCCAAGCAATTGCGCCGTGAGGACACTGATCTCTAGTGTCCGGCACTCCGTCGTTATCGTCGTCAAGGTCGTACTCGTCCATGCAACCATCGCTATCGTGGTCGATTGTAATGCGGTTACTGATAGGACATGCATCGTCTACATCGAGGACTCCATCGCCGTCGTCGTCGAGATCTTCCGTAGCATCTGCACAGCCATCTCGGTCGCGGTCTGAGTTGAGAGAGGATACCCATCCTGGATTCGGGTTTGTCTCACAATTATCCTCTGAGGATTCGATTCCATCGTTGTCGAGATCGGTATCCTCTCCACGGTCATCGCAACCGTCCATATCAGCATCAACGAGATTCGGAGATGAACTACGAATACACGAATCCTCGGAGTCTATGAAGCCGTCGCCGTCGTCATCATCATCTTCCTCGGTGTCGTGACAACCATCTCCGTCCCAATCATTCAGAGGTGTGGACTCCCATCCGAATTTTCCTGATACACAAGAATCTTCGTGGTCTAGCACTCCGTCGTCATCCACATCGGCGTCCTCGTAGATATCATTGCAGCCATCATTATCTTGGTCGCTAATCTCGTTAGAGGTCCAGTCTAGCATTCCGTATGGGCAGGAATCTTCTCGATCTAACACTCCATCATTGTCATCGTCTAGGTCTTCCTCATGGTCTTGACAGCCGTCTGAATCGTGGTCGTAAGCAGCTCCTGTCCAGCCGATTACTCCTGTTGGACAGTCGTCGTATACATCGAGATATGGATCGTTGTCATCGTTGTCATCCTCATCCATATCTCGACAACCGTCACCATCGTGATCGGTTGAGTAAGAATTCCAGTATTGTGCACCTTCAGGACAGAGATCTTGGTGGTTAAGCACCAAATCACCGTCGATATCAGTGTCTTCCAGTATGTCGTCACAACCATCGAAATCTGCATCGACTCGGTCTGGATTCATCGCACCAGTTGGACACTCGTCGCGAGTGTCCTCGACTCCGTCATTATCGTCATCGATATCTTCTGTTTCGTCTCTACAACCATCTTCATCGTAATCCGTCATGGCTGTTGATTGCCAGCCACTCTCGCCGAATTGACAGAGGTCATCTTCATCCAAAATCCCATCTTGGTCGTCGTCATTCCAATCATTGGCATTAACAAGGTTCACTCTAACCGATTGTTCTGCGGTTGCAAACTGGTCTGTGGTGGATTTTACCTTGACCACAACATCGAACGACTGGTCTGCATTAACAAGACGAATATCGGGGGCCCGGATAAGGAGATATACTTCCTCGGAAGTACCCTCCGTAATTGTGCTAGTTGGGTGATAATTCTCACCAAATCCAGCGGTAATTTCCCAGAGATCAAGTACACCTTCAGAATCGATTGAAACAATATCTACTTCGCCTGGAATTTGTATACCTCGCAAATTCATTGCTACCTCTATCGATTGATCTGGTTGAATTGTGACATCGCCTGTTTCTGTGGGTCCAAGGTCTAGTGTCATATCATACATGTCTTCACTCCACATGCAGACATCCCACTTGTTTGTTACAATGCTATCATCGGTGCAGTCATTTGCAGTCCAAGCGATGGTTCGCTCTGGCCAAGAGAACTTGACTATCGGTTGGGCGCTGGCATCGAATTCGCTACCGAAAACGCCCATCAGGTTCTGAGTGCTACTTGTTATTGTGCGTGTATTTACTACACTGTATGCTTGGGTGAGATAACGGTTCAATGGTAATTCATCAAAGCCATTCATCACCGGAGATTGAATTCGGGTCCAACGAAGTTCGACGACTCCCTCTGCATCTCCCAACGACTCCTGCGTCTCGAACCACGTGATGTGAATTGAATCGTCACGGTCAAAGTCCACTCTTGGATTGGCGCCCCAAATTAGGTTGGATTGGAGAACTGCGGTATCCTTTACCGTGGTCACTTCATCCAAAACAAGGCCACTTGGCTCTCCATCTAATGACCCCTGTCTATCTGGGTCAAGTTGCATATAGTGTAGCTGACTTGGTCCGGCTTTGGAAGGGAATTCACCCCTTCCATCGATCCATACAATGTGTACATTACCGTCCTCGTCTACATTCACATCTGGATTAACTGCCCATCCATGACCTCGAGATATCTGGGTGTCATTGACCAATACTAGATGACCGACGGTATCCCAACCAGCACCATCTTCTCGCCAGTACCAATCGGTATCTGGGCCGATGTCTTCCTGATACTGACCCGTATTTTCATCAATAGTATGTCCTGGGTCTCCAACAGACCAAGACGAACGAGGGTTGGAGAGAATTGAGTAAGGATTCAACACAGTGAGGAAGGTATTTGTCGCTCCACTTCCTGTTGTGATGTTGATTATTGCACTGACCATGTTGTTCATTTCTTCAGTGTATGAAGCGATTGGAAGTTGCACGTTGTCAATCCAAGCGGAATCGTTACCATGCGAGACTGAATGGTCTTTCACATACTTCCATGTGTATGTGTGATAGCCCGGCGATACGGTTGCAGTGTAAGTGCCGTTACTTTCTCCAGACCAGGCTGAGGTGAAGGAAGAAGTTGAGCAACTTGGATTATCAATACAGAACAAGAGATAGTCGTAGTTTGCCTCACTAGATACAGAGTAATTGAATGAAAGAGTTCCTGAATTCATTGCGCCGGAATACTTCAAAGTGGAATATTGATTATCTCCAATGTCGGCTGATTGAGCACTATAATTTCCACCCAATGCACGGTCACTTTGGGCGAACCACCAGTAGTTGCTTGGACCGACTTGGGTCCACCCATTAGCGATATAACCGACTTCGAAGTCTCCGTGGAATTCAGTTAATTCTTCTGTAGGATAGTAGAATAGTTCTCCACCCGCACTTGTATTGAGAACAGATGTGCCATCGCAGGTACGAGCGTGTATCCCGATTGCTGAATTGTCTGGACAATGAACGAGATTCATCATCTGATGTCGCACGTGTGTGTCATTGAAGATATTGGTATTGGCACCGTATGACATCGTTCCAGCAACAGCGACTGGGATTACACCTGCCTGAAGACATGCATTATGTGCCTCTCTAACACTTTTGAAATCGTCAAGATCAAGAGCGGGTGATCCTCCAAATGGACCCTCATCGGATACCGGTATGACCAGTTTTGTAGCGTTTGGATTCCAAGCGTGATCAGCAACGGTTGCAGGGTTTCCTGGCATCGAACCTGAAGCATCTCTCCAAGACTCACATGCCCATGTGGAACCTGGACCCCACATTTCAGAGTTGTAACTCCAATCTAATGGAAGTGTCAATGCCGAGTTATTGAACATGACCTCCGTTAGAGGCCTGATTCCACCAGTTGTGTCGGTGGCGTTCTGGCCAAGATAAGTCGAACGCGGTCCGTTCGAACCATCGTTACCTGTGGTTATAGCATTAGCACAATTCGCATGTTGATTGGCATTGTGCATATTTCCACTTAGCGTGTATAATGTCTCTAGAACGGTGATATTCGCGGCTTCAAGCATAGGCTTGATTCCAGCGAAGTTCTCACCTGTTGTCAGAACTCCACCGTAAAATACTGCACACATATCGGCCCACTCGGTAGACATTGAGCCTGAAGAGTCAAGGAGTCCAACGTACTCAACTATCGAACCTCGAGTATCCTCCCAAACGATTACTGCGGTATTGTTCGCACCAATGCTGATGGCCGGATTTCCTTTATGGCCTAATGCCGGTGTGACCATCGTTGAGTTGATTAGAACTTGGAAACCATTGTTAGAATCATAGGAAAGCATGCAGTAGTAAATCAGTGGACTACCAAAGTACAAGCCTTGCGGGTCATATGTATCGACCCAAACGATGTGTACAGCATCGTATGAATCTACAGCAATGTCCGGAGAGTTACGAGTTCCAGTACCATCGGCAACAGTATGAGATGCAACTGTCATATTCTGGATATCCCCAGACGATCCGTCTTGGTCATCCTCGGAAGGATCCAATAGTGTGTAGAGAATATCCGTATCAGTGACCTCCCAAACGATGTGTGCTCTACCCTGTGAGTCGATTACCATCGAAGGGCTAGAGAGAGATGATGCGTTGGAGCCACCAACCTCTGTAGTCGAAATTAGGACAGTGTCGACACCGGTTGAAATCTGAATTAACGCATATCGTAGTAGTGGTGTGCTGGCGTTCTCAATCCAAACAAGGTGAATCCTATTCGAGTCATCCATTACCCCCATGACGTCGATTGGGTTGTTTGCATTCAGGTTGGTAAGCAGAGTCTGAGCGTCACTATCGTCAATAGTTCCGTTAGCTGTGGGGAACCGAGTCGGCTCATTTACCAACTCTTCGGACTCACCTGAAGTGGTTAACAGCGATGGTGCTAGAAGGGCACTTAGCATTAGTAAAGCGAGGGTAGTAGCGAGTTGTGCTCGCTCGATTTCTATTCTGTTGTTTTCGGCGCTCAGAGTGGGGGTTCGGCTTCCGACCATAGGGTTCGAGAGCCTTGTGAGCACATAGAGGGGTAGCCGGACAGGTCCGAATAACGTCGATTTTCGAGTAATTTGTGGCAGAATCACTGAGATTGCGAGGCGCGCTTGCGTCGGATAAAGTCAGAGTAATTTCCGGGCCATATCCACAGACTACCGTCCGCGGGCAATTCCCAAATTGTATCGCAAATTTTGTCCAAGAAAAACCGGTCGTGGCTGACAGTGATTATACTTCCATCATATTCTACCAAAGCTTCCTCTAGGGCCTCCTTCGCATCGGTATCCAAATGGTTCGTAGGCTCGTCTAGAAGAAGTAAGTTGTTCTCTTCGAGTAGCAATTTCAATAGTGCGATTCGGGCTCTCTCTCCTCCACTCAATTTGGACAGTTTAGTTTCCACCATTTCGCTTGTGAATTGGAAGCGACCAAGTAGAGCCCGAATGTCTCCATAATCCATCCTCGGTTTGAGTAATCTGACCTGCTCGACTGGAGTCAAATCAAAGTTCAGTGATCTGTGATCCTGGTGGAAGTAACCTATCTGAACACCGGGCCTAACATCAACACTACCTGAGTCGAGTTTAAGTTCGCCTTGAATGAGGCGCAATATCGTGGTTTTCCCTGCACCGTTAGGGCCTACAATTCCTATTTTCTGACCTCTTGATACGCCTACTTCTAGGCCCTTGATAATCGGGCGGTTTAGCCCTTCAAAGGTTAGTGTGGCATCGTGGAAGTCGAGGACTTCTAGACTACTCTTTTCAGTCGATTCTAGTCGGAAATTCAGACCTCTGCGTTGACGGGGTTTTAGCGACTTTAGCCAGCGCAATTCGCCTTGTGCTCTAGCCAATAGAAATCGCTTCTGAGAAATGGATTTGTCATATTTGTTGGCGCGCTTCATCGCCTGTAATGCGCCTGTTAATCGCTTGACCTCTGCATCGGTTTTCTTAATTCGGTCCGCAAGTGTCTGCAGAAAGAGTTCTTTTTGTTGCAAAAATGAGGTGTAATTGCCGTGGTAGCCCTTCGCCCTAGTATCTTGAATCTCGACGATTGCATTGCTGACTCGGTCGAGGAAATATCGGTCGTGGCTGACTATCAAAAGCGCCCCTTCGAAAGTGATTAGGAAATCTTCGAGCCAATCAAGAGTTGCCAAATCGAGATGATTGGTTGGCTCGTCTAGGAAGAAGACATCGATTTCGGACAAACCCACCAATTGCCTCGCCAGTGCTACCTTGGCACGTTCGCCTCCTGACAAATTAGCCAATGGAATATCCAAGGGATGGTGGGCGAGGTCCAGTGCTCTGAGGATTTCTTGCGCATGGCTAGCAACATTGGTTCCACCACTTCGAGCCATCATCGACTGAAGTTCCTGATAACGATCTATGTCTGGTTGCCAATCACCTTCGTAGAACGATGGTTCGGCCATTTTTGCTTCAAGGGCTGCAATCTCTTCTTCCAATTCCTGAAATTGGCGGCCTTTTCTGTTGAGTTCTTCTTCGAGGGTAGCACCCTCGTCTATATCTCTAATTTGAGTCAAGAAGGCAAGTCGAAGTCCGGGTGAAAATATGATGTCGCCAACATCTTGGTCTTGGTTCGATATTGTTCGAAGTAAGGTGGTTTTCCCCGCTCCATTATGGCCCACTACGCCAATTCTATCGCCTTCGTCAATTCTCAAATTAACACTGTCGAGGACTTTGACTGGGCCGAAGGCGCGATGTACATCTTCGATGCGGATTAGCTCTCGCGCCATGCTTCGGCGGCTTGCCGTGACTTGATGTGTGCATCGGTCAAGAGTTGAGTGCATCTAGGCGAGATTGATTCAATCGTTCCCATTCAAAGTGACCCTCGCTCGTTGGCGGTCGGCCGAAGTGTCCACCGGCGGAAGTTGCAGAGTATAGTGGACGATTCAACTTCAGGTCACGAGATATTGCGGCGGGTCTGAAATCGAATACCCGAGAGACTCTCTCGCTTAGTTCCTGTTCGCTAATATTCCCTGTTCCAAATGTGTCAACACGTAGGCTTACAGGTTCTGCAACTCCTATGACGTAGGCGACTTGGATTTCACAACGACTGGCTAAGCCAGCGGCCACCACGTGCTTCGCAACCCAGCGGCTGTAGTAAGTCGCTGAACGATCTACCTTTGTCGGGTCCTTGCCAGAAAATGCCCCGCCACCATGTCGGGCCATACCTCCGTAGGTGTCGACGATTATCTTGCGGCCAGTGATCCCGGCGTCTGCATATGGCCCTCCTGGGTCAGCGAATCGTCCTGTTCCATTGACGTGCAATATGTAGCCATCCTTGAGCCAATAATCAGGAATGGCGTGTTCGACTACCTCACTCTTTATGATATCTCGAATGTAGGCCTGCTCAGCTCCAACATCTCCTCCAAAGCGGTCCTTGAGAGCATCATCGTGCTGAACTGCAACTACTACGGTGTGCACCCTCACTGGGTTTCCTTGGTCGTCGTATTCGACTGTGACCTGGCTCTTTCCATCAGGCCTAATCCAGTCGATTTCGTCGCTGGCAACTATCATGTCTAGGCGGCGACAAATACGCTGAGAGAGGGCGGCTGGTAGTGGGAAATATCTGCCTCGGAGTTCATCTTCAGCCTCGGTTTCGGTGCAGGCGTATCCGAACATCATTCCTTGATCGCCTGCACCAACATCATCCAGTGAATCTCCATCGACTCCCTGCGCAATATTGGCCGCTTGCTTTGTGATATTGACCTTCACTAAACATAGCTCTTGGCTACCGGCGTCCATCCCAATAGAATGGTCGTTGTAGCCTATGAGTACAGCGGTTTCACGAGCAATGGTTTCGTAGTTTGGATGATTGCCATCCAGAGTTACTTCGCCTGCGAGGACAATCAAAGCACGGTCCGGCATTCCTTTGACCAGAGTTTCGACTGCGACGCGAGCTTTCGGGTCTATTTGCAGGCAGGCATCAACGATTGAATCCGAGATTGCATCGCACAATTTGTCAGGGTGTCCAGCAGAAACCGATTCAGAGGTAAACAATGCAACCATGGTTATGCGGACATCCTTCCATATATGGGTTTTCGGCGAACTGAATATCTAACAAAAAGATATATAATTCGGTCTAGAAATTGGGGTCAAAATAGCCGTAGCATTGAGAAAGAGGGTCTTGTCGCGCCGGTCATGTCACCCGCTGATGCCGAATTGCAGGCAGTAGTTGAGGAAGAACAGAATGGCACTAGGTTGTACCCAGAGCAAGTGGTGGATGGTCTACCGACGATTTACTCGTTCCAATCCTGTCCGTTTTGTTTCAAGATTCGTGCGCTATTGGGTAGCCGTGGTATTCCCTATGCTGATGTAGAGGTAGAGCCGATGAAGAAGGCTGAACTAAAGTGGGGAGGCTGGGATAAAGTACCGGTTTTCGTCGACGTTGATGGAACCGCAATGGAAGAGTCAAACGATATTCTTCATTACATCGATTCGAAGCACGGAAATCTATTTCCTCGAGCCGGAAATGACCCAGAACAAGACCGTTGGATGGAGTTTAGCAACAAGGTTCTCGGCAAATCGATTGTTGCAGTAATATACCGAACTTTTGGCAGCTCTTTCCGTGCTTTGGAGTACGTCAACGGTATCGAGAACTTTTCCAGAAAGGACAAAATCGTCAACAAATATCTCGGTGGCTTTGTGATGAAAATGGTAGGTCGTTCTCGAGCCAAGCTATTCGAACAGCCGCCTCGAGAGAACCTCAAAACACAATTGGATAAGCTAAGCGGCGGACTGAACGGTGATTTCTTTGGTGGGGAAAGCCCCAATGGTGCGGATTTTGCGAACTACGGAATTCTCCGCTCAATGCAGGGATTGGAAGGCTTCGATATTCTCGAGGATCACTCCGAAGGCTTCGGTTGGTACAATCGAATGCAATTAATCTCTGGAATTTGAATTTCTCAGACCGCAGTAGCGATAGATGAATGGGTGCTGCGGATGGCATGGTAGAAGTCGAGACAGAGATGGTCTGGGTGGGTGATATGGCCAAGGCCGAATTTCTCCTCTCTGCAATTGAGGGTCACGATTCGGCGGATGTCGAATTAGTAACAGAATGTGATGGAGGGCAGGCAGGCCTACGCATCATCGTCAAAGGTGACGATTTGAGAGAAGTTCGAGCGCAGGTGGATTCTTTGCTGGCAGAACTCGCTTCTGCCGAGGCAGAATACGATTCCAACAATTGAAGGCGGAGCAACTGCCCCATCCTACTGTGAATCACCTTCCTCACGACCGTTCGTGGCTTCTTGGTAAAGACAAGCCAACGGCGCTATTCCTTGATTCGATGGATCGTTGGATAGATGCGATGGTGGCTGATGAACACGGTGGAGGGGAAAGTTCTGACCTCCCAATTACAGGCAGAGTACAATCCAAAGACTGTGGGATTATTGCAGGAATTAGTGTAGTTGACAGGCTCGTAGTAAGAAATTTCCCTGATTGCGCAGTAACTTGGATGTTTACAGAGGGAGAGGGTATAGAATCAGGTGATGAGGTGTTAGAAATTTCTGGACCTGCTGCTCAGGTTCTCCGATGTGAACGAATCATGCTCAATCTACTGGGTCGAATGTCTGGTATTGCAACAAATACTGCTTCTTGGGTTTCTCAGGCGGGAAAAATGGGAATTGCCTGTACCAGAAAGACCGACTGGGGGCTGCTCGACAAGTGGGCTGTGCATATCGGTGGTGGATTGACCCACAGATTGTCTCGTGCTGATGCATTGATGATTAAAGAAAACGATCTAGCCTCACTGGCTCCAGGATTTACCGACGAGGTGGAAGCCGTGGGAAATGCAGTAGCGGCTATCGACATGGAATCTGATGCAGAGTTCACCGTTGTTGAGGTCAGAGATGAAAAACAGGCAGTAGCTGCTGCAAAATCATGGGATAATCTTCAAGTTGAGCTCGGTGGTTGTGAGAAAATTGTGCTATTGCTAGACAATATGGGCCCAAGCGGCTGTGCTGAAGTTCATGAAATCCTAGTGCAAGAAAACCTTCGACCCTGGTGTATTCTCGAAGGCTCTGGTGGAGTTGTCCTCGAAGATCTTGAACAATGGATTAATTCCGGTGTCGACTTGGTCTCAACTAGTGCTCTGAATCGTGGAGTGTCACCCCTAGATCTGTCAATGAAAGTAGTGAG
>CAZKVK010000036.1:12307-13466 GCA_964556195.1 uncultured Candidatus Poseidoniales archaeon
TGATTGAATGGGCGAGATTCCTGACTCCCATCCAAGGAAGGCATCTCTACTTGCGCGCGCAAAATTGACTACGGCCGCAGCGGATGGACTACTTGCAGAATCAGCAATGATTGCCCACGGTAGAGGCGAGGCTTTTGATTACCTTCTCAGCGAGAAAACTAGTGAGTCGGCCTCGTTGGCAATCCGTGAAGTCGCTGCTCGGCTTTTGAGTGCTGAGAGCCCGGTTATTTCGCTAAATGGAAACACAACTGTGCTCGCTGGAGATCAGGCGATTCGCGCCGCTGCGATTCTTGGATGTCCGGTTGAAGTTAACATCTACTATCGAACTCCAGAAAGAATGAGGAAACTGATTTCTACCCTAGAAAAAATTCGTGAAAAGGTCGCAAACGAAGACCCACCGAGAGATTGGAAGGGGGCGCAATGGTCCTATTCTGTGAATTCCGTGAAGATTCTTGGAGGAGATGCTGACGGTCGAATAGAAGGCCTTGAAGGGCCTCGGGCAATCTGCAGTGCTCGTGGTATCGAAGTAGCAGATGCAGTGCTCGTACCTTTGGAAGATGGTGATAGATGTGAGGCTCTTGTGGCTCTCGGAAAACAAGTTTTGGTAATCGACCTTAATCCACTTTCAAGAACTGCGAGGATGGCTCATGTTACCATAGTTGATGAAGTTAGTAGGGCGATGGTTGAACTCTGCACGGCCCTAACTGAAAATCCACAAGTCTCGCATTGGGATAACGACCGAGCTTTACGTAACGCGCTGGCAATAATGGCTAAAGCATCAGATCAAATATGAGGTTTACACTCAATCAAGCGGTTGCAAATTGCTCTCGGAGCATCTCTTCACATCGGTCTGCAATCGCTTGTCCGACTTCGGCTGTGCTTGCCTCTCCGCCAAGGTCGTAAGTGACGATTCCACCTTCCTCGAAGTGTTGCTGAATCGCTTGTTGTAGAATGTCGGCACACATGTCTAAGTCTACATCTTCCTTTCTGTAGGCCAATGCCTCGAACATCATCTGTACCGATTGAATGGTAGCGATTGGATTGACTACGTTCTGACCAGCATACTTTGGAGTTGAGCCGTGTACCGGTTCAAACAGCATATGTTTTGGTCCTAGATTAGCGCTTGCTGCCATACCCAGTCCTCCTTGTAAAACGCTAG
>CAZKVK010000037.1:0-12907 GCA_964556195.1 uncultured Candidatus Poseidoniales archaeon
TACTGTCGCGCATGGCTTTGCGTCCGGTCTTCAATTTATGAATCGAATCGAAAGTCTGCTTTGCTACGTGCTAATGCTTGAGTAGTCGATACCCAACACAGAGGCATGGACAACGAGTCGATGTACTACCGAATGATGGGCAATACCGGAATCCAAGTTTCTGTACTATCCTATGGTTTCTGGGCAACATATGGAGTCAAGGATAGACTAAGTGGTGATTCGGGGGTAAAGACTGCAAAGGAGTTGATGCAAGTTGCCCGCAAAGCGGGAGTCAATTGCTTCGACCACGCCGAAGCCTATGGGAACCCAAATGGAGAGGCTGAGAGAATCTTCGGTCTAGCCTTGAAAGAATTGCAGGCCGAAGAAACTGAACTTTGGAGGCGCTCTGAATTAGTAATCACTACCAAGATTTTCTGGGGCGGTTCTGGAGTGAATGAATCCGGACTCTCAGTCAAACACTGCCGTGAAGGTATGGACAAGTGTTTGGCAAGATTACAATTAGATTACGTTGACCTGGTATTCTGTCATCGACCCGACCCATTCACACCAACCGCTACAGTTGTCAGAGCTATGACTGACATTGTTCGTTCAGGTAGAGCAACCGCATGGGGTACAAGTGAATGGTCCGCTCAACAAATCACTGAGGCTTATTGGATAGCAAAGAGCGAAGGCCTAGAGCCTCCGCAATTCGAACAGCCTCAGTACAATATGCTCCACAGGCAGAGATTCGAAGAGGAATACTTCCCTCTATACAATTATCCATACTCGATAGGAACTACGATTTGGAGTCCACTTAGGTCAGGGTTCCTAACCGGAAAGTATCTTGAAGGAATCCCAGAAGATTCTCGCCCCACTCAGGACGGTTACGAATGGTTGCTTGAAGACCTAGAGGAGCGCAAGGCTCGTGGCGAGTTTGATACTGTGGCAAAACTTGTAGATTTTGCAAAAAACAAGGGCTGTACTCCAGCCCAACTAGCTCTCGCTTGGTGTTTGAAGAATCCAAATGTTTCCACTATACTTCTAGGTGCTACAACAGCCGATCAACTTCGCGATAATTTAGGTTGCATCGAAGTCGCACTTACAATGAGTAATAATGACATGAACGCAATTGAGGAAATACTTGGAAACAAACCTGCTGATTGGATTGGTCCCGGTGGAGCGGGAAACCGTCAATTGAATACACTTTGATAACAGAGCCAGATGCACCACTTATTCTTCTTCGTGAGGTGCTATTTTTGCTGCGATTAACAGGAATGCTGTGTGCCCCATTGGTTGATTCCCAGGTCTTACTCCGCCTTTGCCGGCTTTCGACCATCTTCTTTCTACCATTTCACCGGCAAACTCTACCACAAGCCCCTCTTGTTCGACCGCATTCCAAGATTTTTCTAGTTGTGCGGTAGTAGGGCAATAGCATGCAATTCTTCCTCCAATTCTGAGAGTTTGAGAAATATCCGAGACAACCGTCCAAGGTTCTGCGATATCGATGATTGCTGCATCCAGTTCTCCGCAAATTCCAGCAACCTCAGAAGCCGCTTCTTGCAAATCTATTTCCAATAGTTTCCATGTAGGAAATTCGGTTGAGAATTCAAACATTCTCTGCATATTTCCTCGACCAACTTCTGCGTGTTCTGGTCTGTTCTCAACCGAAATTAAGTATCCCTTTGAACCCATTACATTTGCAAGATTCATAGCAAGGCCTGCAGAGCCGTGACCTCCTTCCAGTACACGACTTCCGACACCAATTCCCATCCAAGAAATCAGAAATCCTGAGTCCTTGATCCCAATTGTTTGCGCCCGTCTATTCATGTTACGACGGGCCTCAGGTAGAGCGGCGTCTACTATGGTCAAAGATTTCTGGCCAACAATGATTCTATCACCGACTGAGAATCCCTCTAACAGAGCTGAAGGATCGAATCTTCCCAGCCCCTTAATTTTGATTTCACCAGGTTCATTGTTGACTAGGTATGATCTCCCATCATCCTCTCTAAGTGCCACCCATTTAGGTACCTCTGCTGACTCCTCAGATGCTGACATCACTCACTCTTGCCACGGTCATTTAATTCAATACCTTCGCTTCTTCATTCCCCTAAATTTCTCGACATCGACCCCTAAAGGGTCGTTTTTTTTTGGCGAGGCAACATTGGGTTATGTATAAAGGACCAAGATTACGCCATTTATCCATGGTCTCAGCCATGCGAGTGAATAAAATCTCCACACTAACTATGACATTGCTTATTTTTACAATGTCTGCAATGGGATACTTCATGATAGAGGAACAGACTGTAGAGAGGGAGGAATTGAAGGTAAAAGAAATGCCTAGGTTTGCCGTTAGTCCAGGCCACACAGTCTTTGGCGAATATGTTGGAGCGCATTGGTGTGGTCCCTGTATGGGAAGCGCATCACCTTCGTTGGTCAATTTGAAGACTAGTAATGCTGAGGATTTCACCTACATTTCCTTCTTTGAAGGGGCCTCAACCGGCTGGCCGTCCGATGGACCAGTAAACAGACAGAATCACATTATGGCTTCATCCAGTGGTTACCCGACTTTTGCTTTCGCTGACGAGAACTCAGGGTCCTGCTACAAGGTTGGATCAGCAGGGTCAAATTACTACGATGCAGACTTTAGCGCTGGAGGTTGTATGCATGCCGATGCCAGTGATTTCAGTATGGAACTAGGTGTCGCTTTGGATTCCACCGGCGACACGGTAACGACAACTTTGGACATTACTTACCTTGGAACTAGTGACATTACAGTGTATGTCTACGGGGCTGTAACAGAGAAAGTAGGTGCTGAGGCATACGATGATGGAAGCAGGCCTCATCACGTATTCCGTGCATGGTTACTCTCCGATGATAACGACTTCACAGAGGTGACCTTGACACCGAATCAGGTAGAGACATTGACTTGGGATAAACCACTGAACACAGTACGTTCTGGTGGTGGATACACCCAGTGGGAAAACTTCTGGCCAATATTCGCTTTGATGGATGGAGATTATTCAACCTACAATGAGGTATACGCCGCCATAGATCTAGACATGGGCCCATTAATCGATGTAGGAATAGTGGACTTTGAGGCTCGAAATGCAAATGGAAACAATGGCTTCGTTGCAGGTGATATTCTCGACCTAGAGGTCAATATCGCGAATAATGGAGCTGAAGAATATAGCGATGGAGGTAGCATAGATATCTATCATCTCTCAGGTGGAGAAGAGATACACCTCGGTGGCATTTCAATCAACCAACTTGCAGTAGGTGGAACTCAGTCATATACCACGATGTTCGACACAAGCGACGTCACTCTAGCGCCCTCAGGAACCTCCTCTTTCAGAGCGCGTATTTCTGGAATGGTCGGAGACCGAGTTCCAACCAATGACTACCAAGATGATCTAGCTCTTCACGACATGCCACCCGTTCCGAACCGCCCTGTTGCAGTTGCAGAATCCAGTGTAGAGAGAGGTACTACGATTCAGTTTGAGTCTACCGCTCTATCAAATGATTTGGTCGATGATATGTCAACGATGAGCGCAGAATTACATTACAGCGTTCATGGTATGGATGCTTGGGACGATGCTTGGATTACCTCCATCGATATGGTAGGAAGTGGCGGTAATTCTCGCTACATTCACACCATTACTCCACCTATGACTTCTCAATCCGGGTTATATGACATTCGAATGCAATGGACAGATGCTGGTGGACAGCAATCGGATTGGGAAATTACTGAGAATGCATTTGAGTTGAGAAATGCCTTGCCTAGAATTCTACAGGCTGGAGACGAAGGTTTTGGCGGCATTCCAACTGTCAAGGTCGACAGCGTGGAAACCGTCTCGATAGTAGGCTTGATCAGTGATGCAGAAACTCCACATTCTGAATTAATTATCGATTCAAATGCACACCAATTCATTTCTTTTGATTCTGAGACTCTAGAAATCAGTGTCCTATTTGACGAAATTTCCTATGATAGTATTGGAAACACAATTTCTCAGGGAATTTTTATCACCGTCGGAGACGGCGAAGACTTCAACTCAGGAACTTTGATGTTCAACGTGATTGAGAATGGTCAGCCTCGCTGGAGTGGAATTCCAACTCAAGCATTCGATGAAGGTGGCTCCACTAGCTTGGTTCTAACCGAATACCTAACCGACACCGATGACAATGGAAACCCCGTACCTGCAAACACCCTCTCTCTCTCGATTGTCAGTATCAGTGATGAATCCTTAATGTCTGCCGAAATTTATGATCAAACCCTGAACGTCGCCGCCGTTGATGACGATAGTTACGGCATGGCTGAAATCGTAGTCAGAGCATCCGATGGAGTGAAAGAATCCGATACTGTAATTACTTTCCATATCAACAACATTAACGACGCACCAATCATTGATTTGGGTGAATATTCTAACCCAATTCTTCAGACGGGTGACCGATTAACCTTCAACGTAATAGAATTGGTTTCCGATGTCGATGATCCAGAAGAGGATATTTGGATCACAGTCACAACCTTCGTTCCAGGGGCAGTGCAATACAATCCAATTTCCGGTCTCGCCACAATGAGTTGGGAAGATGCTGGTGAGGAGATGGTGACGGTTACTGCAGAAGATCGCCATGGAGCCTCTAGTGCCGCCATCATAACCGTAAGTGTAGTTGATGACCTTCCACTTCTATGGGTTGATACATCAGGTTACGGCGACTTAAGCGTCGATATCTCTTCAACCGATTTCGGCTTGAACCCCAGCGTAACTATCGAAAATGTCGGTGAGCTTGAACTTTCAGAAATCAAAGTTTTCTGGAGTGTTTGTAACAGTATCACTGGAATTTGTAATGACTTTGGAACATCTCATAATCTCGGACCGTTCATTGTTCTAGCAAACGATGGAGAAGGCCTCAAAGTAGCGGATTACGTTACCTTATCGGTCAATGCTGCGGACTCTGAAGGATTCGATCGCTCGACCACCGATCAATTCAAGGCCTACGCGACCGAACCTGTTGAGATAACGCCGGAAGAAACCGAGGGTGAAGGTAACCAGGACAAGGCTACAATGTCACTATTAACAACTGGACTTATGGCGATTGGAATTATGCTTTCAATTGCCTTAGTAATGGGTCTAGCCATCGTATTGCAAAGACAACGCAGAGATGGCGTCAGTGCTGAAGTTTACGATTATCAGGAAGAATATGACTATTCGGGGCACGAAGAACCTGAGCCTAGTCCGTTAGCAGTTCCACCACCACCACCAGGAATGGGTCCACCATTGCCACCAGAAGGTCTGCCTCCTGGTTGGACAATGGAACAATGGAATTACTACGGCGCAGAGTATCTTAAGCGCCGAGAACTACAATAGTTCGACTGAATTACTCATAACGCACCTTCAAGAAGGTGCGCTGAACAGGAGAAACCCCGAGGGGATGCGCGATGACCGAAGAGGAGGCACCTGTTGACCCACTAGAGTCCTGGGAAGATGGTGCCGCATTCGGCGTCTCGGCAGATAAGGATCCTGTGTGCAATATACCAGTCGAGGAATGGTCAGAACAACTGGAAATAGTTTCAACTGAAGAAGTCCCCATTCCAGACAAACTAGTCGATCAGGTGATTGGTCAAGAGGCTGCTTCTATCATTGTCCGAAAGGCTGCCGAACAGCGCCGACACATCATAATGGTCGGTGAGCCAGGCACTGGAAAATCCATGTTGGCTCGTTCAATGACTGAGTTTTTACCAAAGGAACAACTGGAGGATATTCTTGTCTACCGTAATCACGAGGATGAGAATGAACCCAGAATCAGAACCGTTCCTGCAGGTCGAGGTTCCAGTATTATTTCAGAACGCCGTGCACATATCAAGCAGCAGCGAGAGAGAACCAATCGGACTTTGTTATTCATCGCTCTAGTTGTGGGTGCAGCCTTGTTACTCGCTACAATATCCTCAGGTGAGATTCTGACTTTCATCTTCGGTTCATTCCTGCTTGTTTTCGGATATTTCTTCCTAAGAACTCGGTTAAATTCGGGTGATGAGGGTAATATTCCAAAATTACTTGTCAAACACGAGCGCAACGAAGAGGTGCCGTTTATTGACGCCACAGGCACACTCGCTGGAGCCTTACTAGGAGATGTGCGACATGATCCATTTCAATCCGGAGCAGATCTCGCTACACCCGCTCACGAGAGAGTCGAGCCAGGCGCCGTTCACCGTGCAAACAAAGGAGTACTCTACATCGACGAGATTCGCATGCTAAGGATGGAAGAGCAACAAGCCCTACTGGTTGCAATGCAGGAAAAGGCACTGTCGATTTCTGGTCGCTCCGAGCGCAGCAGTGGCGCACTCACTAAGTCCGAACCTGTGCCAACTGACTTCATTCTTGTGGCAGCAGGGAATCTGGATAGTATTCAGAACATGCACCCAGCCCTTAGGAGCAGAATCCGAGGATATGGTTACGAGGTATACGTCAATACCGATATGCCGGATACTGAAAGAAATCGCCGAAGGCTAGTTCGGTTCGTTGCGCAAGAAGTTCGTAACGAGATGCTGAAAGATAGTGGTAAATCAATTCCACACTTTGACAAAGCAGCTATTGGGTTGGTGTTGAAAGAAGCCCAGCGCCGAAGCGGTCGCCGTGGAAAACTCTCACTTCGTCTGCGTGAATTGGGTGGCTTGGTTAGAATAGCCGGAGACCTCGCTGCTGAGGAAAAAGCTCCATTGGTATTGTCCGAACATGTCGTACGCGCAAGAGCGATTGCAAAACCTCTGGAACAGCAGGTCGCCGATCGATATCTTGAGCGACAGTCAGAATACGCAATGCTAGTTAATCGAGGCGAGCGAATTGGTCGAGTTAATGGCTTAGCAGTTCTCGGTGCGGACACCGGCTTGTCCGATTACTCAGGGGTGGTTTTACCGGTCGAAGCAATGGTCACGCCTGCTCAGGGTCGCTCGGGCCAAGTTATCGCTACCGGTGGTCTGTCGGATTTGGCTAAGGAATCGGTCACCAACATCAGTGCCGTTGTGAAGAAATTGACCGGCAAGGATATTCAGGACTACGATCTACACGTGCAGTTCCCAGGAACTCATAACGTCGATGGCGATAGTGCTTCGATTACCATGGCCACAGCAATTATCAGCGCCTTTGAGGGAGTTCCAATAGACCAAAATCTAGCAATGACTGGTTCATTATCTGTTCGTGGAGAAGTGTTGCCGATTGGAGGGGTTTCGGCCAAGATCGAAGCCGCTGTCAAATCAGGAATCGAGAGAGTAATAATTCCTCGTAGCAACTTGCAAGATGTACTAATCGATGAAAAGTACGAATCAATGGTCGAAGTTCTTCCTGTCGATTCGCTTGACGAAGTACTGCAGCATGCATTAGTTGGAGCAGAAGAGAAGGTCAGTCTAGTGGAGAGGCTAGCCAATGTCATAGATACGATATCCGGTGGGCCTGACACTCAGCCTACAGCATAATCTCACAATTTTTAGCTAGTTCCTTGGAACGCCTAATTCAAGTTCCGTCTCCACGTCGTTAGGAAGGGGATTAGATGCCGGCACCAGCAATTATAGTTCATGGAGGCGCTGGAGCAGGGCCTGAGAGATTGCCCAACCTTCAACCTGCAATAGAAGCCGCACGCTGCGTCTTTGAATCTGGTAATAATGCAATTCAAGCCGCTGTTGAGGCTTGTGTTGTCCTTGAGGATGATCCAGTATTCAACGCAGGAACTGGCAGTGTAATGAGAAATGATGGCTCAGTACTAACCGATGCCTCACTACAGGTCTCAGATGGCAGAATGGGTTTTGTGGCAGTAATGGAAAATACACCAAATCCCATTAGAATTTGTGTAGATCTATTAGATGAGGAAATCAATGGACTTGCTGGAGCAGGCGCTCGTGCATGGGCTGACAAGCGTGGCCACCTCAATGCGCCTGTAGTTGGAAGGCCACCAAAAGGCAACAAAGGAGATGTTGGTGAACTGGGGGGCTCTATGCCGGAGTTGGAAACAGATACCGTAGGTGCAATTGCTAGAGATTCCTCGGGATTAATCGCTGCAGCAACCAGTACAGGTGGAACGTCCTACAGACCAGCAGGTAGAGTTGGTGATGTACCATTACCAGGGTGTGGTTTCTGGGTTGAAGATGGACTTGGAGTAGCGGCTACAGGAGTTGGTGAGGCGATTACAACCGCCTTACTCTCTTATCGCGTACACCAGCAAATTCAGAGTAGCAGTGAAGGAGATCTTCAATCAGGAATGCAATGGGGGATTAGAGAATTAATCAAACCGGAAACAGCCGTCGGAATCATATCTTTGGCTTCTGAAGGAGAAGGTTCTGGAGCCGCAAACACCGACATGCCTTGGGCTACTTGGTGTTCAGATTCTTAACTAATAATTCTTCATTAACGGGGATGCGCTTAAACAGGGGTCGCTGGTGGGCCTGCCGTTGGAGGCATCGAATGTTGGACATAGAGAATCGCATTCAGCAAATCGCTCAGGTTCTCGGTCAGTTAGAGGACACACAAGTTCCGCGTAACATCCGCAACTCTGCCCGAGACGCGGTTGAGAAATGGCTTCTCAACAAAGATAAGGAAATGGATATCCGCTTGGGTATGACTGCTAGTATTCTCGATGAAATTTTCAATGACGCAAATTTGCCAATCCACTATGGGCCCCTTTGCCTACAGATACAGACGGCACTCGAGGCTCTATTGAACGAGGTACGGGGCTCCTAAGCCTTGAAGTGCAATAGCCTGACATCGTTGCTGGGGATATCTTGTCAGATTGGACCAACCTTTCGTTTGCGAATGTTGCTACAACATCCCCCGCGGCTCATAATGCATCTTTGGCTTGGTCCAACGCGCTTGCTAGAGGGGGAGCAGCTGAGTTTGATGGCGAAGCCGAGAAAAATGGAATGCTCCCTCTTCGCCAAGCCGTCGCTAGATTACTATCATGTGGGATTGAAGATGTATGCGTGGGCTCTAGCGCAACGGAGTTACTTTGTTCCATTGCATGGGCTGTTTGGCCAGAAGAGGGTAGCAATGTCGTCTCTACAAAATCGTCCTTCCCCTCAACCGTTTATCCTTGGTCAAGAGTTGCTGAAGCAAGTGGGGCAGAAATCCGCCTAGCAGATCATGATTCCAATTTTTACACAAATCCAGAAGATATCTTGAGCTTAATCGATGAAAGCACATCAGTAGTGACACTATCACATATTGAGTTTTCAAATGGTCAAAGATATAATCTAGAAAAATTCGCAAAAGCCGCACATTCCGTTGGTGCAATACTGGTTATTGATGCAACCCAGTCTATGGGTATGTTTCCAATCGATGCACCTTCTTGTGGCGCGGATGTGATCGTATCCTCAGGTTACAAATGGCTCAGAGGTACTTACGGAGCCGCAGTCGGATATATTTCACCTTCAATCTGCTCAAATTTGAATCCGGGTTTGGTTGGATTCCGTAGTCATGCAGATATTTGGGATCTACGAGCAGATAGAATGCATCTTCCAAAAGATGCTAGTAGATTTGAGTACACTACGATACACTTCGGCGCCGTATTGGGATTGGCTGCTGCGGTAGAAGAAATCTGCGAAATCGGAATCGAGGAGGTCTGGCAGCATGACTTGACATTGGCTGACGCGGTTGCATCTGGTGCAAACCATTTGGGCCTTGGAGTTGTATCTCCCATGTCCGCTGAGGAGAGGAGTGCAATTGTTAGCCTACGGATGCCAGAAGGAATCAGTAGTGAGGTAGTTGCTCAGAGACTTCAAGATGAATATTCGATTCTAGTCACCAGTAGATCAGGATTCCTAAGAGTTTCACCTCATATCGATAATTCGATTGATCAGGTTAATTCTCTAATTTTTGCGCTTGAAGATATTCTACAGTAGATGAGGTTGCATTATTCCCGCTGCAATGATGAACATGATTGCCGCGATTGTCAAATCGATATACCTCCAAGCCTCAGGCCTATTGAGAACTTCGGATAGACTTCTGGCTCCATAACCTAGGGAGAAGAAGAAGACGAATGAAGCGGTAGCAGCGCCGATTCCAAAGGCTAATCTTTCATCTCCAACATAACGACTAGATGTTCCTCCGATTAACAACAGTGTATCAACGTAAACATGAGGGTTCAGGAAGGTGAAAGCAGCAGCAGCGGCGATTGTCGGAGCAAGTTCACTTTCCCCTTCTCCTTCTGTGGTCATCCCTATAGGATTCATTGCCGATTTTAATCTCAATAATCCATAACTGACTAGAAATATAGAGGCACTCAATGCAATGGTGAATTCTGCACCCTCTATTCCAGCTAATATGCCCCCCATACCTAATACCCCTGCAGCGATTAGGGCCGCGTCAAAGAGTGAGCAAGCCAAACATACAGCAAATACATGCGAACGCATTAGACCCTGCCTCATTACGAAGACATTCTGTGGTCCTAGGGCTAAAATTAAGCCAATGCTCAGGGCGAATCCTTCCAAAGCCGAGCCGAGCATAGTAAGCCCTCCCGAATGATATTGAAAACCATTGAGGCTTAAAAAAAGAGGTCATTCATGCACTTCGGCGCTCTACTGCCTTCTTTCGAAGTCCCTTGTATCCGCACTTTCGGCAGACACGAACCTTGGTGCCACGGTGAGTGGCACTGCACTTCATGCAAATCCACTTGTGGAGCAAACGTCTCTCTGCCTCTGGAAAGCGCTGAGCCATACAGGCGCGCCGACCTGACTCCCCTTCATAACCCATTCCCAACCAATACAACGCTGCGATTAGCAGTCATCGGCCGACCAATGGTTTCATACACCCTCGATAGAGCACAGCATTACGGTGCCTGCGACGGTTGTGCTCGGAGCCCAATGGGGCGACGAAGGTAAAGGCAAGGCCATAGACCAACTCGCCCCTCAATCGACATGGGCTGTTCGCTTCCAAGGTGGCAACAATGCGGGTCACACAATAGTCGTTGGAGACACCACTTTGAAGCTTCATCAGATACCTTCTGGAGTCACATCTAGAACCTGTAATCTAGTTCTCGGAGATGGCATGGTCATCGACCCTTGGGTACTTGACGAGGAACTCTCACGCTGGCAGAAATTAACGGGAGAAAAGCCGGAAGGAAAGAGACTCTTCATCAGTGAAAGAGCCAGTGTAATTCTACCTTTCCACAGGTATTACGATAGTGCAGATAAGGTAGTTGGCACAACGGGTAGAGGAATAGGTCCAGCCTATCGAGACCGCATCGAGCGAGTTGGAATTCGTTTTACGGATATCGAGGAGGTTCTATCTGACACAGGAAGAATTGAGGAAATCGTTGTCAGAATGAATAAGCAACTAGAGACTGTGGGGTACGACAAAGAAATCCAAGCAGATGAACTTAGTTCGCAATTGCAATGGATATTGGATAGATTTGGTAGTGCAATAAAACCCACGGGATTGATGGTTGATTTGGCACTTAGAAATGGAGAAACCGTTCTTCTAGAAGGCGCCCAAGGAGCATTATTGGACATTGATCAAGGCACTTACCCATTCGTTACCTCTAGTGTAGTCGGTAGGGCAAATGCTACTCATGGCGCAGGAGTTCATCCCGGACATGTCACAGAATGTTTTGGGATTACCAAAGCCTATTGCACACGTGTAGGAAACGGACCTTTCCCCAGTGAACTTTCACTCGAAAAAGGACCAGGACAACACATGGCCCAAGTGGGGCATGAATTTGGTACGACTACCGGACGTCCTCGTAGAACTGGTTGGCTCGACATAGTTGCCCTCAAGGATGCACATCGAGTAAGTGGTTACTCCGGCCTTGTAGTAACCAAGTTAGATGTTCTTGGAGGTTTGGATGAAATCAAAATCTGTATTGGATACGAACTAGATGGAAAGCCGATTACACACTTCCCGACACGTGCATCAGATGTCGAGCGTTGTATCGCAGTTTACGAGACCCACCCAGGTTTTCCTGCGATGACCGATGAAGATTGGATTGAGATGGCAGAGGGGAGCCGTAAAGATGGAACGGGTTACGATGCTATGCCGGATAAGGTGAGAAATATCGTGGACAGAATTGAGGCGCTAAGTGGAATCCCTGTTGTCTCCGTCGGTGTTGGCCCAGACAGGCGGGCCTCCATTGCAAAGGTAGGAGGCCCCTTCGATATCGAATGGGACGAGGCAACCTTCTAATCGTGGGCAATCTCGGCCTAAGTCATGGGATTCAAGTCCAAGGCCAGAAAGAAGCGTGCTGCAGCGGATGCTGCTGCAGGTCGAACTGGAAAGGGCAAGAAAGAGGAATTTGAAGGCCAAGTTCGTTGTGATGTTGCGGGATGTGAAAATTTCGCCGACAAGAAGATTGGAGGCCGTCGTCTGGCTTTTGATCGCGCAGCAGATGTTTGGGGAGAAGATGGTATTGAGGGTCAATCTAGGAGGGTCTCAATTTGCAAATCTCACTACAGAGAATGGAAGAAGGCAAAGAAAGACGACTTCGATGAGTGGTCGTAATAGCGATTCGGTGGCTGAATGAATTCAGAATCTGACACGGTTCCTCGTGTCGTATCAATTTTTTTCGGACTATTCTTCGTGTCCTTCGGATTACCTTTTGCTCTCGTACCATTCATGATGATTAGCGATGGGGCAATTGATCCAGATTATCCGTTTGAATCACTCTTTGCGTTGGCATTCTCATCTCCTTTTTTCCTCGCAGGAATAGGCGTTATGTACATGGGTTCGAGGCCATTCTTGATGGGTATTAGAGGTGAAGAAACAACTCCTGATTCCGGTGGGTCGAATTTATCGATACCAGCCAAATTTGTACACACTGAATTAGTAGATGAGCCTGAATCTCAAATTGGTATCGATAAATTCGACCCACCCGAGCCCGGAGAAGAGGGTTGGTGGGAGAAAGAAAGCGATTCTTGAATGTGAATCGGGATACGCAATTTTGTTAGAGGCGATTC
>CAZKVK010000038.1:0-12882 GCA_964556195.1 uncultured Candidatus Poseidoniales archaeon
TTTGGTCCTAGATTAGCGCTTGCTGCCATACCCAGTCCTCCTTGTAAAACGCTAGCTAGATCGCTTGCGATGTCTCCGAACATGTTTGGAAGTACTACTACATCGAGAGTTTCGGGGTCTCTCATCAGCCACATTGTGAAGGCATCGATATATGCAGAGTGTGTCTCTAAATCAGGATTTACTTCTGCAATCTCGTTGAAGATTTTTCTGAACAGTCTACATCCACGTGTAACATTGGACTTGTCGACGCAGGTAACCGATTGGGGCGTACCCAATTTTCGCTGACGGTGTCGCGCTAAATCGAATGCGAACTTGATGACGCGCTCGCTACCCTTACGAGAGATTGGCCTTGGGTCCCAAGCGACCTCCCCCTCGAGACCCGGGAATTCTTCAATCACTATTGGTTCATCTCTATCGCCCTTGGCTTTTTGCTCCATTCGACGTAATAGAGAGTGATACAATCCCTCGGTGTTCTCTCGAACCATTACCATGTCGACGTGGTCTGGATGCCAAATCTGCTTGTGCACTCCATGGACTCTGTGTTGAACTCCCGGATAGAGTTTGATTGGCCGAACGTTAGCGAATAGTTTCAGACCACTTCGTAGCCCTAGAATGGTCTGGCCTCCAGCCATATCTCCGTTGGGGAGTCTAGCCTTCGGCCAGCCGATTGCACCGAGTAAAATCGCGTCTGAATTGTCTCGGCAGTGCTCGAATGAGCCCTCTGGCCACTCTTCACCAGTTTCGAGATAATATTGCCCTCCGCAGGGAATTTCTGTGATTTCAAAGGAAACTGGGCTGTGTTGTTGGAAGACTTCGATTACCCTTAGTGCCTCAGCGATGACTTCTGGTCCGGTTCCGTCGCCGGGCAACACACTGAGGCGGTAGGCTGTCATCCAGCGGGGGCACTTGCTCATCATTCATCAATACAACCCATCCATTCCTTCGGCCAAACAGTCGAATTCCCGAGGTCTTTCAAAGCGATATTTCATAGACGGTCACCGCGAACATAGATGACATGGACCGTAGCGGAGAGGATGGTAGTGAATCTCCACGGATTGATGTGAACGCATTACCAGATTCCTTAGTTCGTCTTTGGGACGCCATGTTGAGGATCGATCCGACTTGGGATTTGTCGACTTGGCTTGAGGAACGTGCAGATGAGGAATTAGAATTGGTCGAGTCTCATCTTGGTCGTGAGCGTTTGAGGCTCGAACAACGTCTTCATCGAATCGAGACTTTGGTAAAGAGGCTGAAGAGGCAGAGAGAAGTTGCTGGCCAAGATTTGTTGAGCGACCCACATCAGAAGAACCTCTTCGATGTCTTTGACAAATCATCCTCCTCAACAGACTCGGATGATGAACCTATAGAAAGCGACGAGCCGGTTATTGCTGGTGGAATCATGGGTGTTGAGGACGATCCACTGTTAGCTATTGTTGCAGAACATATCCTTGGAACGATAGAGGTCGCTTCGCTAGAAGACGCGGGTCCTGTACATTTCGACGATATAACCGACGGATTGCAGCCAATGGGGATTTCCGTTGATGAAGTCGATGAAGCCATCGCCCACCTACTACAACACCGTCAAATCGTTGAAATTGAGCAAGATTTCTTTGGTTTGAACCCTTGAAAAACCACTTCTAGTGAGGTTGACAACAACCGTTCCATTCAAAGTAGAGACCCATGTGGGGAGGCGCGTCGGTGCCATGGTTAGCGACGCTTCGGGATGGTATGCACGACTGGATAGGTCGTGCGAGAATAGAATTGAACAGCTTGAATGTTGGATGGATGCTTGGGAAGAGTCGATTCGGCACAATATTCCAATAGCCGCAACAATGCCTAGTGATTGGCCAACCCTGCCTGCTGGACTTCTGTCCAATCCAGGTGCTGTACTCGACCATATGTTGGCCCGATACGATGCTGAAATTGATGGGCGATCTCCGCGCGGTGCGTACGCAACACCGGCTCGATTTGCCGATGCTATGCTAGCTGATGAGTTAGGCGAGCGCGGTGCCAATTGCGACAATCCTATGCCAACTGGAATCTCATTGGCTGCTCTACCTCCCGGATTCCGTGCTTTCGCCGCACAGATGAATGAGGCAAATTCGAAAGAAGATGAAAACGAGGTTGATGAGGCAGTTACAGCAGGCAGAAAGACCGCCTCGGGAATTCCACTTCCGTTTGCAGACCCTGCAGTCGGAGCAGGACTCTTTCCTGAGCGTCTCCTGAAAGTTCACTCAGAACGCATCGATGGTATGCCTGCTACCACCAAGAAGGAGGATACAATCCGTCTTCTATCGAAAATGCAACTCTTGGACATTTCAGATATCGCAGTTCGATGTACTCGCAGGAGGCTTCTCTTGATTCTTGCAAAGTCCGACCTGGTCGAATTGGATGGAGATGGGGATGAGTCCCGAATCGGTAGGAAGCAAGCTGAAGAGTTGCTTGAAACCAGTGTGCAAGAAGGTGACGCACTGAGGGGTGCTTGGCCTTGGGATGAGGACCCACTACTGCTAATCTGTAATCCGCCATGGCTACGAATCAAAGACAGGTTCCGAGGACATCCCGATGGAAGTCATCTACGCAAGGAGCTTTCGAGGGAATTGCGCAGTATCACAGAACCGGATGGTCGTCTAAGATTTAGTACACTTCTTGGTAATGTCAACTTGTATCGATTATTCTTAGAACGTTCCCTGCAACTTGTTGAGGAAGGAGGTCGTGTTCGAATGATTGTACCAGACTCGTTGCTACGAGAAAAGAGCAGTATTCCACTTCGCCGACTAATGGTTGAGCGAAATAACTGGGATACGGCTTGGTCATTCCCAGAGAGCCAGAGGGTATTCCCTGGCGTCTCACAAGGTGTTTTGGTGATCGGAATATCAGTTGGAGGCGAGACCACAAAACTAACCAGTTGGGGCCCAGTTGAGTCGAGCGATGTACTTCCAGCTACCGGCCTGGACCCAAAATCACCGAAATTAGAACTCGAGCGCTCGACATGGGCCACTTGGACCGATACAAACTGGGCCGTGCCTAGGATGCCTCGCGCTGAGCACGAGCGACGTATGGTGCTGAACGCGATTTCGCGACTAGCAGACTTGCCTCGACTATCCGAGGACCACAACTGGCTGAACCCAAGTGGAGATCCTATTCGTGTCCGTGTTGGAGAAATAGATCAAACCACTTGGTCGGAGGATATCCGTGATTGGAGGCCACGATCCCGTGGAACACCATTCATTCGAGGTATTCACTTCAATCTAGAGAATGGAAAGGTGTCGATTAATCACCCTGGATACACATCTTCGATTCCTAGAGAGGCATTAGAGCGCTCACAGGCCATGTGGAAGGGGCCTATCGGCGCAAGAGGAGTTAGTCGTATTGCCTGCCAAGCAATCGTCAACGCGCAGCAGGACAGAAGGCTTCGCTGGGTAGTTGTTCCACCGGACTGTGTCCTTGGTAACTCAGTAAACTTCCTCGAACTGCCGGAGGCTGTACAAGATAGTCTAGCAGAGGAGTACGGAACTCTAGAGCAAGGTTTGTTGTGGTTGGCCGAACATCTGAATTCGGATACTCTTGACCTGTGGTCAAGAGCTTGGGCGGCCAATAACAACGTCAACAATTACGAAATCGAGAATTTACCATTCCCACCACCAGTTAGCATGACCACGGTCGAAGTTCGTTAGGCTCTTGATTGGGGTTTACCGCATGTCGTCCGATTTTCGATTTGTGGCGGTTTAGCGGAAAGGTCTCGGCTAGAGTCCGGAAATACGTTTCCGTTCAGCGGAGCGAATGAAGCGTTTTGACCAAATTGATTATTACGGCCGCATTACGTACGCGGGGCGTACCGTCGCGTTTAGCATTAGGGTCAGAGGTGAGAATATGGGAATTCATCCAAAAATAGGCATAACCGGACTTCCGCGTTCTGGTAAGTCTGCTGTTTTGGAAAAGGTTGTCAAGATGCTCATAGAAGAGCGTAAACAGGAGAAGAGAGCTCGTAATGAAGATCCTAACGCAAAACCAATTGTTGGTGGAATGAAAACTCAGACCGTTATGGAAGATGGTCAGCGTGTTGGATTTGAATGTGTGGACATCGTAACAGGTGATTCTGCAGTTATGGCTCACCGAGAAATTGACTCCAGAACTAGAATTCTTGGCTATGGAATAAACCCTCAAGCGCTCGACGATGTCGGCGTTGCAGCGATTCAGCGAACCATGGAAGAGTGTGAGATAATGGTCATCGATGAAATTGGTAAGTTCTCTGTTGAGAGTGAGGCATTCGTCGAGGTGGTCAGGGAAGCACTGGCCGCAGATATGCCGACAATTCTAACCTTGCACAAGAAGAGCCGCCACCCGCTTCTGCAAGATATTCGAAGGCGTGATGATGCACGTATCCTGGAAGTAACTCCGGTAAATCGAGCGCTACTTCCTTACAAGATTCACAAATTGGTTAGAGAAACCTACTGATTGAGCGAGGCATTCATCCCCTTTGGGTCGCTCAGAGTGTTTGATGGATTCCCCCGCGGCGCGACTTCAACGGGTGCTGATTGGTATCGCAATACCTGTTGCATTCCTTAGTGCACTCGCACTGACTGAGGGGCGGATAGAGTTGATTGGATGTGAAGGAAATGCTTGTCAGAGTGCTAATGAGGTTGCCCTAGCATTGCCTGCAATCCTGCTACTGTGCTTGATTGGTCTCGGGATTTTGCGAATGTCAGCAAACCGAGAATATGGTGATGGGCCGCTAGATCGTTGGTTCAGTAGAGAGTCGGAGTCGGTGATGCGAGAGCGACTCGAAGAAGAGAGATTTGAGGCTAGCGATGAAGGGCTCGGTTCACGCTGGGCCGAGCTGGAGAAAAAGAATCTCGAAGAACAATATGGCGAAGAAGAGTGAGAATTTTTCGCTCGACTAAGGCTGGTTTCCGAATCGAAAACTTGACCCCTCGTCGTAGCCTCGCAGGCTCGATAACATGAGCGAAGTGCCCGCTGACCTGAGATACACGCCTGAGCATGAGTGGATTCGGGTCGTGGACGATGAGGCAATAATTGGAGTAACCGACTTCGCCCAAGATGCGCTAACCGATGTTGTTTGGGTAGAATTACCAGAAGTTGGAATGACGGTTGGTGCTATGGAATCCTGTGGGAGTGTAGAGTCTGTCAAATCGGTTAGCGAAATCTATGCACCGATTGCAGGAGAGGTCACAGAGGCTAACGAAAGTCTCGAAGATGCACCCGAACAAATCAATCAGGACCCTTACGGCGAAGGTTGGATCTGGAAGATGACAATCAGTGATACTGGAGAACTTGATGGCCTTCTCGACGCGGCGGCGTACAGCGAACTGATTGGTGAGTGAGTATCTTGGTTGCAACCCTCCACATCTACGTGGATGGCTCTTGTGAAGAGAATAGAAATGTCACTGCCGAGACACCTGCCGGCTGGGGGTTTTGTGTCGTGGAAGGCGATACGGGCCTAGGTAGAGGTCGGGGGGAAATCGTAACTGAGGGTTCGGGTTCAGTGATTACAGACGAAACTTCGGAGGCTTTCATCGGTGCTGAAGTCGGCTCGAACAATACTGCAGAATTGAGCGCAATCGCCGCCGCTTTAGTCTGGTTATTGCAGCAAGGTGGCAAAGGTTCGGTTGTCATTCGCGCCGATTCGCAATATGCTCTCAATATTGCAAATGGTCAATGGAGGGCCAAGAAAAATCGCGACCTAGCCTCGCAAGTGCGCGCGCTATGGGATGAAGTTGCGGGTTTGCGTGAATTAACTGGAGAACATGTCAGAGCCCATCGTGGCCATCGGTGGAATGAGCGTGCTGACCATTTAGCATTCAGAGCAATGAGCGGTGAAGAACCGTTACCCTTGCAATTTTGGAAGCCTGGCCAAAGGTAGCCGGCTCATTCCTCTGAACTTGTGTCCGCCAAAGGGCCTAGTGCTAACATCGAGTAAATTCCTGAGAGCGAAATCAGTAGACCAATGAGTAGCAACACCAAACCGGTCGGGTCTGGCAGATATTCCTGCAGAGGATTTCCAGCAGCCCAAGATAGAGCGATTGTGAATACACCGACCGCAAGCACTTGCTTCGAAGATTGTTCAGGGTTTGTCCAGCGGTCCAACCATGGAATAAGCCCCTTGCGCTTGAAGGTAAAGCGGTACCAAGCGACGTACCAAAAGCCAAGGCCGGTCATTCCAATAATCCCCAAAGTGAAGGATTCTGCCCCCCAAGGCCCTGCCGGTGCGAATCCTAAAACCATCGCGTCAAAGACCAGAATTGCACCGATTATGGCGTGGACAGTAAAACCCGCCTCCGACTTCGTCATTGCCCTGCCCAGCAGCGCATTATGCTTGAACACGCCGCAGAAGTGATGCCTAAGTGACCCCTGCGCTGGGCTGAAACCATGTCGGCGGTAAGTTTCGATGATGTGCGATCGGCAGCGGCTAGAATCGATGGGATAGTCGCTCACACGCCGGTTCTTTCGTCACCCGCGTTAGATTCTCTAGCTGGACGGCGACTGTTCTTCAAGTGTGAAAATCTGCAACATGTAGGGGCATTCAAATTCCGTGGAGCGAGTAATGCTGTGGCTCTTCTCGGAGAAGAAGCGGAGAACGGGATTTGTACTCACTCAAGTGGTAATCATGCACAAGCTGTGGCACTGGCAGCCAAGAGACGTGGGGTTCCTTCATACATTGTAATGCCTGATACTGCACCAAAGGTCAAGGTCGAAGGCGTACGAAATCATGGAGGAGAGATCACCTTCTGTGAACCGACCTTGGAAGCCAGAGAAACAACCGCAGCCTCGGTAATGGAAAGAACTGGGGCGACATTCGTGCACCCATTCGACAACCCCAGAGTCGTAGCTGGTCAGGGTACGGCCGCTCTAGAGTTGATTGAAGAAGTCGGACCGATTGATGCAATCATCGCCCCGATTGGTGGTGGTGGACTTCTATCTGGAACCAGCATCACTACTCGAGCACTGCTACCGGAAGCACGTATTTTCGGAGCAGAACCCAGTGGTGCTGACGATGCCGCACGCTCTCTAGAAGCTGGTAGATTGATTCCACAAACAGGACCAGATACGATTTGTGACGGATTGTTAACCTCTCTTTGTGAAATGACATACGATATTCTCTCAAATCACTTGGAGGAAATCATTACTGTAACTGATGAGGAAGTAATCGAAGCGATGAAACTCATCAGAGATCATCTTGACATGATTGTCGAGCCTTCTTCTGCTACTGTTCTGGCTGCAATTCTCAAGCCTGAATTCGCGACACTGGAAGGAATAGACAGTGTTGGTTTGATTTTATCCGGTGGAAATGTGGATTCGCTACCATGAATAGCCGCCTTATCCAAGTTAATTCATGGAACACACACAAGCAATGCAAATCGTTGGAGCCGTCTTGGTTCTTGTCGGCGGAATGAAAAATTGGGATCCCATTGGATTAAACAAGAGCATCTTTGGTGATGTGGAAGGAATCGAAGGAGGTCCTGCAGCCTCTATGAGAATGCTAATTGGAGGTGCCTTTGCGGGCATTGGAGCAATGAACCTCTACCTCAGTATGACTGTAGATGATTCCACCGCTACGGAAGCTATTTTGATGGGTAATGTAATCGCCCTTGCTCTAATATTTGTGACAATAGTGGCTGCCAAAATCAGAGGCTTCATGGAAGAGATTCCTATGCCTCCAATGGTGATTTTCCCGGGACTAATTCTAATCTGCCTTTATTCCGCTATGGGATAGGCTACGCTGATTGAGAAAATTGGAGCACGGGCCGGGATTTGCACCCGGGTCCACGGATCTGCAGTCCGTTGCATAGCTACTCTGCCACCCGTGCAGGGATAGACCGACCCCTGACCTCCACTTGAAGAATGTTAGGAGTCTGGGGGGGCTAAAACAAAAAAGAAAAATCGCTATGTAAGCGAAATAGGTTGACTAGGGCATTAGGATAGCAGGTATTGAAAAGTAGTCTTCTTTTCGAGTAACTTGAGGGGTCAGAATCGCCGAGAAAAAGGATAAGTGGTGGTCTCCTGACCATATGTCTGACGATGACGAAAATGATAACTCTCCACCAGTTACAGATCCAGAGAAACATTTCGAAGATTCTGACAGTGGACGAGAGGAAGTAGTAGAGCGCTATATGCAACAAACGACGAGGGGGGGCTCCGACGATAGCAATAGTGGAAAATTTCCAAAATCTATTCTCGTTGTTGCTGCTGTCGTATTGGTGATAGGTATCATACTAGCCGGTTTTGCAGTTGCATCTGTAGGTAATCTGGGGTCTGATGAAGAATGGTTATCCGTTGACTCAAAGATTGATGCAAAATACCCAGGATACTATTGGATTGAGATTGAAGATTGCTATGAAGACGTTTGGGGAGATGAATACTGCGAATATTGGTACGAATTGGAGTGCTGGGTTGATTTGGACGTATCCTACATAGTGGAAAATACCACTTATTATTCTCAGTTTGACCAATATCATATCAATTTCTACGATGACTATGATGGAGTCGAAGACGATTGCTTGGAATATGGTCAGAATGGAACTATGATGGTGGGTACCAGCTTAGAGATTTTTTACAATTCCAACGATCCAAGCGATGCACACCTTTACCCTCCAGGAGAGATTTCATTTGGTTTCATATTGGTCATGGTGGGTATAATTGGATTTGCTGTGGTATTTGCAGTAATGAGCAGGAAAAATAATCTCGGTGGTGGAGGTTCAAGTCCCGGATTTAACCTTCACATTGGAGGCCTTGGTTATCAAATCGGAAGTGGTAGAGGACGTCAGAGGAAAAGTCGTAGATCGCGAAGCGGTTCGGGCGGAAGATCCCGTAGAGGTGGAAGATCCGGCGGTGGCGGAAGATAATCCAAGTGCAAATTATCTGAGGTAATTTTGCATATCTTGAAGACCGGTCTGCACTCAGTCGATGTATGCCCAAGGTCTCGTCTCGGTATGACGGACTCGGTGTAGGGTTCGCCCCCTACCTGCAGCCACCCGGTCCAGAGGTTGTTCGACTAACCGTAGGTGAACCAGGATTTGAGACGCCAAAGGAAGTAATCGACACTGCAATCGCCGAACTTCAGGCTGGCAAAACCAAGTATACTCGAGGGCAAGGTGCGGTAGAACTCTGTCAGGCAGTAGCGGATTATCTTGGTAAGCATCAGGGCCTCGATGTGAAAGCTGAGAATGTTCTGATTACACCTGGAGCAAAACAGGCTTTGCTTTACTCATTTATGATTTCAACAATGCCCGGTGACGAGGCGATTTTGCTAGCGCCGGCTTGGGCGAGTTACGAACCGATGTTGCAATTCATCGGCGCTGTACCTGTTCACGTCTCTGTCAAACCGGATGATTTCCACCCAGATATTGATGCGATTAGAGCCGCAGTGACCGATAAAACCACGATGATTCTGATTAATTCTCCATGCAACCCGACCGGTGCGGTCTACACCCCTGAAGAAATTCAAGCAATTGTGGAAATTGCAGTCGAGCATGATCTTTGGATTGTATCCGATGAGATTTACGCTCGACTGAATTGGATGGATTATCCACACGTCTCTCCTGCCTCGATTGAGGGTGGCGCTGAACGCACACTAATCGTCAACGGCTGGTCAAAATCTTGGGCAATGACTGGAATGCGAGTAGGATTCTTGACCGGCCCTAGTGACGCAATGAAAGCTGCTATCAAATCTCAGGCAAATTCGGCTTCCCACATTCCTACCTTCATGATGGAAGCCGCACGTGTCGCTCTGTCTTGTGATGATGCGGTTGATAGCTTCAATGAGGAATACAAGAAGCGACGCGAAATCATGATTCAAGGACTGTCAGAACTTTCTGGATTACGAGTGGGAGAATGTGAGGGGGCATTCTACGCCTACGTCGATGTTACCGGTACTGGAATGACTGATATCGAATTCGCAGATGGAGCATTAGAGGCAGGAGTTCAGTTGATCCCAGCCAGTTTAATCACTGGTGGTGAAGGCTTCGTACGCATTTCTTATGCCGCAGATGAGGACGAAATAATCGAAGGTATCAGGCGACTGAAGGCTTGGCTTTCCTGAGAATCATTGAAATCAAAACCTGCCCCGAACTAGGTTACTCAGGTGGTTCGATGACTGGCGCTCATGGCAAGCATGTCTATGTCGATTACAATGGATATCATCGAAATGGTGTCCATGATGGCACTTGGATGCTGGAGAAGATGATTGCCGCAGCCAATGCAGCAAATGTCCGAATTGTCCACTCATATGTTGAGGAATTCGACGGTGTGATTTCGCCTACAGGATTCGCTGCCATGGTGCTACTCGATGAAAGTCACATCAGTGCTCACTGCTACTACGACAAGGGTTGGCTTGCGGTTGATGCATTCACCTGTGGCGGCGCGGACCCCAATGAAATTGCCGACGATCTCGACGAAACGTTGAGGACAGCAATGGGAGATTTGGTACTAATTCGGCGGGAAGAAGTTGAAAGATTTCTACACGAGGATCTTGAGAAGACATGAGGTGAAATAATGGCGATTAGAGATTTTATCAAGCGCCATTACAATCACTTCAATGCTGGCGCTCTCGCCGATTGTGCTGAATCTTTGAATGGATTTCTTGACGGAGGAGGGCGACTAATCATCACCCTCGCTGGCGCTATGTCGACCGCTGGTATTGGGCGCTCGCTAGCGCCTGCAATCCGTGCTCAGAAAATTCACGCAATTTGTTGTACGGGCGCTAATTTAGAGGAGGATCTCTTCCGCTTAGTCGCATCTTCGAGCTACGAAAGGGTAGCTGATTGGCGGGATTTGAGTGCACAATCGGATGCCGATTTAGCAGAGCGTGGAATGAACCGTGTAACTGATGTAGCGATACCAGAAGAGGAGGCAATTCGCTACATTGAGAAGCCATTGCTACAACTATGGAAAGATGCGGAAGCGGCTGGCGATAGCCGGTTCCCTCACGAATACCTCTACGATTTGCTACTTCACGGCGGTCTGGAATTTGATTCCGATTCCAACGATTCTTGGCTGATGGCGGCAGCCGATGCTAATCTGCCACTCTTTGTTCCCGGTTGGGAAGATTCGACATTGGGTAACATTCTGGTTGGCAAGGTAATTGATTGCACAATCCAAAATTCAAACATTATCAAAAGTGGATTAGATTCTATGCAAGCCTTAGCAGATTGGTATCGTGAGGACGATTCGCCTACCGGCATATTGCAAGTAGGGGGAGGAATTGCTGGTGATTTCGCAATCTGTGTCGTACCAATGCTAAGACAAGATGTTGGAGAACAAGTTCCTCTGTGGTCGTGGTTTGGACAAATCTCGGAATCGAGACCTTCCTATGGGGGATATTCCGGTGCGCCCCCTAACGAGAAAATCAGTTGGGGCAAATTAGGGGTAGAAACCCCTCGATTTGTGATAGAATCCGATGCTACGATAGTTCTGCCATTGATACTCACATCGTTAGAATCCTGACTCAACAAAAACGACAGTATATATCTGACACTTCAATGTCAACTCATGACTAAGAGAGCGAACAGACTATGGCAAAGGCTAGAGGACCAACTCGAGCAATTGTCAACTGCAACATTGAGTGAGTGAGTCTCCTCAAAAAATCAGAATAAATTCGCGTAAGCACTACACTGCTCGCTGATTCTGAGGAGTTGGTTGTACTTCGCGGTCCTGTCTGACCTTGCCGGTGCTCCTGTCTTTATTTGTCCAGCATCTGTTCCAACCGCGATATCTGAGATGATAGAATCTGCAGTTTCACCAGAGCGATGGCTGATGATTGTGCCAAAGCCTGCGGCCTTTGCCATCGCGATAACCACCAAGGTTTCGGTGACTGTTCCAATCTGATTGAGTTTGATTAGAATGGCATTTGAAGCACCAATTGCGATTCCATGAGCCAGGCGTTCTGGATTGGTAACATACAGATCGTCACCGACAACCTGTACTCTGTGCCCTTCACGCTGAGTGAATTCCACCCAAGAATCCCAGTCGTCTTCACCAAATGGGTCTTCGATTGAGACGATTGGATAGTCATCGAGCCAAGATGAGTATAGTTGACCAAGCTCTGAGCCGCTAATCACCTTGCCATCTATGTGGTAGCCATCATCGTGCAAGAATTCCTGACTAGCTACATCCAAAGCAATCGATACTTGCTCACCTGGTGTATATCCAGCGCCAGTAATTGCCTCGACAACATATCGTAGGCCTTCCTCATTTCGAGGTAGGTTTGGAGCGAAGCCTCCTTCGTCTCCGACTCCACCAAGTAGTCCAGCATCCTTCAGTACGGCGCGAAGTGAATGGTAGATCTCTGTACCTGCGCGTAGGGCTTCTGGGTATGAGTCGAAGCCGTGAGGTACGACCATGAATTCCTGTACATCGACATTCGAGTTTGCATGTGCTCCTCCGTTGAGGATATTCATCAGAGGTACTGGGATTGAGGCGCTTCCATCTGAGAGATGTTGCCAAATCTCGTCGGTTCCAACGGTAGCACGTAGGCAAGCCATCGAGACACCTAGCATTGCATTAGCACCAATCTCACCTTTGTTTGGAGTTGAGTCAAGAGCCATCATTGCTGCATCGATTACACCCTGATCACTAGCATCCATTCCGACAAGAGCATCTGCGATTGGCCCGTTGACATTTGCAACTGCTTGGTCGACGCCTTTGCCGGCCCAGCGATCTCCGCCATCGCGTAATTCGACCGCTTCGTGACGACCTGTGCTAGCTCCGGAAGGAACCATTGCTCGGCCTAGTGTTCCGTCTTCAGTAACACAGTCAACTTCGACTGTTGGGTTACCGCGAGAATCCAGAACCATTCTTCCATGGACGCGCGAGATGCGTGTTCCCATTGAACCGGCGACCGAGGGGGGCTTTCTCAAGATACCG
>CAZKVK010000039.1:0-12657 GCA_964556195.1 uncultured Candidatus Poseidoniales archaeon
GGTGGATTGCTTCAACTGCATCCATTAGTTCCTGAGCATGCTGCTCAGAGACTTCAACCTTGCATGCTGAGCAAAGCTTTGCAGCCTGCCAAAAGGTGTCATGAAGGTCAGGAATTGTTTCGATATGTTGAGGCTTGAAGTAATCCGTCCAAAGTACCAACAATTCGTCCTTGCACTTTTGTGCTTCTTCTTCCTTAATTGTAGCATAGCGGCTCATTGTGTTAATGTAACTTGCAGAACCACAGTCTGATGAATGGTTTTCTGCTAAGGTGACCATCTTTTTGGTCATTGATTGGACTGCCTCTGCGGCTACTCTGGCACTTGCAGGGTCGTAGACTCCACAAGGCCCATCGCAATGCGCGCTAGCTTCGATAGTTGGGGTATATTCGCTCTCATTCTCTGTCATTTGACTCACCGTCGAATTGTCGCATTAGGTGCCGCATTATCAATGCGACTAGTCTAACCCTTCATCCAATAAATCGTGGACTTACTGCTCATAAGGTTCCCAAGCACCAGTCAAGACATTGTGTCTTAGCAGACTTCCGTCCGGATTTTGTACCCAAACATCTCCTTCGTCATCCCGCCAAACCTTCTGACCGTGCTCATTGGTCTGTGCATCTGGAGGTGCTTCGATTCTCGGTTTAGGTGGTGGTGCCGTGGCCAGAAGGCTGTCGAGGTCTAATTCGCTAACTTCTTCGATGGGTTCTGGATCCTCTTGGAGTTGCATTAGTGCCTCTTCTTCTACCTCTGCCTCATGTGTTAGATCCATTCCAACTGGTTCAGCAATCGGTTCTTCCATAGAATTGTTGGCAACAGACCTTTCTGCGACCCCCAAATCGAACATTGCGGCTGGAGGTGTGAAGTCGGTTTTTGGTTCTGGGTCCGGCTCGGCCTCAGGCTCATCTGCAAACATATCATCTGCAGAAACTCTAACTTCAACTCCGGCAATTTCTCTAATCTCATGTGTGCTATCATCAGCCTCTGGTTTCTCAATTCGGCCACCGAAGCCCATTCGCACGCTAAATCCAACCACTCCAAGAATAATCAAACCAATAATCAGGTGAACTGCGGCTTGTCCGTAGGTTTGGTAAAACTTCACTGTAGGGAATTTATCTGAATTGTCTCCAGTTCCATCTCCATCTGTATCTATCCACTCATTGGGGTCCCTTGGGAATACGTCAACGCTGTCATTATATCCGTCACCATCGTAATCTGCGATTAGTGGGTCAAGCCCAAGCTTTTGTTCCTCAAGGTCGGGAATGCCATCCCCATCATCGTCAGTATCTGCATTGTTTCCAATACCGTCACCATCTGTATCTAGCCACTCGGTTGGATCTAAGGGAAGATGATCTTCTGCATCGGAAAAACCATCGTTATCATCATCATCATCCTCTATTGTATCCTCACAGCCATCTTGATCCCAATCATTGGATTTTGTGCTAATCCAGTTCAATATGCCATAATCACATTGATCTACATGGTCGATTATTCCATCATTGTCGTCATCATCATCAAGGAAATCAGGGGTTCTATCCCCATCGTAATCTGACCGGCAATCCTCTACATCATTGGCACCTTCAACCATGGTAATTCGGCCTTCAGGGCATGGCAATGGCTCAGTAGCACCTTCGATGTCTATGTAGAAGTCCTGAGGTGCTGCAACCTGAGATATTGCTCCTGTTGTATTCACGAAGTATCCCAAACTAGCTGGTTTACATTCGGTTTGTTGCCTTTGGTTCTGGTAACTACCTTCCTCACAAGGTATTTGTGCAGGAGAGGCAGGGTCTGGAACGTAGTTTCCGGGTTCAGTTTCTAAACAAGCAGACCCAGTGGTCGACCCTGTGTTGGGATTGAAGGTTCCCGCTTCACATGCGATTTGATCAATGGCAGCTTGTGTATCTACGTAATGTCCAAGGTCGGCCATCAGGCAGTTAGACCAGCCTGCGCTGGGCTGGTAGTGTCCGTAATCACAGGCTTCTTGTGAGGCTGAGCCAATATTTGCTACGAAGTATCCGGGATTTGCATCCATGCAATCATTTGAGGAAGTAGAACCACTAGATGGGTTGTAAGTTCCGGCGAGGCAGGCGGTCTGAGAAGACGCGAAGTGAGAGTCAACATAGTAACCAGGATCCGCGGGATTACAAACGGTTCCCGCTCGGTCGCCTTGATAGGAGCCCATAGTACAGCCAATCTGGCCTGTGGCTCCTTCATTCGGAACATGGTATCCAAAGTCAGCGTCGATGCAACTGGATTGGCCGGGTGCTGGTTGATAGGTTCCGGCGGGGCAGAGAAGCTGTTCAGCGGAGCCAGTATTTGCTACGTAATTACCGGCATCAGCAGCAAGACAGTCTGCGGAATTTACTGAACCACTGTTTGGATTGTAAGTACCTGCATTGCAGGCTGTCTGCATTGAAGCGGCTTCCGAATCCACGTAATTTCCTGGATCTGCTGTATCGCATCCAGTTGATCCTTGGGAACCTTGCCAAGTTCCAATCGAACACGGTAATTGTGCATCAGCGGCTGAATTAGGTACGTAATATCCAGGAGCTGCAGCGTCACAGGCAATTTGCCCTTGAGTTGCAGCAAAACTACCAGGGTTACATTCATCTTGGGCGACTGAACCCTCTAAAGCCACGAAATGACCGGTGTCAGCAAGCATACAATCAGTTGCTTCGTCGGCCCCATTGTAAGGGTTGTATGAACCTGCAGGACAAGGGATTTGAGCCGTTGCAGCCAGTGTATCTACGTAATGTCCAGGTTCGGCTTGAAAACACTCTGCCTGTCCTAGTAATGGTTGATAGTTTCCAGGAAGACAAGGCTGTTGATTGATTGAGCCGGTTGTGTTTGTATAATACCCGGCGGATGTTGTAATACAACTAGTCTGTCCACTCGCCGGTTGATATTCTCCTACTGAACAGGCAGTTTGAGAAATCGCGCCCACGTCATCGACATAGTGACCCGGATCTGCGTTCTGGCAAGACCATTGGCCCGATAGGGGTTGATAGGTACCTACAGAACATTGTGTTTGATTGGTTGCTCCTTGGTTTGGTACATAATGACCTGGGGCTGCGTTTATGCATTCTCTCTGGCCTGAGTTTGGTTGGTAGGTTCCTCCATTACAGATAGTCTGGTTGGCTTGGCCTGTGACTGGAACATAATAACCAGGGCTTGCTGCAAAACAAGTGGTCTGGGCTGAAGATGGTTGGTAGGTGCCTACTGTACAAGGAATCTGGGCTGTTGCTCCTGTGGCGTTGACATAATGTCCAGGTCCTGCAGCAGTTTGAGAGGTTGAGCCAGGATACGCGACAAAGTAACCCGAAGATGAAATAATACAGCCTGTTTGTCCGGAATTCGGTTGATAATATCCAGGAGAACAAGCTGTTTGAGATGTGGCACCCGTTCCGTAAACGTAGTGTCCTGGTGACGCTTGATTACAAGAAGTAGAGGCGGTTTGATCCTGCCAAGTACCAGAAGAACAAGATGTGGTTTCTATACCGTGCTCGGCATCAATATCAATCGTGGTGGAACCAACTTGTGTTGCAACTGCACTAGTTGATCTCAAGTTGATTACTAGGTTATAGTCGTCTGAGTTATTGAATCCTGATGAGTAGCTAATTCTAATGTAATACATTCCGCTTGAATTATTTGCAGGAGAAGTAGATACTTCATCGGAGCCGTTGGTATTTGACGAATCGATTACTTGGAAGGTTGAATTAAGTAATTCAATATCATAATCCTGCCCCGCCGGAGAAGTCAGGTTTGCGGTGAACCATGTGGTTCTAGATAAATTGAGAGAAAATACGTCAACGCTATCCGAACCACCTGAAATTGAAGCTGAATAATTAGCACTCATCGCTGATAGTTGCACCGATGTTGTATTGCTTGTACCCGCGTCACCGCCTGCTGGATTAACGTAGGAACCGGCCGGAGCTGGTGAGCAAGATGATTGCCCGATTTGGGCATTTGAATAGCCGGTCGCACATTGTGTCTGGAATGACGAAGCCGAGGAATCGACATAATGACCGGCGGACGCATCGAGGCAGGAAGTTTGTCCGGTGAATGGCTGGAATGTTCCTGCTTGACACTCGTTCTGTACTAGCGTGTTGCCTGATGCTGAATGACCAGCGGCTGCATCTAAACAGGTTAGTCGGCCATATTGACCCTCATCACAGTCGGTCCATCTAGCCGGGTTATTTGGATAATCATCGTCGTTATCTAATGTCCCATCTCCATCGTCATCACCTGTCTGATGCGTGTCGAAGAAATTACGGATACCATCACCATCAAAGTCCTGCTCAGTATATGCAATGTGTGCACCATCAGTAAATGTCAATTGGTACGGGTTGAGAAGGGATTCATTCGTGTTATCAAATTCACCAGACTGAGCTCCCCAACAATGTAACGAGTCGTCAGATAGTAGTGCACAAGTAGAATCTGAACCAGTTGCTGCTGCGATTACCGTAAGTCCCGAGCTTAGGTTCACGTGAACTGTTGGGTCACCTTCACCTGGGAATATATTCTCAGCCGAACAATCGGAATTAATCGTGGAGGAGCACGTTCCATCGCCCAACTGTCCATGAGTGTTGACACCCCAACATTGCATAGACCCATTGTCGGTTACTGCACATGTATGTGAGTCGGTACCGTCTAGCATGATGGCTCCATTAGTGCCGAGATCGACAAGGTGTATGTTTCCAGTAACTGCGCCATTGTCGGCGTATACAGTGTACTTGTTACCCCAGCACCCTACCGAGCCGTTATCGAAAATTGCACATGAAGAAAGACCGGGGGTAACCAGAGATACTGCTCGCAACCCTGTAGAGTGGTTGACTAAGACCGGAACTAGTGAATTGTTGGTTGTACCATCCCCCAATTGTCCCCTAATGTTGTACCCCCAGCACATCGCATCGCCAAGGTGAGTTATGGCACACGTGTGATGCTCGCCGGCTGAAACCGCTACAGCGTAAACACCACTTCCTAGGTCGACATTTACTGGAGAAACTCGATTTTCAGTGGAATTGTCACCAACTTGGCCAAAGTGGTTGCGACCCCAGCACCAAAGGCTGGCGTCGAGTAGAATTGCACAGGTGTGGTCTTTACCTTCATCGATTACAACCGGCTCTTGACTAAGAGTAACGTAGCCTGATGTCGAAACAGAATTTCCAAGTCCTAGTTGTCCGTAGTTGTTTGAACCGGAACAATACATTGAGTAATTGGATAGAATTGAACATCTTCCGGAAGTTGAGATAAGTGAATTTTCACTATAAACTGGATTGCCTTGAGACCATTCTACAGTGGTTCCGTTCGCAAGTATTACCAGTGGGCCATCGACACCAATATCCAACACCGAATGGGAGAAGACCGTTCCAGCTTCGCTACCTTGGATATTCAATGTTGGACCACTAGAGTGTGTAAAGGAAATCTCATTTTCTTCCTTTAGTGAAGGCAATGATTCGTTACCGCCAGATAAGTATCCTAGCATTGGAACTCCAAGGAATAAGACACAGATTCCAAGAGCAACGATTCTCTTCATTTCCTCGTTCAACATGATTCTTGGCGTCATTACTGAGATTATCACTATTCCCTATGCCTGAACGAGTTGCATCACGCCTTGAGGACCTTAAGAGCCAGTCCGTAGGACTGGATGCCTGCATCCTGAAGTGCCGTTTTTACGTTGGAATATGGATTTTCAGAAGATTTCCTCGATGCCTTTGCACGATTGGAAACTATGCGCCATGCGGCCTTACTACCAATTCCTGGTATCGCCTCAAGTTGAGATTGGCTTGCTGAGTTAATCGATAAGTTCGTTTCAACTCCACTTATACTCCGCATCCCATGACCAGTGACGATGATATCCGACTCTGTTTCGAGTGGTATTTGGTAAGACGTTCCCACCAATATCGGATATGCTCCGATTTGTCTTCCAAAGGTTACTCCTGCTCGACCATGAATTGAGGGGGCTCTATGGATATCTTGTAGCACTTGCTCAGGTCTTCTAATTCGATCGTCGTGTGCCTCCCACCAAACTCCTTTGAGTTCAGTTCCAATTGGGAACATCTCCTTCAGCAGTGGTTTGTCGATCTCCTCTCTTATACTACGTTTGAAGGCCTGAAATGTATCCTCAGGAATTTCTTGGAATCCTTGTCCTTCTACCTGTCTGATGTTTATTCTCCGTAGCCATAGTCCTTCTGATCGAAGATCATCTAGCAAGTTCCGATTAATTCTGTATGACTCGATTGATTCGCCATTCAATCCTGCAATGAAATTCAGACCCGGGAGTAACTTTGGCAAACCTCTTTCTCCCCTCTCTCGGCCAAATTTATTGATATGCCGTATAGCGATTTTGAGTTGTTCTGAATCACAATTTAGCCAATTTTCTTCGTGTACTTTAGGGTCTGCAGATTCGAGTCCAAAGGAAAGAACCGCACCATCAGAAAGTGTTGAAACTAGGGATTTTGTAATCTCAGTTGCTGGTTCTAAATTCTCAGCAACAATAGAGGGGTTTGCATTGTCAACATGGAGAATCTGCAACCTCTCATCTTGCCTTAATCCATGCAGAACCTTAGCAATCGGTTCTGGGTCTGGTATCGGGTATTCTAGTTCTAACACACCTTCTGCCTTGTAGGTGTAAATGTCTGTAGCACCGCCGATACGAACATGACGAACTCCATTGTCTAGAGCAGTTGTTATTTCGGCAATTACATCCTCCTCTTCCCTCCATATCGGAACTCCTTTCTTCGGTTCTATGCAAAACTTACAACCTCGTTTATAGCGCACACATCCCTGATACAATTCCACTTCGTAGGTTAATGGTCCAGAACGGCCATCTTCTGTGAAAAGATCAGGATGATTTGTAACGCATTGTCCAGCGGCACCAGTCTTCGCCCAACCATTCCACTGTTCGCTATTTCTACGTTTGTGAGACCAATCTCCAGTGCTGAGAAAGTAATCCAATGTAGCGTCTGTATCCTGAACTGCACAGAACAAATTCGTGCGTAAAGGCATCCACCCATCGTAACGCCAATGACGGATTGCCCAGCCACCTGTAAGGACGGGTTGTTCACTTGGAAAAATCGCAAGAAATTCATCCAATTCTCTGCGGGAGATGGGGGTTCCTCGAACATACTTCCCAGGCACCACCGCACCGGCTAGAACTACTGCACCTTCTAATTCGGAAAGTTCCCGTTTGAGTTCTTCTCTTTCTGTAGAATTCGCAAGTTTCTGTTTGTAGTAAAGTCTCCATTCATCAATGGTTAGGTAGGTATACGAGATTCCTCTAGATTCTAGAACACCGCAGATGTATCGGATATGGAAACCAAGGTAATTTGGAACGCCAAATGCGGCCGGCTCATCCTCATATCCGTCGAGGACTAACCAGCCTTCCATTCAACCCCTCAATCGATCGGATTACTGCTCAGTCTTCACGACTTCGCTATTCGAGGGTGGGTAAGACGATTAATTCGCAATCATCGGCGATTGCGACGTCGGTTTCCCTTACCACGGTCACCTCGGCGGCCTCCGCCGTCATTGGATTCCTGAACGCTGATTTTTCTACCACGAATTTCACTTCCGTCCAATTCCTTAATCGCCTTTTCACCCGCTTTTCGGCTGGAGAACTTAACGAAGGCAAATCCGCGTGACTTTCCTGTTTCTCTATCTTTAGCGATACTGCAATCTGTAATCTCCCCGTGAGCGGAAAAGTGGTTTCTCAACTCATCTTCGCTAGCATCAAAGGATAGGCGAGCGATGAAGAGTTTGATCCCAGCTAATTCGGAAGCTTCTGAGCGAGCCTTGGTCAACACTTCGCGCTCTGCTGCGAGTTCTTCTTTTGTCGCCTTGCCATCATTCACCTTGTCCATGCAGTCTTTACAACGGATTGGCTTGCCCGGTGTAGGTTCGAATGGTACTGTTGTATCTGTTCCGCAAAGCGTACACTTACACTCGTGCTGAACTCGCTGTCTCGTGCCACCTCTACCCTTCCCAGTAATTGCAGCGCGCATTCTCATCGCTGCTGGAGATGCTTGGTGACTGAGGCCACGGCGATGGTCGGCCATTGGAGACAGATAGGGCCTAGCTCCTTCGTGGCCGAGGTTGCTCTCGGCTTCAGCAGACCATCGTTCCCCTGCCCTATTCAACGTCTGGATATCTTCACCAAGAGTGTGACCGTGGCCAAATCCGTTGGACAAGGCGCGATAGCCCAAATAATCACATCGATTACAATCGACATTGAAGTCCTGCTTGTCATCAGAGGTTACCAATTCATTTCCACATGCGGGGCAAATTGCCCACAGTACTCCAAGTTCAGGGGAACCGCGAGTACGGGCCTTCAAATTTGGTTCGAGTTGAGTGATTCGAGCGCGGATCAAATCTCGAGTCCTCATAGCATCGCCAGGCGATGGGAGAAATCTGTCGACAATTTCGGTGACGAAAATGTCTGCAAACAAATTCTCTGCAGATAGGTCTCTATGGCCACTATCCTTTTCGATGTGAAGAATACGAACCATGGCTACCTTCGGCATGAGTTTGGTGACTTCCGCAATAACGTCATCACCAATCTGTGGTGAATTTGTTTCTGGGCGGTTAGCATTTACCGAAATTGTATCGCCGTCAGAAATGAGGGTCCCACTGACTAGAGCTATGGCACCGGATTCAGTCTCGGAAAGTCCTGAGCCAAGACTAGAACCGGTCGGTATCTCGACTCGATTACCAGGCGTGACAAAGTCACCAGTGGTAGCACTCATCGAGGCCGGCGACCGGCCAGCCCCCTATGAACGGTCCGGCCGTGCGTAGCACGGCAAAAGCTAGAAATTTGGATTATTCTGGCGGTAACAATCGCCAGAATCCTGCCCGTGTCTTCCCTTGACGGCTAGAGTGATGGGAATAGACTGCAGGAAGGGCGAAATCCGTTTCCCAGTATCTCTCAACTTTCCATCCAGACGATTCAAAGATTGCTTCAATATGCCTTGCTCCAGCACTATGCATCAGATGTGTAACAGCATTTGACCGAAGTATTGCATCAAGAAATGGGCGGTCAGATTTGACCGTTTGAGTACCCCACGGGGGATTGGAAATTATCAAGTCGGCACCAGTTAAATCCAATGATTCATCGACACTTCGACAAATTATTTCTACAGTATCTGAAACCCCTGCCTTCTCAATCGATTGGAATGCGATTGAGCAGGCTTCTTCATCCACCTCTACCAAAACCACCTGAGATACACCCATCAGTGCCGCGCCGATGCCTAAAATCCCGTTTCCCGCCCCTAAATCAGCGATGGAAGAATCCTCTGATAAATCACCGAATGCAACAATTTGCGCTAGCCACGACGCCGCTATATCACCTGAAGTAGAATATTGTTCCAATTTAATATCTCCACAGGGGTGAGGAGGTAAGGAGGAAAGGAGCATGGCAAGTTGGCGCTGACGCACGACTCGGGAGGGTAGTCGGGCTATTGGGGTGTGTGGTCAAATCTCACCGGCAAGTATGGTGTTGTTATCGTGAAGTAGACCATCGGCGAGCAATTGTTCAACTAATAACACGGAATAGCCCGCCGCACCACGGATGGTATTGTCCGCCATAGTCGAAAATCGTAGGTTTGAACCCTCTATTTCCACCTCCCCAACTGCCACTGCCATCGCCGCTTTTAGATCATGACCGGGGTGCTCAGCCACCTCAAATCCAACCCAGCGATGGTAATCATCAAGTTCTCCATCCACAAACATAATCGGTCTTTTTGCAGCAGAAGGAAGGTTCAGCTCTTGGCTACGTGAGGATGACTCTCGCCATGCACGAATGACTTGATGAGCGCTAACCGATTCTTCAAATTCAACTTCTATTCGAGCATAATGACCATGATCTCGCATAACCCTTTCACAAGATGCTTCGATGTGGATGTCAGTAGACAATATCTTTGCTAATTCGGCGATTACCGATTCGGCTTCTCCAGGTATTCCGCTACTGATTTCACGACCTGAACGACCTTCGGCAAGAAGATTTCTGCCTCCTCCAGAAAGGGCTTGCTGAGTGTCTATTTTGACTGAAGTGACGTTGGCGATATGCATCAATGGAGCAAGGGTGATCGCAATCGGCGAAACCGTACAATTGCAACAGGAAATTAGACGGCCATCAGCATTTTCCGATTGTTTCTGTAGAATACTTAGATCCTGGATATTCACTTCAGGAACAATTAGTGGAACGTCAGGTAGCAAACGATGAACTTGCGCATGGGAGACTACTAGAAATCCTGCCGCCGCTAAACTTCGCTCCACCCTTGCGGCTGGTTCATCCGGAAGTGCTGAGAAAATAATCCTGACACCTAAACTACGGAATTCCTCAATTAATGATGAAAGATCATCTAGGCTACCAATTGTCAATTCAGAGCGAGGTGGCCTTTGCTCATCCAAACTCCAAAGGCATTTATCATGCGAAGTTCCGGCTGTCTCTGGAGAGCCGATTATTGCCACCGGTTCTAGCCAAGGATGAAACTGAAGGCGCTGGAAGAAGCGCTGAGCAACAAGTCCAGTAGCTCCAAGGATGGCGCATCTGACCCTTCCATAGGCGTCCATTGATTGTACTCATCATTACACCCCTCCTAAAGAGTGCTGTTTGAAGTTCTAGTTACAGTTCAACGGGTTTAGTCCTGAGAAGGTTAAATACTCTCGATTATTTTCCTCATTACGATTGACATGAAGAACATAGCCTGCCCCCACTGTGAACAGATTTTCGAAATTGATGCCGCTGGATATGCGGACATCGTAAAGCAAGTCCGCGGTACTGAGTTTGAGAAGGAATTACATGACAGGCTTGAGGCGCTCTCTGAGAAGCACGAGATTGAGGTCGAACTCACTAGGAAGGAGGTCTCCGAACAGAAGGCAAAGGAATCCTTGGAGCAGGAGAAGAGAATAGCAGAACTCGAAGGAGAATTGAAGGGACATGCTACTGAGATAGAGCTCGCGAAGCGGGAAGTAATGGAAGAAAAGGCCAAGGAATCCTACGACAAGGATAAACAAATTCAGAGGCTGAAGAACGAACTCGAGGCAGAGCGGATGAAGACAGATATGGCAATTAAGGATGCTATATCACCTCTCGAGAAGGAAAATCTAACCTTGCAAGGCAAGATTGACTCAGCATCGACTGAGTTTGAACTAATGGAGAAATCCATGAATGAAAAACACCAAACGGAACTAACTGCCAGAGACGAGATGTTACGACTCAAGGATGAAGAAATAGATCGAGTGAAGGATATGAAAATGAAGATGTCGGTAAAAGACATCGGAGAGAAATTAGAGCAGTGGTGCGAAAATCAATTCAACTTAGTAAGGGCGACAGCATTCCCTAACGCTTACTTCGAAAAGGACAATGAAAGTGTCAAGGACGAAGGAGATGTCGCTGGGACAAAAGGAGATTATATCTTTAGAGATTCAGACAACAATGGAATTGAATATATCTCAATAATGTTTGAAATGAAGGATAAAATGGAAGGCACAAAAGGTCAGACCAACGAATCTCATCTGGCAAAGTTGGACAAGGACAGAAAAAAGAAAAAGTGCGAATATGCAGTTCTTGTCTCGATGCTAGAGCCGGAGAATGAACTCTTCAACCAAGGGCCCGTTGATATGTCTCACAAGTACGAAAAGATGTATGTAGTTAGACCACAAGATTTTATGTTAATCCTATCATTAATTCGTAATGAAGCTCGAAAATCCCTTGAAATGAGGAATGAACTAGCGGTTATCAGAAGCCAAAACATAGATTATGAAAACTTTGAAGACAAGCTTCTAGACTTCCAAGAAGGATTCGGAAAGAATGTCCTTTCTGCAAGAAACAATTTCGAAACTGCTATCAAAGATATTGATGCTACAATTAAGAAATTGGAGAAAATCAAGAGCAGTCTAACTACAAGTAGCCGACAATTAAGGTTGGCTAACGACAAAACCCAGGACCTCTCAATCAAGAAATTGACTCGAGGAAACCCCACAATGAAAGCCAAATTTGATGACTTGAATATAGAAAAATAATCTCAACTAGGAACACTTATTTTTGATTAAGTTCAACTTCTGCAATTCTTACTTCAATCCACTCGATTCGGTTTGCTTCAACAGCATCTCTGATACGGCGTTGATTCTTGTTGAGTCTCGATTTTCCAGATTTGACCTCTATGAATTTGATATCTATTTCTCCATCTCCATCGAGACCTTTGAATCCGACAAAATCAATTGGGGAACCAAGAAATCTCAATTCCTTAACGCTATTCACACAATCCATAGACCATGGGGCAATGGTTTCAGAAATGTCTCCTTTAATTGTAGATCTTTGTCTGTCAGCAGTATCTTTTCGGGCATGCTTTATCTCCGAAATATGAGACAATTTCATTATAATCAACTTCCAAATCATATAGATGTTGATAACAGATATAGTGATTATCAGAATTATGTATTCTAATTCAGAAATTTGCATATTTTCCGAAATTTTTTGAGGTCTGTAAAGTTATCTCATAGTTTACATTCTAAGGCCGGAGAACTCAAGGTAAACATCGTACTGGGAATTATGTGATTGATTGGGATTCACACGAGTTCCACCCTGTAGTCGACATACCTGAGAGTTACACAGTTCTAGACCTATCAGGAGGAACTTGGACACCTCCAAAGACGGAATAT
>CAZKVK010000040.1:0-12087 GCA_964556195.1 uncultured Candidatus Poseidoniales archaeon
TCGGAAATCACGCTCCGGAATCCAGCAATCCGCCGACCCAAGTGGGGGTCATAAGGCCTCGCACACGTAGGCGCGAGTAGATGGTTAAGGGCAGTCACCCGTTTTCCGGGATTACTCACCCTTGTTTTGTTCTAACCACTTTTCCCCATAATAGGCCCACTGCTCCATGGTCCACCCCTGTGGTAGGCCCTCCTCAGGAATTGGCGGCACGCCAGGAGGTAATTCTGCTTCTTCGGGAGTCTCGACTTCAAGTTCTGGATCTTCTGGAGTGGGTGCCTCAGAGGCAGTTGCATCGTCATCAGGTAATGGCGGAGGTGGCATCTCTGCAGCGGGATTTTCAAAAATTTCTGCTGAACCACCGTACATGGAATTGGCGACTTCGTCTGCGGCCGGTAGATCGGGTGCTGCGGGAACTGAACCATCATCACCTAGATTGACAAAACTCGGGGAATAATCCTCTATGCTGGAGTACTCCTCTAACGGTGCCCTTGCGTCTTTTACAACTCTGAACGTGATTACTAGAACAACTCCCATCGCCACCAGTCCTGCGATAACGAAGACGATATTTGCGGCAAGTTTAGCCATGAATCCTACGTCAGGTCCATCTTCCTCTTGAACTGTTTTCACAAGCTGGATTGGAGTGGAGACTGAGACTTTGTCGATGTCAGAATCTACGGTCAAAATTACATTGAATGTCATTGTATTTTCAGCCAAATTATCAAGGTTCTCCTGATTTATGTCTACTGTCACTGTGACAATCTTTGTTGCGCCCGACGGAAGGACGAAATCTCGATCTTCACTATCAACACGAACATCCAAGACATTGAAGAATAAATCGGGCTCAGTTATCCTATCAATATCCGCTCGCATTAGTTGCTCTGAAGTTGTGTGTAGGTTCTGTACAGAGAATTCTAGAGTGACCTCTCCCTTATCTTCAATCACGAGAGTTTGCCCGCCTGCAGGAGGCAAAACAAGAAGCCAACCGACTTTTCCGACCTTGAAGTCCGCGTCACCTTCAGCAATAACCGTTTCACCAACTGTTCCTGCCTGTTGACTTTCTGCGAACAAAGTGACTGTTCTGTCTCCATCTGCGCCCTGAGCAAAGGAGTAACTAACCGTCAAATTAACTGAGGAACCAGGTTGAATCCAATCTGTCTTACCGTTGTTAAGATCCTTAGCGAAGACGGAGATATCTTCGTGGCTCGTATCAAAGGAGATTTCGAACCTGTCTGGCATATTTCCATTATTCCAAACCTCCCATCTCATTGTTCTAGGATCGTCTCCTGCACGGTATACCTCATCTGTTAGGTCAAGGTCTGGAACTTCAATGAGATAAGTTTCAGGAACTGTTAGCAATAGTTGCACACTTCTCTGATATTCTGGATTAATTTGGCTTGTTGCGTGAACCCAAATTTGGTAGGTTTCATTCTCTATTCCGTAAGGCATAGGGAACATCAACAAGACACTGGTATCTCCTCCAAACGGATCTATTCCGAGGGTTTGGTCTGCATTCATTTCCAATTCTAAACGCCAATCCGCAGAAATTGACAAGTCGAATGCCTCTTCGGAATTGCCATCGTTAACCAATTGAATCTCTATCCAACGTAAAGCCCCATCTGCGGGTGCTATCATTTCCCTAATTTGAGGAACTAGTTTCAGGTCATGGTCGATTGGAACCTCTACTTGAATAGTCCATTCAGTTTGGAAATTCGCTGGAGCTCTACCACTAGCGATTAGAGTTATCGCATATGTCCCTGGAGTTATCTCCTCAGGAGATGTGACCCGAGCATTGAGTTCCAACTTTTCGTTAAGGTCCATCTCAATACTAGTAATCTCTACTCCGGTTTCATTTGTCCAGATTAGATTGGAAGCACTCCAACGGTTGTCGGCAAATGAGCCTCCAAGGTTCCAAATCGCCTTCTGGTTACCGGTATTCTTCAGAGTCATAACTACGTCACCGGTCTCGCCTGGAAGTAGAGTAACTGCAGGATTTTCCAATGTCTTTTGAGTAAGATAAGCGGAATAGGAAGCGGTTACGTCGACTGGAAGATTAATGCTCCATTTAGAAAAATTAGTTATCCCATCTCCTAAGTGAAGATACCAATCCACCTCCTGAACTGTAACTCCATCTGGAATTGTCAGATTGACCCACAAATCCATAGTTTCGAGAGGTTTGATATTCTTGGTAACTACATTGTTATCGTGATCTGAGGGGTGGTTAGAGTCGATTCTAAGAGGGAAATCCCACATCCAAGATTGGTTAGAAACATCTGTGTAAACTCTCAATGTAATGTCGACATATCCATTATTCTTCACAGTACACTCCAAAGAAGGAGGACGAGGATCTGCTGGAATCACAATGTATGCATTCGGCAGAGGGTCGTCACATTCAACGTCTAGGGTATATTCTGGTACACGCTCAATTCCAAAGAGGATGAAACCATCAAGATGAATTCCAGGTGTGGCGAAAGATGAATCGGAGTCAAATCTGAAAGCTACTGTGTAATCCCCAGTGGGATGTACATCTGTCATATTCCAAACCAGTTGAGTCCAGTTTCCAAAAGTGGTTGAAAGTGGCATTGCAGTGTAGTTGTAGAATTCTTCATTCCCAGCATCTGCCTCCAATCGAATTGTATCACCTTGACCCATACTACCCCATGCTTGAGTAACCAACTGCAAGGACAGGTAATCGAATCCTCGAATACGTGCACGACAGAAATAGTTGGCATAAATTGTGGAAACTGTTGGGTCATAGGTTCCAGTACCAAGGCCGTGTCCGGGATCCTCACAGGAGTCGAACGGAGTCAACCACCCCCACCATAGTCTGTCCATCCTGTTACTTGCGTAATCCGCACCTGGACGAGAAACTCTCCAATGCCTTTCTCCTACGGCGCTTGAGGTATTATCCATCCTCCAGTGGCCATAGTAATCCGGGTCATCAGAAATAGAACCATCTGTATCGTATCCTGCGCCAACCCATGTTGGATTGTTGTAACTGAGTTGATTTGGACAATCAATAGTGCCATCACCATCGACGTCACCACAAATTCCGTTTTCCATTGGATCATTCCAAATCGCTACTGGCATCAAGCGATCGAATTGGTTATTGTCGTAATTATCATCTGCAAGACCTCCATCCACAATTCCTCGTAGAATAATCCCTCCGCGAAGATAACCATCATCGTCTAGGTAACTCTGAGCAGCATTTGGCGTCCAGTAAAATTCGGCTCTGTACGACTGAGCGCCTGAGAGGGTCATATTGACCGACCATTCCGCGACCATGACCCCAACAGGGTGCCAAATTTGCATTTTTCCAATCGCGCTTGCCGGTTGACCGGATGTTCCCGCCTGAGTAAATGTGACATTGATTTGAATCAATTCATCTCTCATGACATACTGAACAATACTGTCATCGGGGTTAGCCCATTCCCTCGCCTGCAGAGAGCCGTTACCCAGTTCAATGTCAGTGACTTCAAAATCAATCAGTGCTCTTGGGGACACTTCACGAGTTGGATTGTATTCCATTGTCGGGCCAAATGCGAATGGCGAAAGGCTCGTCACCATTAGAATGGCGAAAATAGTTAGAGGTGACAGATTGCGCATGAATAACGAGGTTATGCGATATCGATTTGGGTATGAAGGTTCGGTAGGTGCGTGCGCCGCCCTACGGGCGGCATCTTGCTAGTATTCGGCTAACCAGTACGGTGTTTACGAATAGGGATGCAATGTTGCTCAATCGATGAAGGGCTTATGTTGGCTAGTAGGCGCCACAGCTAATATGGCTAGACGCGGGAGTCCTTTTTTCCCGCGTTTTGTTCTTGCTGCGATTGTTTTGGGGCAAGTCACAGTTGCACCAATTATTGGATTCTCCCTTACTTATTTGTTGTCGATTAATAACGAAGGCGACCAACTTTCTTTCGATATAGACCTAGCAGCTCTAGATTGGATAATTATTGCAGGATTAATGTATGGTTTCCTCTCTTTACTTCTAGCCCTGATTGCAGGCGCCTATTCTCCTGCAAGCGTTGCTGACAGAGGCGGATGGTTAACTGTTCTAGGCCTAAGAAGAAATGTCAACACACCGGAATTAATCGATAGAGCGAGGCTGAATTTACAGCGAAGCCCCTATGGGAAAATGGCACGTTTAGTTAGTAGTAGAACTGAGAAATATGATTTGCTTTCAATACACGGAGGATTACAAATTTTAGCGATTCCAATTCAAGTCGCATTAATCGCAATTCCACTCTTGATTATGGAAGGTATTCCTGAAAGATTTGTTGAACCCGAACAGGCATTTGAATTGGGAATGGTTGGTTATTTCATTGCATTATGGTTTGGCCTTAGAATACAACCAATGTACTCAAGACACCTTATTGGAATAGCGGCTTGGTTTAGGAGAATTCTCGCGAGGATTTCAAAATTTTCCTGGATACTTCCAATAATCATTTTCTGGATCATTGCAAGAGTGATGCTGCAGCTATCACTCGATCGGTTAGAAGTGGATTATCAGGCCTGGCATAATGTCCAACTTGAAGCCGTATTAATGAAATCGATAATGCCAGCAGATCAAATTCCAGATGCCGCAATAATTGATTTCCTTGTTGCTATTTCAGTTCTTCCGGTTGCCGTATTTACAACGATTTCAGTTCTTGGTGGTGCACATGATATGCCCGATTGGATGCGCGATCCTGAAGAGAGACTTGAGAACCTGAACCAAAATTTACTCGAGGAAGAGGCTTCTTCCCATAGAGAGGAGAACGATTCAGATGAATCCTCCAAAAACTTCCTACCGTGGCGTCGCACAACTAATTCTAGAGAAACGAACGAAGAGAATAATCAATCCAAAGAAGATGAAAGTAGAATGATTGATTTGCCATTCGGGTTATTTGATGACTAGTTTTCAATTGGAAAAATTCTCTCCACTCCAATGTTCAGTAAACGCCATCCCGTTGCCAATATCATTCCAAAGAGGAAGGTATCAGGACCTACTATGTATAGGCCTAATGCAGAGACTATTACCAATCCAAGTACTACCTTATTATCTAACCAACCGGAGGCAAACATGAATGTTGCAAAACCTATAACAAATTTAGACAGAGTGATGATTTCCGACAAAATGTCACCCTCTCAATCGCCACGAAGTTTCGCCAATACCGTCTCTACCCTATCCATTCCTCTTGAGATATCTTCGCGGCCAATAGTATAGGCAAATCGAAGGTGCCCTTCACCAGCCTCACCAAAAGCGGAACCTGGGCTACAAAGAACACCACCCTCCAATAAGGCCAATGCTACTTCTTCGCTATTCATACCGGGCACATCGACCTTGGGGAATACGTAGAATGCTCCTGTTGGAATATGACAAGATACTCCTTCCATTGCATTCAGACGTTGGCATATTAGGTCCCTTCTGGCTTTGAATTCTTCACACATTTTTGCAGGATAATCTGGAGCCTTTTGCATTGCTTCTAGGACTGCATATTGCATGGCATCATTACTGCAAGCAGTGACATAATACTGCATTTTTGTTATGTGATTCATGGCTTCTAAGTTCTCAGAGAGTATGTAACCAATTCGCCAACCAGTCATAGCGAATGTCTTGGAAAAGGAATTGATCATTATGACCTTATCATAACCTGCACCTAGAAAGGAGACATGTTCACAATCGTAGACTATTCTGTCATAGACTTCATCGGTAATCACCCATAGGTCGTTACGCTCGGCAAAAGAGAGTAATTCGTCGCGTTCTTCGAGCGTGATATTCCCTCCAGTTGGGTTGCTTGGGAAATTGTACAATATGGCTACAGTATTCTCATTTACTCGGGCTTCCAAATCCTCGATTATGGGAACAAATCCATTCTCGAATCTACAGGGATAAAGAGACGGTTCACCTCCACAAATAACCACATCTGGTGGATATAACGGGAAGTAAGGTTCTGGAATCAAAACCTCATCGCCTGGGTCGACGAGGGCGAGGAAAATATCCAGTAACGCATTCGTTCCGCTCATTGTGATGCAGACATTTGATTCATCGAGATTTGGAGAAAGATAGTGCCAGGTCTCTGCAATCTTTTGCCTCAAGGCCGGTAGGCCTGCAGTGGTTGTGTATTTATTGCGGCCTTCTCGCATGGCCTTCTCAAAAGCGTCTATGGCCAAATCGGGAGGCTGGAAGTCGGGTTCACCTAAACCAAACTGAACCGCGTCATCACCGGCCATGTCGAACATACGGCGAACTCCTGTCGGACGAATGCTGTTCGCCCGTTCCGAAAACCGCACCATGACCTTCGGAGGACAGAATGAGCATTTGAACTAACACCCTCGAATCCTTCGGATTCGCAGTTTGATGTGAGAAAATAGCCGAAATAGTAATGCATACTAATTTTCAGAGTCTAGTAACTCTGCTTCAACAACTTCTTCAATCTCGTCTCGAGTTCTAACACTGTCAATTATTGCCTCGATTTCATCGTCCGAACGTAATCGGATTAGCACCAATGATGCAACCCATGCCAATGCGGCAACAATCACAATGCCGATTGCAATTGGCGGAATCGCTAGTGATTCTGAAACCGCACCTGTTCCCTCGATTTCAAAGAATACGGGCAGAGAATGCATTGCTCCTGCAACAGCATGTACCTCTACTGTATGATTACCCGGTTTCAGTTTATTCGGCTCCAATAAAATATGCCACAGGAAAGGCGTCAGGGCCCCGATTTCACTTGGCGTAGCAGAATATGTCGTCTCCATCCACTCTCCGCCATCAATTCGATATTCTACTCGGTCAATGCTTCCTGCTTGACCCCAAGCATGACCGGTCATGTTGATTACTCTGTCCGCCGATAAGTTGAGCCTGTGGCTCTGTAATGTAGGGTCGATTAATGGCGTCTGTCCGCTGTCTCGAAGGAAAATAGCAAGTTCGACAGCGGCCAATGCATCTACCATACCATATCCAAATTCTCTATTCCAATACGGATCGACATCTGGGGCACTCGCCTCCCCTCGTAATTCTGCTGTGTGTTTGAGAACTTCCTTGATCTGCAATGGTGTCAAGTTCTCGTTTGCCTGCCAAACCAATGCCACTATTCCTGTTACTGCTGGAGCCGCATAAGAGGTCCCGCTACCCCTTCCAGTGTAGGTATTCTGAGAGGCGTCTCCACCAAGGAAATTATTGCAGCTTCCACTAGATACACATCCTTCAGCTTGAATGATGTTGGTACCCGGTGCGCTGATTTCTGGAATCAATTCGTTGACCGGATTTCCATCACCATTGTCCTTGCGAGGACCTCGTGAAGAATATCCAGCAATTGTATCGTCGGACCTGCCAACAGTATTCTGATCATCGGTAGAAGCCACGGTAATTGAAAGAGAGGAGGCACTCATTCCAGAGAGTCCATCATTGTCCTCTCCGTCATTACCGGCTGCGTTAGAAACCGCTACTCCTAATTCCATAGCCTCATCGAGAATTCTGCTATGCATATCAGTTCCATCTGAACCACCGTTCTCGTGACTGGTAATTCCCCAAGATAGAGAGATGATATCGATTCCATAACTCTCTTCATCTACCCCTGGCCAAGCATCGTCTCGGTGATCTATAATCCATTGTAGGCCATTCATTGCTGATTCGTAAAATTCCTGTTCAAGAAGATAATTTTCGAATGGACCTGCGCCAACATCTGTTCCAATCCTTACGTCTACTAAGCCAGCATCTGGTGCTGAACCGTAGAATTCGGATTGAGAGCCGTCAGCTTCAATTCCAGTAGCGCTAGCCATTCCCATACAGGCAGTACCGTGTTGGTTACCGTCATCGGGATCAAACGACCCGTCATCTTCTCGTCCGCCGGCGAGGATACACTGTGGATCTGAATGCACGTAACATACAGCATCATATCCAGCTACAAATTTTGTAGTGAGCCCAGGGTGCTCATTGTCAACTCCGGTATCAACCATTGCGATATTAATTCCTCTACCTGTCACTCCGAAATCCCATGCACCAATCGGATATTCTGAAGAATTCTTGGCTTTCACCGCGGGGGTTTGGACATCGCCGTAGAAGACTAGAGAACCATATCTTTCAACCATAACTACGCCCTTCAATTCAGCCAATTGCCATATCTTGCTAGCGTCAACATCTCCAAGCAATAGGGCATCTACAATTGGCAACTCGAGGTGGATGTCAAATCCTAATTCTTCCAATGCCTTAATGTCTAAAATTGTAACATCGCGCGCGTAAGATAAACCCACATTTACAGGGCCGGATTCGACTTGTAATGAATCATGTATTCCATTACGGTCTGTATCCAGTGAAGTGTGTTCCCACCAATCTATTTCAGGGTTCCACCAAATTGGACCTTGAACAGGAATTTCATTAGTCTGGCCATCTTCGATTAACTGAAGTCCGGTTGAGTCTAATTGACTCAGAATGGAATCTGTACTAGGGGCTGCGATGCTTCCCGCCAAGGGAGATAACAGAATTAGCACTAATGCTACTGCAACTGACCTGCGGACCATTGAGTATCTGCGGACGGCCGCACTTCATCAATACAACCACAGATTGAACCGAATTCTATAGCCATTATCTCAAGAAAATTGTGGTGGGGGCACTGGGATTTGAACCCAGATCAGCGGGTATCTTCCGCCTAGCGTGCACCTGGCAGATGCACGCTCTCGGTTTGCGACGGGTCGGTGCTCCAGTTGGTCATCAAAACCATCAGATTACCCACTCGTCGTCATTCCCGTGCAACTGGAGCCCGCGGTACTACCAGGTTATACTATACCCCCAAAGGAGTAATTCGACGAGTGCCCCCACTCTTATGATGCTCTCGGTTAGTTCGTTTCTACTTTGAGAGGTAGAGTTGATTATTCTAAATCAAATACTACCCAATACCGGACCCACGATTAGGCTGATTAGTAACCAACCCCCCAATATCGCACTGGCTAGGCCCCAAGCTCTTGGACGAATCCCTACACTGAGACTACCAAGTGTCCTCGGGATTGGACCTGTAATACCAATTATTACTCGAGCGATTACTACAGCTAGTCCTGCAGCTAAGACGAGACCTAGTAAAATGCATACAGAGAGAATAATTCCAATAATTCCAGTACGGGCGGCCGCTCCCACTCCTTGAGCCACCAAATCTGGTGTTCGCAACCAAATCAACCAAGCGACCCATATTCCTAGATGAACGTCGTCGCTAAACGATGATGCATTTCTCCATTCTCTATATCCCTCGGGTAGACTAGAGTGAACCTTCTTTGATATCCAATCAATCTCTGGGATTCTTCCGGAGGTTAGAGTTCGTAAACCATGGTAGGTTAGAATTATTGCAAGTATCACCTCAATCCAAATCCACCATACTCCTAAGCCGGCTGCTGCCATCAAAGAAATCGGTATAGCCCAGAGGGAGAATCCCGCTCCTGCTGCAAGTAATGTCAACAAAACACCAGAGCCGGGGAGAAGAACTTCATCAGGCTCCAGATATTTTTTCTCACGCGGCATTGCGAGAACGAATAAAGGAAGTAAGGCCGTACTCCAAAGCAAGGTAAGTGGGTCAAACACACTATGTCCAGAACCCTTTGTTGCATCGTCAACAGCATCTGCAATCTCCGAACTTGAGTAAGTTCCAGGTGACCAAACCGTGATGAAACCAGCTGCATCGATGATAATCACAGCGTCACTGGCCCCACTAGGGAATGACTTACCGACACTGGCATCGGCATTATCCATCAATAATGGCCAAGACCCGTTTATCATTTCCGAATGAGCGTCTAAATCCACTGCTCTGACTCCCTTTCCGGTAGCAATTTGGACAAAGGAAACATCTCTGTCAATTAATGCATCAGCCATTTGGAAATCATTTGCTTGACGGTTTGCGTTTGCAGAACCAGGAACGTACATTCCAAGGACCACGGCATCGGAATCCGATAAAAGGTCGGACAAAGATACTGAACCATCGCCACCATGTTCCAAGAGTGTAAATGATGGTGCAGCACCGTCGGAACGTGGTGAGTTCGCATCGATATCTGGCAAATGGATTGCTGGACCAATGCTAGCGATTGCGAGAACAAGAATCACCGCGTAAGCAGGAAGAGGTAGCATGGCCTCTCTCATTGAAGCCCCCAACCAAGCGATTACTCCTAGTGGAATCATTATCGCCACCCAAGTTCCGCTGAGTAGTGCTTGAGGATCTTCCTCTACTTCGAATTTCAATACACCTATCACATCACAAGGTTCAGCCGGATCTTGATCTTGCAGTTTGAAACAACCATCGATCATGTATAGCCCAGGTTGCAAAGGTTTGGATGTCGACCAAGTTAGTACAGTTCTATTTGCTTCTCCTACCCTGAAAGAATGAGGTGATTCGAAGTGTTCCAATCTTTGGTCCTCTTGGCCGAATCCATGAACCATCGATTCGTAACTATCCATCGGCCCAACTACTTCGATTACTTGTTGGGAAAAATCCGCAGGGCCCCAAGGGGAAATTGGAGTAAATTCGATTCGAGTTATTCGATTAGAATCGGTAACCTGCTCCAACTGTGGATCGATTAGATCACCGGAAAATGTAATTGCACTTTTTGCATCATAGGTACCCCACCACAAAGATCCGGGTTGAACACAATCATGTTGAACAGAAATTTGCAGAGATAAGGCATCTCCCGGGCCTAAATCGACATCATCCACAGGCGCCTCGACTTGGAAAATATGTGATTGAGTGTAGGACTCCTCCATGGTAACAACATTGGTCGCCATGCCATTGATGAGAGTGAAGGAACCCCAACGCAGAGTAACATAGAACTGAGTTGTTGCACCTGCAGGAGAGCCTGGAATTACGTTTGTTTGCCTACATACTGGTGATTTTGCCTCTAATGAAGCATACAATTCTACTGTCACTGTACCGTTAAGTGAGAGTGCCTCTACAATTGGTATACCTTGGACATCTACAAGGTTTTGAGGTGCTCCTGCAGTTTTTGAGAAACTCGCTGAACCTCCCGGTATGCCAGTAAGAATTGGCCAATCTCTACGAAGTTCAGGTGCCTCATCGGTTCCGTGTAGGAAAATATTGTGAGTTTGTGGAATACTGAGTTCAAGACCGGGACCATATTCCTCTACCTCTTGAGCACTAGTAGTGCTACTTGCAATAGTTCCGACGAGAAGTAGAAATATTGCGGCTGCAAGTGTTCTAGACCTCAACAACGGTTACACCTCTCGTTCATCCGCTCATCGAACCGGCATTCAAACCTCGCGCTTCCATGTATTCAGTTAAACCGGATTTCGGAGGGTTTGGAAAATCGCTTCCTCCTAGAGGAAGCGGGTATGGAAAAATATAGCCATTAACGCACCAGATAGTGTTGCAAGGAAGTTCACAGTGTGCTTTCCGATTAGGCCTTTATTCTCAAATAATGCCCCCAAAATAGAATCCACTTGGCACCCAAGCCAACCGATTACTGTGACAACTGTCATGAGGGTGAATAGAGGAATTGCAACATCAGTAATCGAAGCGAGGCTGACCGTCAAGAAAGCGATTAGGACGGCACCACCTAATGCTGCAAAGGTACCAGTGACAGACATTCCGCCATTAGTTCCAGGAGGTACTGCTTCAAGATTGATGATATTTCGAGTTCTAGGATCTAGACTGCCAATTTCGGAAGCTAAAGTGTCGGAGGCGGCCACAGAAATTGATGCACAGGCCGCTAAGTAAGCCCATTCTGGTTGATCAAGAGCGAAATTTGCGATTGCAACCAGTGAAGCCACACCACCATTAGCCATTACATTCCGCCAACCACGAGCTCCCTTGTTGTCCTCGGCTAGTCTCAAGGCGGCCTTCTCTTCATACTTCCACATTGTAGCTAAAGAGCCTACTGCGAGGAAGGAAATCAGAATTGTTAACCAAGTCCAATGGCCAAGCAAAGAAACTGTTAGTCCGACTATTGCAGCGGCAACTAATCCAGTACTGTTGAGCATTCCACGTACTGCTGAAAGCATCATCAAGCCGAACACTAGTCCGACTGAAATCATCTGGTCAGAGGTGGGGTCCATGGCCTACCCTACCATTACGACGTCAAAGGATGATGAAGGATTCCCCAATGCGACTTATG
>CAZKVK010000041.1:0-11366 GCA_964556195.1 uncultured Candidatus Poseidoniales archaeon
AGGCGGGAAGCGAGGATTGATGATGGGCGACTCACAGGGTTAATCGAGGTGGGTCCGTGGTCGATGTTATTCTCCGTTTAATTGACTCCAATACCCTTGGCCGATTACGCTCTATGAGCCTAGAACAACTCGTACTCGCCTTTGAGAGCGGACGACTTGGCGATGAGAGGCCTGCCGGCGACCCTCGTTTCCATCGGAGTTTTTCGGTTGACATTGAAGGAGACTTTTTGGAATGGGCCGATAAATCCAATGGGCAACTAGATGCAGATGCTTCATTGATTCTTTGTGATTGGTCGAGTGTTGCGGAGTGGCGGTGTTGGGATGGCAGATTATTTCTCTACATTGAGCCACTTCTTGAACAGCGTTTTGAGGATGCAGATGAATTTCTAAATACAGATGTTTGGCAGAGATTCACTTCTGAACTCTCAACCAAAGATCGCGAGTCATACTCCGAGTCAGTAATATTAGATTGGATGCAAAGGAGAGAGGGATTGGGCGATACTCTAAACCCTGATGAAGACCCCCGTATTCTACCCACAATGGAATCTCATAAGTCATTGACAGAAAGCCTATTTGATTTCATTGAATTGTCCAAAGAGGAAGGTCTTACTTTGTTAATCGGTCGGGAATATTTAGAGCCAAAAGAATGGGTTTTTGATGGCGAAAAATTAGCGGAGGTTGTCGCATGACAGATTTGCCATTAGAACCAGAACCACCAGAAAGTGAACCCGATTCAGGGGTTGTCGTACTAGGTAGGTTTCAGCCATTTCATCTTGGTCACGAGTATATGCTAGAATCGGCAGCGAAATGGAGAAATGAAAACAATCCAACTGCAATTATCATAATTGCAATTGGGTCTTCCAATCGCCCTCAAAATTTGCTAAATCCCTGGACCTACAAAGAAAGAAGTCAGATGATTGAAACTTGGGTCGAATCAAACTCCATTGAAAACTATCTAATTTGTTCAATCCCCGATATCGAAGACCCACCAAATTGGGTAGCCCATGCCAGTCGATATCACGGACAAGCGGGTGTATTGGTGACTACGGATATGGGAACTGCAGAGTTGTACACAGCATCTGGATGGGATGTGACTCTCCTTCCGATAGAACAGCGTGAACGCTTTGAGGGCTGGAGGGTGAGAGAAACAGCAAGAATGCTCAGTACCATCGGAGATTTAGAGGCAATTCGAGAAGTCCTTGGAACACTAATTCCTATGTCAGTTCTTGACCATCTTATCGAAACAAATGGTTTGCATCGCTTAGCCTTCATGGGAGAAGGCGGCGAGCCTGTTGGTTGATTGAACTCAACAATCCTGACAAAGTACGTTTTCAATGGGCTCTTCATTTATCCATGTGGTAAACCAATCAGAAAAAATAACACCATTTACTTCCAATGTGTAAAATCGAGCATCTAACAGAATAGTGTGACCGTTACCGGGAGCCATGTAGAGGTATTGATTAACTCCATATTCCGATGTCTTATTCATTGAGAGCATTATTTTGTCTTTGTATGGTATACTCATATCATTACCGAGTAAAGCACTAAACATACGCATTGTCTCATCGTTTGAATCAGTAAATCTGGCGAATCTCATGTCATTGTTCACATCGTGACTCGCGATCGCCAAATCACCGGAGTCCATTTGATTGAAATTTAATTCTGAGGACAATGGGAAGTCCAAAACAGTCTCTTCCATGTTCCAAATATCATAGAAGTCATAGGTGTTGTTTGTGTATAATCCACCACTTCCATCGTTGAACACCATAATCTTGGCATTTGGATAATCTAGCGAGGCCTGTGCTCCGTAGAACGGCGAAGGGATTGACCCGGCACTAGATCCAGTGACTAGGATAGTTTGCGCATCGGGATAGTTCTCCAACATGTAAGAATATGCGAATTGTGCATTTGCGTGTCCATGATGGCTAACATTGTTGTCCGAATATACCCCTTGACTAAACCCGAGATGAACATCTCCGGTGCAATATGGCACGTAAACCCACGACCAATCTGCGATCGGATTAGCTGAGTTCCTGAAGTTACCAATGCCATATGCGTTTGAATGGAATATTGAACCAATGTTAGGGTCATCGTCATGCACTGTGGTCTTGTATGTGCCACCTGGGCTCTTGCAACTATGGTCTTCCCAACAAGCACCTCCGCCTTGGAAGTAGAGAATCACCTTACTTGGATCAGCATCTCTTGTCCAGAATGTCCATTCAGAGCCATCTGAACATTCACAGTCTTCGTCTCCGGCTCTCTCGACCCAATTGACTCCATATTCAGATTCCCATGGTATCAAACAAGACCCATCATCGTCGGTAGCAGATTCATCATAATTGTCCGCAGCCAAATCGGTACAACCTGCAATTTCGTTAATGTCGAAAATTCCATCCCCATCCGAGTCAGCATATTCACACGAGCCATCGTCGATATCTGCGTTGATATCGAAATTACTTGCTAACTCATCCATACAACCTTCAATTGTTTGCGGTTCAGGTTCTGCAGTACAACCAGATAAAAGCAAGGAGATTACGATAAATCCAGTGCTTATATTGCTTAATCTGAGATTCACGATTCCTTTCGAAGGTGATTATTCCTATAAATTAGTGTGTTGAATGACACCTAGTGTCCGGCAAGTAACTCATTCACTTGTAACAATCACTTTTGCGGGTCTTAGAACTCTATCGTGTAGTAAATAACCAGATTCAATTTCTTCTAAAACAAGTCCGGATTCTTGGCCCTCTTCTACTGGAACAGTGGCTATTGCCTCCATTCGAGTAGGGTCGAATATTTCACCAGTTGTCTGTAGAATAGTCACACCTTCGGATTCGAGAGCATTCTTCAGAGAGTCTAGGGTCATCTTTACCCCATTTGCGATTGCCTCATTGTCACCATTTTCATTTGCCAATGCTTTCTCCAAGGCATCGATTGCCGGAATAATTCGAGAGGCCAATCCAGCGGCTCCGAAGCGTATTGCCTCGGTCCGATCTCTCTGTCCTCTTTGGCGGGCATTTGCAGTCTCAGCCTGAGCGTATTGCAATTCTTTCTGGAGTTCGACGACCTTCGCTTCAAGCACAGCAATCCCATCATCGGGTTCTTCCGACTGGCCGCCAGCGTCCGACTCCTCATCAGGCATGGTCCTCCGGTTCTGAGCGCCATTCAAGAATCCAATGGTTGTTCAGGTTACAACAATCCTCATTCAAGATAGAAATATTCGCCGCTGGCCTTCTGTTCTCTGTCCTTTCTACTTCCTGGCTTGTTGATTCTTGGTCTGAAAGACTCATGGTCTCTTCTGAAGGTGACATCGACATCGCTCAGGAAGCGATTCATTCCCTTACGCAGAGACATTGGACCTTCTGCATTACCATGCGATCCACCTTTTCCGTCGAATACCAACAAGGAATCTGAGACGATGTCGATGAAGTAGATGTCATGGTCGATTACCATCGCAGCTTTCTCGTTACTTTCCATAGTTCTCCGAATCGCCTTTGCAGCCTCCATTCTAGCATTGGCATCTAGATGAGCGCTTGGCTCATCCAGTAGGTATAGATCGGCCTCTTTTCCAAGACAGATAGCGATACTAACCGCTTGTAGCTCTCCGCCGGAGAGCTTCTTGGCTCGTAGTTCCAATAACTGGTCGACCTGTAAAGGTCGAATGACTTGGGTGTTGAATTCACCACTTCTCCACTTTGCTCCGAGTTCGGTGTCTAACCAATCCTGGACAGTTCCATCATAATCCGTACTGACATGTTGCGGCTTGTAGGAAATCGCAGCATCCATGGTACACCAACCTTGATCGGGCTCAATTTCCCCAGCAATCATTCTGACCATTGTCGTCTTACCAGTTGCGTTGGGTCCGACAACACCAACTACCTCTGCGCTACGCACTTCTCCTTCCCCGGTCTTCAGTTGGAAGTCACCCAATGTCTTCTCCATATCCCCCCAAGATAGAATGGTTTGACCAACCTCTTCACCCCTAACTCTACCTCTGAGAAATTGGATAGGTTTGTCTCGAATCCTAACATTCTCCTCTGGAAGGAACCCGTCGAGGTAGGCATTGATTGCAGTTCTAGTCGATCTAGCGGGGGTAAATATGCCAAAGGCGGCTCTTTCACCATATACTACATGAAGTAGGTCACAGAGTACATCGAGAATCGCTAGGTCGTGCTCGACAACGAGAATTCTCTTTCCACGCTCAACCATATCCTGAATGATCCTAACAACTCTCATTCGTTCATGAATATCAAGGTAAGACGAAGGCTCATCGAAGAAGTATACATCGGCCTCCTTTAGCAATGTAGCAGCAATAGCCACTCGCTGTAGTTCTCCACCTGATAATTGGTTGAGAGTCCTATCTAGAATATGGTCGATTGCCAATAATTCTGCATAATGTTTCATTTCCTTTCTGTCATCTACTCGAGAAAGTAAATCCTTAGCCTTCCCATCAAAAATTTTCGGTAGCTTATCGATGTATTGAGGCTTGACAGCAATTTTTACACCCTCGTCGGCAACCATGCTAAGGTAATCTCTCAATTCCCCTCTGGGAAATGATTCGATTATCTCATGCCAATCTCGGGAATCAATGGTCCAATCGCCAAGGTTCGGACGAAGTGAACCCGATAGCAAATTAATCGCGGTCGACTTGCCCATTCCGTTTGGCCCGAGAATACCCACTACCTGTTCTTCACGAGGGGCGGGTAAGCGGAACAAACGAAAACCATTCTCACCATATCGATGAGTCATTTCACCGTCTAGTTCTTCTGGTAGATTGGTAATAATCAGAGCATCAAATGGACACTTGTTAACACAAATCCCGCAACCGATGCAAAGTGGTTCGGAAACCAAAGGTTTGCCACTTGAATCGTCTAGGACAATGCATTCAATTCCGTTGCGAACAGGTGGACAGAATGCCCAGCACTCTGCATTACATTTCTTCGGCTGACAGCGATCCTCAAGTAATACTGCCACCCTCATGAATCTCCCTCCGAATTACTATGCTCGATAATCTTCCCTTTTGTCTTAGCCTTTGCAAGCCGCTTCTTGCTCAGACGGCAAGGAAGCGGTATCTCGCGTATACGTATGCGGCTAGAGATATTTTCTCAGCCTTCGATAGCTGTATACGCTCTGTGAATACATCACCATCCTTCTTGTTAATTTTCTTTAGGATGGATTCGTAAAATGCCATCATTGCTGCTGGCGAATATCGAGATTGCCTATCTAGCAATGGAAGTAGTTTGAATGCTTTATCTCGGTAGGTTTCAGCCCTTTCTATGTATTCTTCAACAAACGGCTTCCAACCAGGGTGGTTGAGTAATTCGGTTCCACTCTTTACATTATCCTCGCTAATCCCATATCTTCGTAAATCCTCCATCGGGAGGTAAATTCGGTCACGTTCTGCATCCTCCGCAACATCTCGGATGATATTTGTCAATTGCATGAAAATACCCCAAGCTTCAGAGAATTCTCTTGCTTCTAATTCCGAGTAACCATAAATCTCGATACAAACCAATCCAACAGTCGATGCAACTCGGTAGCAATAGGAATAGAGTTCCTCGAAAGTTTCGTAGCGGTTTCGATGGAAGTCATCCTCCATTCCGCTAATCATATCGTCGAGTAATTGGCGAGGAATGTTGTAACGGCTAATGGTATCTTTCAAGGCGATGAAAATTGGGTCTGTTGAGGTGACTTTACCGTAAGCACTGGACAATTTCTTACGGTAGTAGAATAGTTGTGACATTCGGTCATCGTAATGGTCTCTTGCAACAACGGGAGTAGTACCGGTCAGTCTCTCGATGTGTGCTCTGTATTCCACTGACTCAGGGTCGTCAGAAGATCCTCCAGGGAACGAATCTATGTAGTCTCCATCTGCGATATCATCCGCTCTTCGACAGAATGCATAGTACGCGCAGATGGCTTGACGCGCCTCATTTGGAAGATACTTGAACGAGTGATAGAAGTTTCCTGCCTCTATACGGGTTAACTCTTCACAGTAATCGTATGCTGCCTCAATCATATATTCCGGTACATCCGGTTCTGACCAAATTGCTGCGTCGATGTGCCCAAATGGATTCAGTAATTCTCCACGTGCTCCGACTACACCCATGAATCGGGCACTTTCTCGAATTGTTTCTAGGGCGGTAATCGAAATTGCTCGAGCGGCTTCTCGAGTTAGGCTAACTGTAGATCTAACCCCCTCAATTCCAGTGTTTTCAACATCAGCGTCGACAAGAGAAATGCTACGCTCAACGTCGTACCGCAGTTCGCCTGCGGAATCGCTGCTCGTGTCTTGAGACATGGTAACGCCGAACGCGAGCCCTCGTCATTTGCTCTTGAACCTCTCCCTCGCGCGCGTGCAGGCCGCTTCAGCGGCCTAAAGCGGTTCTAGAAGCCGTTTATGGCCCGATTTGAGGCCTTGCTAAGGATTCTATTTTCCATAGCCTTGAATCTTGTGGAAATACTACAAGAAACTGCAATTTTCCTGATTTTACTTCTATCAACCTTAATCCTCTCAGACGCATCAAGAACATTCCCACTTCGAAGCAGTGCAATAGTCTCTAAGCCAATAACAACAGGTAGCATGCAAGCCATTCGAAGGCTACGATATTTCCTTGGTATCATCCGAATGTAAGTTATTGCGGCATCATAATGGTCACAGGTAAGGTCGAGATAAGAATCGTAGAGAGGTCTGAAAGTGATAATCGAATTTGGATTCTTTAGGTCATCGTAACTTAATCCGATTTCGGTCAATCTATCATTTGGGATGTAACAACGACCCAAGTCTAAATCCGCAGGGATATCTCTCAATATATTGGTCATTTGTAGTGCCTTACCGAAGCGAATCCCAAGTGTATCGAAGGTCTGGGTGTCAGTAATGTCTCCCGACAATTCATTCTGCAAAGTAATCGCGGTCCAAAATTCTCCAACACTTCCAGCTACCTTGTAGGCATAATCATCCAATTGCGAGTCATTTTCCAAGCAGGTTAGTTCCGACCCAAGTGCGCCGAATCGGACCAAATCTAGTCGCTGTCCAGAGATGATAACATCTAGGCAGCGTTGCATTAATACAGCATCTTTTGCGTCGATGTTACGATATGCTTGTACAACAGATTCTAGATTTTCAAGCAGTTTTTTCTCATCAGCATCCTCTTGAATTTCTGCGATATTCGCTAGGTCCAATGCCACACCCTCCACTAGGTGTTTCTGATATCCATCGAGAGCCTCAATCAGCGCTTCAACATCTTCCGTTTTTGAATCTGCAATCGTGTCTGCCAAACGTGCAAGGAGATATAGTAGCCCAACTTGATTTCTGACACTACTCGGGAGGTTTACTAGGGTCAAATGAAAGGAACGAGAGGTGGCCTTGAGTAACCCATCGATGTGCTCGTCAACAATCTCAGCCATGCTATTTTCACCTCGCCCACAATCGCTTATCTGTTGAGTGCTTCGTTGCTTCCTCTAATCCCATATTCTCCAATCTTTGTTTTCTCTGTTCGGAGAATTCGGCCAATCTGGCCAGTTTTCATCATGTTGCCAATCTGAAAAGTCTCTAACTCCATTTCGCCCAAGGTATGTTGCAGCCGCTACGAGTCCAGCTCTTGTCGAAGCCTCTAGACTCGAGGGCCAATCGATGTTGATCCAATCGCCACCCAAAATTACTCCTTCACCAGCCTCAAGTGGATTTGGTCTAAGGCGTTGAGCCCCAGTAATTAGAGCAGTAGTCGATCGATTTATTCTAACTACATGAAAATCGATTAACGCAGGAGATTCAGGGAATGCAGAATCTATCACTCTAAGATATTCGTTCCTGAGCAATTCGTCATCCCACTCCAGATATTGGTCAGCGAAGGAAACGGGGCTACAAATCCAGTGACCCGGCAAACCACTTCTCTTCCCATCATCGAGTTCACCAGAACGGTCGAATAACATCTGAATCAACGGTTCATCGCAACATGTCACGAATGGGATTCCTTCAGGTAACACAGGTCCTTCGTGAAAGGCATGTATTCCAATTTGAGAGGTGTTTCCCAATTTTACTAGCCTTTCTGCGACCTCATGAGATGACGTGCTTGCTGAAGATCCGGTTAGTAGTCTCGCAGTATCGGTAATTGGAGTGCAAATGATGACTATTGATGCAGCATGAAATCCATCTTTGGTGTTAACCCCAGTGACTATCCCTGCATCTCGGAACAGGCTGGTAACAGAAGTTGAGAGATGGACATCGACACCGGCAGCCGCCAGTGTTCTTCGTAAGGCGGATGAGACTGCATTTGTGAAGTCGTTCGTGAAGCAACCGACATCGAATGCATCCGAATTTCCAAGAAGTGCTTTCTTGAACAGGAAAATTGCAGATGCAGCACTAGCTTCAGAGCAATCTACGTTCAGTGCCAATTTACTGATTGGATTCCAAAATCGATTTATTGCCCGCTTGCTCTGACCATTTTCTTCTAACCATTGAAGGAAACTTAAATCATCCATCTCACGCCTTTGTTCTTCATTGATATTTTGAATGGCTTGGACTGCCTTTTGCATTGAGAATTTATCACCTAAGCCGAGGAAATTGGCATTCAGAAAAGACGTGGTTAGATGGTTTGGAGGAGGAAGTGTGCCGGATTGAATTTTCGATATTCTCCCCTGCTCAACCTCTAGAAATGCCAGCAAGGTAGAATCTTGCAATTTTACCGATTCTCTAGCTTCACATGTTGCAATTAATTGAAGAAAACGCTCAAAGTTTCTAAAAAACACATTCTGGGTCCTGTCAATTTGTCGATCCAGTCCACTGATATTCACGCTGTTGAATCGACCACCCAATCGGTTGGAAGACTCTAGCAAAGTAACATTCACTCCCCTGCCTGCAAGAGCGAGCGCGGCGGAACAACCGGCTATGCCTCCGCCAACTACAACCACTCGCGTTTGTGAGCCCACGCATGCTTCGTAGCACTCTTGGGGTTAAGTCTCACCGTGAATGCTCGAACAAACAGGTCGGTCTTCATAGAAGACCGGATTCTTCCAGAGCCACTTTCAACACAGCACCAATTTCAGATGGGTCCTTTGCAATGTGGATTCCAGCCGCCTCGAATGCGGCAAATTTCTCCGCGGCGGTGCCCTTTCCGCCAGAGATAATCGCTCCAGCGTGCCCCATCCTCTTTCCAGGAGGGGCTGTAGAGCCTGCAACGAAGCCAACTATTGGCTTACTCATATTTGCAGCAGCCCATTCCGCCGCATCTTCTTCAGCCGTTCCGCCGATTTCTCCAATCATCACTACAGCTACGGTTTGAGGGTCGGATTCGAAGGCCGACAAACAATCGATAAACCCAGTTCCATTTACTGGGTCTCCTCCAATTCCAATGCAGGTGGACTGTCCTTCACCTATACTCATGGTTTGCGCGACTGCTTCATAGGTCAGAGTGCCGGATTTCGATACAACTCCAATCCTGCCCTTGGCGTGGATATGTCCTGGCATGATCCCAATTTTGCAACCTCCACTATCTCCGGGTGTAATGATGCCGGGGCAGTTTGGGCCGATTAGTCGAATTCCTGGCCGTTCATTTACGTAAGCAACCGCCTTCACCATGTCTAGAGTTGGAATCCCTTCGGTAATACAAACGATGACACCTTCACCTTTTATTCGATTGAAGGCGTCTGCCGCTTCCATAATTGCCTCAGCAGCAAATCGGGGTGGAACGTAAATCACCGAGGCATCAGCATCAGTTTGTTGAATTGCCTCCAGCATACCGTTGAACACCGGAAACTCTTGTCCAGCTAATTCTACAGTTTGGCCTCCTTTTCCTGGAGTTACTCCACCAACTAAATCGGTGCCGTATTCCACCATCTTCTCTCCATGAAATCTTCCTTGTGAGCCAGTGATTCCCTGAATCAGTAATTTTGAATTTTCTTTAATCCAAATCGCCATCATTGTTCACCTCCAATTAGTCCAACAATTGCTTCCGCTCCTTCAGCCAATGTCTCAACCGACGTACAGTCTAGGTCGGAGTCGTCGATAATTGCCCTACCTTCTTTGAACATGGTTCCAGATAGACGAATTACCAGTGGCACTTCCAATCCCATCTTTTTTGATGCTGCTAGTACAGCGCTGGCAACGATATCACAGCGCTGTATTCCACCGAAGATATTGACCAAGATACCCTTTACATTGGGGTCTTCAAGAATAATTTCGAAGGCTTCCTGGACCTTGGCTTCGTCAGCACCTCCACCAATATCGAGGAAATTAGCCGGCTCGCCACCGTAGAGTTTGATGACATCCATTGTTGCCATGGCGAGCCCCGCACCATTGACTAGGCAACCGATATCACCCTCGAGTTTGACGTAGGAAAGGCCGGATTCTTTTGCGCGAGTTTCGGTAGGTTCTTCCTCAGATAAATCCCTCAATTGTTCCCACTCTTTGTGCCGGAATGAGGCGTTTTCATCGAATCCAACTTTAGCGTCAAGTGCGACTATTTCGTCCGTCTTTGTTCGAACTAAAGGATTGATTTCTACCATTGAACAGTCGTTGGAAACGAATAGTTCGTAGAGACATCCAATCATACTCAAAAAGTCCTCTAAAGCCGCATCCGATAGGCCTAGAGATGTACCGAGAGTCATTTTTTGGGATTCTCGCAAACCCGCCGAGGGGTCAACCCAAATTTTGTGAATCGCTTCTGGAGTACTTTCCGCTACCTCTTCGATATCCATGCCACCTTCTGTCGATGCCATGATCAAGACCGTCTTTGCTTCCCTATCTACTAACAAAGCAAGGTAGTATTCGTGTGCTATTTCACAACCAGCCTCGACATAGATATTGTTGACTATCTTTCCAGTTGGTCCAGTTTGCTTTGTTACGAGAATATGTCCGAGGATGTTTTCTGCATAATTTTCGACCTCATCGCGAGAGAAAGCAATCTTGACACCACCCTCCATTAGTAGTTCTCCCGAATTCGGGCAATACAAGTTGCCCTTACCTCGGCCACCAGCATGAATTTGGCTCTTCACCGCGACTACTTGTGAGCCAAGAGAATCGTACGCAGCAAGCGCTTCTTCGACAGATTTGCAGTGCACACCATCTTGCACCTTAACACCTGCAGAACGGAAGAGTTCCTTACCCTGATACTCGTGAATGTTCATGTCGACGCTACGGCGACCGAACACACGTCTTTCAACGATGCGCCTAACGGGTATGTGGGAGCCGTCAGGGACACGAAGTGCTGAAAGTGGTAATTGTACCCGACCAACCATGGACGTAGTGGTTCTGGCCGGTGGATTTGGCACTCGCTTACGTCCATGGACCGAAACAATCCCCAAGCCACTATTGCCCATTCTTGACAAGTCAATGATTGAGCATGTTCTAGATGTATTGCCTGAATCTCAAG
>CAZKVK010000042.1:0-11018 GCA_964556195.1 uncultured Candidatus Poseidoniales archaeon
TGTGAGAATTCACCGACACAGAAGCCAGCTGCAGGAACGTCTCCGTTCCCCAAGAAGCTTAGCGTTCCGCTAGCGCCGTTCCATCCTTGACCGACTGCCATTACTGCCGACTCAGCAGGTAGACCAGGTGTGGTCAGTGCTGTGAAAGCAGCGAATGCCATGATCGTAATCGCATCGAATGCTTCAGCGGTATAGATACCGCCAGCGCAATCTGGGCTCATCGAACATAGGTATGCGAAGGTCAGTGCGACTTCTCCAGGCGCTCCAGCCGCGGCAGGCTTGGTAGCGATGATTCCGTCGACTAGGGACTTGTCAGTCATGTCTGCAGCAAGTCCTTCCTCTGCAATTCCGTCAGCACCATAGATGGCTCCAGAGAATCCCTGAGTTGCCATCTCTTCAATCAAAGCTGCTCCGTCAGTAGCGTAGGAGACCATCATTACAGATGTGCACCCATCGTTTACGACCGAGGCTACAATACTAGAGAAGTCAGTTGTTGCCTCTTCGTATCCGGCTTGTGAACAAATATCGGTCGCATCCATGTTGGCTACGAAAGCGTCAGCTAGACCTGAACCGTATGCGTTAGTCATGTGGATTACTGCAACATTGTCCATTCCGTCGGACTGCATTACCTGAGCAACTACTGCACCTTGGAAAGCGTCGCTTGGAACGACACGGAAGAATCCAGGGTATGCGGTTTCGTCAGTCAATGCTGGGCTAGTGCTAGCGTACGAAATCTGAGGGATACCTGCAGCGGACAATACCGCGTTAGCACCCATCGATGCACCGGAACAAGCTGCTCCTACTGCACCCCATACGCCTGCGTCGACTAGAGCCTGAGCGGCCGAGCCTCCCATTGTTTGGTCGCAGCCAGAGTCCGCGTATACAAGTTCGAACTGAACACCGCTGCTGTATCCGATTGTGTTGGCTAGGCCAATAGCAATCTGAGATGCTGCAACGAATCCAGGTCCATATACTGCGATTGGTCCGGTTGCGTCGTTCAAGAATCCAATCTTGACTGTTGTACCAGCAAATGGTGCTGCAGTTACTCCGTCATCGTTACCTGCGTCCCACATTCGGTCACAGTTGAAGTACTGGCCGTATGTTGGTACGTGGTGGAAAGTACAGACATCGTAACCTGAGCCACCGACATCACCGTTGGCTAGGAAATTGTGTGTTCCACTCTCTCCAGCATAGCCGTCTCCTACCATAGCGATATGGTTAGACATGTCGGCTCCGTCGTCGTGCATTGCTGCGTGACCGATTAGCATTACTGCGTCATATGCTTCTGCAGTGAAGATACCTGTTGAACAGACTGAGTCTGCTGCACAAGCGTCAGTGAAAGCGGTTGAACCGCCAGCTGCGGCTGCTCGAGGTCGTGTGACCTGAATGCCGTTTGCTGCTGCAGGCTGTGTGTAGTCGTTCAGTGCTGCTTCTCCAGCCATACCATCTGCGCTGAAGATTGGGATTGTTGCACCCATTACAGCCATGGTCTCTACGATCATTGCACCATCAGAGGAGTACGATCCTAGGAATACTGAGTCGCATCCAGCGTCCACAACTGCTTGAACAGCAGCTTGGAAGTCGGTTGCGGTCTCTTCGTATCCGGACTGCATACAGACGTTGTCTGCGCCTAGGTTGGCTGCGACTGCGTCTGCTAGTCCTGCACCGTAGCTGTTGGTCATGTGAACAATAGCGGTGTTGGATACTCCGCTTGCTCCAATCATGTCAGCAGCGGCTTGGCCCTGTAGTGCGTCACTTGGTACAATTCTGTAGAAGTGAGGGTATGCAGTGGCGTCGCTTAGTGCTGGCGATGTGCTAGCGTAGGATACCATTGGGATTCCTGCAGCCGAAAGGACTGCGTTTGCACCCATTGATGCTCCAGAGCAAGCTGCACCAGCTACTGCAACAACTCCAGCGTCCACAAGGGACTGAGCTGCTGTACCAGCCATTGTACCGTCACATCCGGAATCGGCCTCAATAACTTCGAAGATGTAGTCATCTCCCATTGCGTTGAGGTCGTCCATTGCTGCTCCCCACGCGAAAGTGAATGGAGCTGCGAACTGGGAAATTGGACCAGATGCATCGTTTAGGAATCCTAGCTTGATAGTAACAGCAGGGCTTCCCTCGAACATCGGGTTGTCAGTTCCCATATAGTGAGCTGCGATCTCATCGACCAGTGCGTTAGCGATGTCGACATCGAATCCGACTGCATTTCCGTTCTCATCAAGGTTCTCGAATGGAGGGTATGCTGTGTCGGAACAGAACTCTAGCGAACCTGCCTCTAGAGCTGCTGTCAAGGTTGAATCCTCACTTAGTTCTGGGTAGGATGTAGCGGTATCTGCGTCGCGGTCGTCTGTTAGGACAACTGCTCCATCGAACCACTCGCCAAATATTGCGTCGTACTCACCGGAGTCAACAATTGCGGTAATTGCAACGTTGAGAGCGTCAAGAAGCTCGCCTGAATCCTCACGTACTGCGATACCGAAGGTCTCGTCAGAGAATGTGGTCATCAGGTCACCGGAAAGGGCAAGCACTGGGGAGTCTCCCATAGCGTAGTCTGCCTCACCGTTTGAGACAGCAGCTGTAACCGATGGGAAATCATCGTAAGCAACTATTGTAGCTGCACCCAAATTATCCTGAGCATAAAGATCGGATGTAGTTCCAGACTGTACTGCGATGGTTGTACCAGCAGCGTTCAGTTCTGAGACGTCCGAGATTGACGCTGAACCTGCTGCACCGATTACACCTTGGCTACTTGTGTAGTAACCGCGAGTGAAATCAACAACTTGGTCGCGCTCATCCGTCTTTGTCATGGCAGAGATAATGGCATCACACATCTCACCGTCGTTCAAGTTTGGTATAATTGGGTCCCATGCGGAAGTAACGATATCCGCAGACAAATCGTCCGCTGGATCCGCTTCCCAATCATCCCCACCCAGACAACCTGCGAGTGATGCCGCAAGCATACTGAGTGTCATCAGCATTGCAATCATTTTCTTATCTAACATAGCGTGTCTACGCTCCTATAGCCCTCTTTCGTGGTAATATGCTCGTTATAGTAGTTCTCTTATTAGATTCGAAAGATTCAGTTTAGGGTAGTTTAGAGAAAATGGATGACTACTCCGTGTTTCTGAATAATTTCGGGGATTTGAGTCAATAATCTCAAAAAAATAACACTTCCGACCATACGTAGTATGGGTATCGAATTCTTGAATCGAAGATTTTCTTGAAATCGGCGGTTTTGTCCACCGATTGAATCATGAAGTTCGTGCCATGCGTGAGAGTGTGGCCGACGCCCCGATGGATTACGCCAGCAGTGGTGTCGATATCGATGCTGAAGGCACTGCGATTGCCAGTCTAATTGATTCCCTCAGTGGTTCAGTGAGGAAGCCCGGCACTCGAGGGGCTCCAGTACCTCTGCCGGGAGGGTTTGGAGGAATTATTGAATTCGGAGATTCTCAATTGGCCCTAGCAACCGATGGGGTAGGCTCTAAACTTCAATTGGCAAATCAACTAGGTCGTTACCAAGGAGTAGGAATAGACTGTGTAGCGATGAATGTGAATGACTTATTGTGTGTTGGAGCTGAACCTTTGGCGTTTGTAGATTATATCGCTGTGCCTGAAACCAATCCTGAGACACATTCTGTTATCGGTGGCTCTCTAGCTGAAGCCTGTCGAAGAGCACGTATTACTCTCGCTGGAGGCGAGACGGCCACACTCCCTGGAATCGTAACTGAATTAGACCTATCAGGTACCGCGCTGGGTTGGTTTCCCGCCGGACAAGCGATTACCGGAGAACACCTAGAAGCGGGCGATGTTGTAATCGGGTTACCGAGCAGTGGGGTTCATTCCAATGGCTACACATTGCTTAGGGCGATTGTCGAAAAGTCTGGACTGTCACTAAGCGATTCTGCGCCATTTGATGCCACCCATGAGGGAAGAGAAATTGAAGGTGCAAGTAAGTCTGGTGTGACCCTTGGAGAAGTCCTGTTGAATCCCACTAGAATCTACGTTGACCCAATTATCGATTTGATTGATTCATGCCGGCAAGGTTCTGGCCCTTGTGCGACTGAAGACCTCAAAGCCATTGCACACATTACCGGTGGTGGTCTCTCGAATCTACTACGTTTGCATGATAGTTTGGGATGGTATATTTCGAACCCCTTGGCCGTTCCGCCTGAATTCGATTGGATGGCAGAGGTTGGACCTGTTGAAAAATTGGAAATGCACAGGGTTTTCAACATGGGAATGGGCATGTGTATCGCTGTATCTGCAGGAGTTGCAGAAAAAGTAGAAAAATGGATTGCTGAGAGGCTGTCTGGTAGTAGAATCGTAGGTGTTGTGAACAATAGTGGTCATCGAGTAACTCATTCTGACCCTGAGATTATTTTCGAGCACTACTGAGTCACATCCGAGAGTAGTCAAGCCAATGTGTGAGAGTGGTCTCGCATGGTCGTGGAACAGAATCTACCGCCTGATTGGCCGGGCATTGTTCACAGGGAAGGTAAGACGCTTACTAGGGTCACTGGCTTACCAGATTCGAACAGTAAAGGGCCAAGTTCGAAGAGTAGTAGTTGCGTATTTCACAATCCAGCGATGGCGGGGTCGAGAACCCGTAGTGTACTGCTGATGGCGCACGCCATTGAGGCGGGCATGTTGGGTAATTCTGAGGTGAGAGCTCTCGATGGATTGAGCGCATCAGGATTGAGGGCTAGACGATGGTTGAACGAGTTGCCAGAGGAGTCCGGTTCTCGTCTAATCGCAACGGTTGGAGACATGGACCAGACTGCTTTAGATTGGGCTATGGCAACAGAAGCAGACTTTCCAACTAAGCACGGAGAATTACTGCCTCTACTGGGAGACTTGCGAACCAGTGTATTGTCTCAGGGCTGGCACTGGATTGACATCGATCCTTTTGGCTCACCTGTTCCATTCTTGGATACCGCAATACAAGCCCTCGCTAGACGTGGAGTATTGGAGGTGAGCGCGACTGATACCGCAGCACTAAGCGGCTCCTCTAAGAATCCACTGATGAGAAGATACGGAGCAAGGGGGCGGCTGGACAAACTCAAGCATGATTCTGGGCTTCGAATTCTAATGGCTACTGTTGCACGTGCTGCCGCTCGTCACGATCGAAGTATCGAACCACTGCTTTCGATCTGGGATTCGCACCATCTTCGAGTCTCGGTTCGTGTTAGGAGAGTGATGAAAGGAGCGAATGAGGTTGAGGAATCTTTGGGTTGGCGGATATTCTCCCCGACCAAAGAGGAAGTTATCGCATCGATTTCTGCTGGGCTGTTGCCATCCAAGGATGCTGATGAATTACCGATTCGTTGTTTCCTGCCGCTTTCTCATCCAGTCGCCCGAGAAGACTCTAGAGTATCTGGGCCAATGTGGATTGGCCCAATGGGTGATTCTGAAACTATGGCTTCAATGACTGAAGAAAGAGTGCTACAAATGTGCTCTTCAACCTATCAGGAAGGCGATGTAGCTGGTTGGTCAGAGAAGGATTTTGAGGCCGAAAGACGAAGGGTTGTCAGAGCAATTCGCCATATCGCTGAGGAAGCAACTTCGATTTCAGGGCACCATCTAATCGCCGTCGATGAATTGGCAAGCTGGCAAGAAAAAGGCTCGCCACCTAGCCCCTCAAGAATGGTCGAGTTGTTACAAGAAAAAGGTCATTGCGCCGCAGTTTCCCATTACGCAGAACCGTCGTTTAGAACTGATGCCCCGTGGGCTGATATTGTAGGGGCAATGAAGAAAATTTCAGCCGCCGATGTATGACATCTCAATTCTCGGCAACGCCGAAGTTTCCTCTGAACGTAACTCTGAGTATCGGTCAGAGCGGCGTTGCCAAATTGCTGCAATCGCTGCGGTAAGATCGCCGCCATTCATGTCGTGGATTAGGGCTCTTAGGTCGTGCCCTCCCGAAGCAAAGAGACAAGTAAAGAGGCGCCCGTCAGCAGAAATTCTAGCCCTAACACAATCTCCACAGAAGGGTTCACTCACAGAAGAAATCAAACCGATTTCTCCCGAATTATCTGAGTGGCCCCAACGTACCGCCACATCGGAAGACCTTTCAGATACAAGAGGAATTAAATTGAACTCTTGCTGGAGGTGGTTCAGAAGGTCTGCGCTAGGGATTACTTCACCCAGCGTCCAACCATTCGTACGTCCAACGTCCATGAATTCTATGAATCGGACAATCACTCCAGTGCCTCGGAAATGATGTACGAGTTTGGCCGCTTGTTCCTCATTCACTCCTCTTCGGATTACACAATTGACCTTGATTGGAGATAAGCCAACCTCTCGTGCCGCCTCTATTCCATCGAGAATCTGAGCAACAGTTACGGAGGAATCGCTCATCTTCTGGTGTACTTCTTCGTCAATAGCATCTAAGCTAATTGTAACGCGCTTCAAACCAGCAGATGACAGTGCCTCCGCATGGCGACGTAGAAGTGAACCGTTGGTAGTGAGAGCTAGATCTACTCCTAAGCCGGAGAGTCGCCCGACCAAATCAGCGAGGTCGGGCCTTAGCAATGGTTCTCCCCCTGTTAATCTGACCTTATCCAAGCCGAGAGGGATGCAAGCCCCGACGACCTTTTCAATTTCCTCAAATGATAGGAAAGCTCGTCGAGGAAGGAATGTGTGATCGTCGCCAAATCTCTCTCGGGGCATACAATAAGGGCAACGAAAGTTGCATCTATCGGTTACGGAAATACGTAGGTCGCGGAGTTGTCTACCTAGTCGGTCGGTGACCTCCTCCTGCTCCATGACTTACCCTCAGGCGTAATGTGTCAAAGGCTTGCTGATGTAGTCGGGAGACTTTGTAGGTTGAAATCTACTTCAGTTTCAGTTAGTTTACTGTCGGCTCGACCGCAGGTTGAAGACGGGTGGGCGTCTGAAAGGGTCGAAGGACATGCTTGCCATTACCTCAAAAGCGCGCGAAATGCTCGACTCTTTTGCCGAGCAGGCTGACCAAGGAGACCTGTCTCTACGTGTTGAAATTGTTGGAAGGGGGCCCAAAGGTTTCCAATACGATTTACAATTCGTTGGCGCTGACGGAGGCGCTGAAGATGATTACATCAACGAAGTTGACGGAATTACTGTCAGGATTGCGGCTCGAAGTGTTCAGTATATCGACGGTTCAACCCTTGACTTCAAAGAGACACTGATGGGTGGTGGATTCTCGTTCGAAAATCCAAATCCTATGTGGGTAGACGAATTATCGAAGAAGGTCGCTGACATCATCAACAATGAAGTCAATCCTGCGGTTGCTAGTCACGGAGGAGTTGTCGAACTTGTTGGAGTTGATGATAACAAAGCCATAATCGCCTTTGGAGGCGGTTGCCAAGGATGTGGTATGGCCGATGTTACTCTCAAACAAGGTGTTGAAGTTATGATCAAAGAGAAGGTACCGGAGATTGTCGAAGTCATCGATTCAACAGATCACGAAGCAGGAACCAATCCGTTTTACTGAATATAATCAGTAGACCATTCGGACTTCGTCGTCATCGTCTTGATCTTCAGGTGCAGGGAGAGCATTTGCTTGCGCCCGCTCAAACGCCTCTCGGACTCTTTCTTCTATCGCACGAGCATCCTCAAGAAGTCCTTTGACTGGTATCTCCATATCTATGAGGTCGCAAACACCCTCGATTGCTAGTAGTGCGGCTCGAGCATCTGGGTACATCGGATTACATTCCGCTAGAAGCGCAGTGACATCCAGACCTCTGCGTTCGCCTTCAGCAATTAGGTAGCCTGAGATTCCAGAAACTATGCCTTGTTGGATTCGCTGAATATTGGAGTTGTCAAGTGCATCTCGGCCTATTGCGGTGGAAGAAACGCCCCAAAGGTCGCTCTCTTCCTTAATTCCCAAGTCGTTACTGACAACCCCGTCGATTACAATCAATCTGTCAAAGCCACCCTTGGTGAACCATTCTAGGACTGTCTCTCCAAAGTGTACGTCGTTCTGAGATGGGAATTGTATTTCAGCAATAAAAATTCCAAGCCCATCGCCCTGATAAACTCGAACTGGGTGCTTTGGAACTGATTCATGGATTAGAGCGATGGCTGGGAACTCAGGATGCAGGACAGTTCCCATCGGATCGAGCTCGAGTGTCTGAATTATGTGAGACATTGCAATCACTCCCACCGAACCTACTGTCGAAAAGCCACAAATTGCTGTACCGCCAAGGGTTGTAGGGTCTGCAGACGAGTGCAGAACCAATGGGTAACCCGAGTTGTCGTGTGAGGCCATCGAACATTGGCCGATGTCGAAGAGTCTTGAATCAAACGGTCGTAAGTGATAGTTAGGAATTGATATTATTTCGAGGTCTATTTTATCAATTGGTCATTTATCGACTGCTTGGTAGCATGTCAGAGGAAGATAGCGGCGACATTGGAAGAATCATAATCAGAGTCGGTTCAACCGAGGTGGATTTGACTGGATCAGCCCGCGAAGTCAACGACTCATGGTTGAAACTCAAGGAACAGGATACTTGGGCTTCTGCACTATCAAAAATTCGAACTGCTAGACAGGACGCTATTGATGCGGCGCGTCAATCGCTCAGCGAGACTGGGGTTCCTGAGCGTGGTTCGGCGTTTAGAAGGCTCATTGAAAATTGTAACATCTACAGGACTGGGGATGTTATTCTCGCTGCAATTCATTATCTTCGCTCGGTAGAAAAAGAAGATAATACCCCTCCTCGCGAAGTTAAGAAATTGATTCAAGACACTGGGCGTTGGTCCGAGGATGAGTTGGAGAAGTGGAACGTTTCACTATACATCAACAGAATGTTAGATGATTCCTCTTCCAGAGGCCGTCCAGCCTTGCTCACATTCCCTCCAGGTACAGATAAGAATCGATTTGTGATACTTACAGACGCTGGTAGAGATTACCTAGAGAGGCTATCGTCGTGAGCGACGGAAATCCGGAAGAAGGACCGAAGGATTGGTCGTTCACGTCTCATGTTGGAGCCGATCTTCGAGGAATCGACCTATCGGGCGCTAACCTTCGTCGGGCTGTATTTGATGGAGCGGACTTGGAAGGTGCAGATTTGTCAGGTGCAGATCTTCGGAAGGCCTCGTTCAAGCGTGCTAATCTGATGAAGGCCGCGTTTGATGATGCAGATATGCGCGGGGCGAGTTTTGTGAAGGCACGAATGAATTTGTCAAATTTCCAAAGGTGTCGCCTCGATGGTGCAGACCTACGTGGAATTCGGGGACGCTACGCCATTTGGAGAGATGCAAATTGGTGGGAGGCGACTATGGATGATGGTCTGCGTAACGCACTCGAAAAGAAGTGGCCAAAATCCTGAACGGTTAGTTCGGAGTCATTTTCGAAAGGCCGTCTCGCATCCAGTCAGGAACTAGTATCTTCTTCTTCACATCACTCATATCTACACACACAGTAACTTGATCTGCAGTCCAACATAGAGTTCCGTCTTGATTTCTAAATTCGATTCTCCAAGTGATTGAAGTCTCTCCAATTTTTGGAACTGTAATTGTACAATCTACTGTGTCTCCATATGCCAATGGGTGACGGAAATTTGCTTCTGAGTGAACAAGTGGAAATCCTATCTTGTGCTCTTTCAGAATCTCGTTGTAATGCATTCCACAGGAAAACTCCCAAGACTCTTCGTAAAATCTGTGAGCTAGGTCCCAAAATTGAGGATAGTAGACTATCTTAGCCATATCGACCATCGGGAAGTCGATTCGCCTACTCGAGGTAAAAGCCATGGTTAGCCATTGACGACTATGAAATGAAGATGCCGGATTGTGATTATTGGCCTCTGGTGTGGGAAAGCATCCATTGCATTACTTCTGGGTCAGAGTAAATTGCAAACCAACCTCCATGCTCTCCACCAACTACTGTTTGGAATTCTATTTCCGCACCGAGATTGGTTAGGTTCTCTGCCATCTGTGCTGCCATATCGTAGGACGATGTGCTGTCATTTGTTCCGTGACTCATCCAAACAGGCAAGTGCGCTATGTCTTCTGCCAGTGGAATGTAAGAGTATGGCTCATGATGAGGAGTTAGTGGCATTATCGCTGCAAAGTAATCGGGTAGTGCTGCGGCTACAATGAAAGTTCCTCGACCTCCCATGCTCAAACCGGTTAGGTAGACCCTGTCATCGTCGACATTCAGATTTGCCTTGACGTCTTCAAGCACGTCTAATGCCTTCTTTGCATCCCAATCTAGTTCCAATTTTGAGGGCCGGACGATGATGTATTTGTCATCATCAGGAACATAGAAATTATTTGTCATCATATTATTGAAAAATACGGAATCTAATAATTGTCCGTGAAGATATAGGAATAGAGGATATTCGTCACTGGCATTATATCCGCCTGGAACTTTCACAGAATATGTGTAGCCACACTCGTAATCAAGGCGGTCATCTACAACAACTTCAGACTCGCTGTCTAATTCTATGGAGGCGTATGAAACATCTGTCAAACCGTCGATTGCGAGCCATTGTCCGGCTTCAATCTCGGGCCAAGATGAGGGGTTGGCTGTAGAGTTAAGGGCCTCTGTAGCGGTCACATTACATGTGGGAACAGAGATTGGTCCGGTCTCTTCTTCTGTCTCGGGGTCCGGGTCCGGCTCAGGCTCAGGCCTTTCTGATTCAAAGGAGCACTCTTCTCTTTCTTCATTCCAAGTTCCTCCTCTCTCTTCACAATCCTCTGATGAAATTGTCGAAGGTTCATTGGTCTCTCCTCCAAGTTCTCCTCTATCAATTTCCGAGATTGGGTCTTCGGAAACATCTCGATCCCCGTCTGAAGCACAACCTGCAAAACTGCAAGATAGCAATAGAATAGAGATAGCGAATCCTAGACTTCGCATAGACTGACGTGAATAATTTCTGTTATGTAGTATTGTATTGTGAAAAGTTCTCACATTTCGGTGAAAATGGCGGACCCACCGCGATTCGAACACGGGTTTGAGGCTCCGCAAGCCCCAGTGATATCCAGGCTACACTATGGGTCCAGCGCGTTTTCGACCTGCGACTTCTGTA
>CAZKVK010000043.1:0-10697 GCA_964556195.1 uncultured Candidatus Poseidoniales archaeon
CCATTATGAAGAATCGGCAGGATTGCTTGCTTCAGACGCACCTTCGGTGCGTTCTTGGGAGTCTTCGGTTTGAGACGAACGACTCTCATCCTGATATCGTCGTCGTTGCTTGGCTCTGAGATATTTTAGAGGGTGAGTCATCCATTCCTGATCGCACAAACGGTCGTCTCCGGGATTTACAGGGCAGCGAGCACCAGTCTTCAGTGCAGAGCATCCGTGAGGTGTGTATTGGTGCTCATAGATGTGGCCGACTTGGTATGATGTGGTCTCGGCATTGTAGTCCGGAGCATTCTCAAAAAATGAACAGGTGATTTCTGGTGTGTGACCCATGGCCCTGGACATGGCCGCCAAAAATACTCGGCCTGTGTGGTTGACATTGATTCCCTGACTAAGTTCGCCCACTGCAGATTCGAAGCAAGGTGGCCAATCCTCTCGGACGGCGGCCGTCATCGGCATCTCAGCACTCACTCGTTCAGATAACAGGCCGAGAATACGGTCGACCGGATCAGCAAAGAGACCTGCAAATGCATCATCCATCTTATCCATCCGATTGGTACAATCCTCAGTCAAAGATTGGCGCACCCGCTCCTTCAATAGGCGCGCAGTTCGCTGTTGACTATTCTCTCCGCTGGCTGGGTCCATCTGCACCCAACCCTCCTTCACCGGTCGATTTACCAACCGCCAATATCCGCCGGTTATTTTCGGGCATAGTTCCAAGAAATCCACCATAGGAACATGATAGATGATTTCGGTAGTTCCGGTAACTGGCTCGCTACGGATATCAGATAGATAGGTGCGAGCGATTATTTCAAAGTGATTTCCATCCATTCCAAAGAGTTGGTCTGCCCGACTAGATTCACCTTCCACCCAACGGTTTAGAAGACGTTCTTCGAATGAAGCGCAGACGACTAGCATCGCGTGCAAAAAGGATAGAGCCTCAGTCATGCGTCCAACATCGGAAGAGAGGTCGACGGTAGTGGTTGAATCAACTCCTTCCTTGTGAACTACCGACTCGACTAAGCGTAAACTGCCACGGCGTCTGATGTCTTCTAACCAAGGCTCTTCGATTAGCCCCTCAACGGAAATTCCATTGTTGTTTAGTTGGTTGCGAATGAAATCTCGACTCTGTGGTAGGAAGGGGTAGCGCGCTAGTACGGACTCATCTTCGATGGCCGGTGGAGTGAGCGGCATTGGCATTGTAAGCCGTAATATGTCGAGAGGGTATTTCAAGCCTCACCGAATCCTTCCACTGGAGAGGTATCAGATGCAGACTAAACCAACCGATCTTAACCCAGTGGACGAGCGCCTGCTCGAACTGCAGGATGAAGTGAGGGAACACTTCGGTTGGGAACTACAAACAGATGTCGAGAGTGCTCTCGCCCTAGTCGCCAGAGTGGATGATTCCGAAATTGAATCCTGGTCGAAACCTCGGAGAGCACAAACGATTGCCTCATTGCATAGAAGATTGGTTCTTCGAGATACCAAAGTTGCAATTTTAGGTGCGGCGATAAGCATAGACGAAGTCGAACAGATTCTGGAGAGCAACTGTCTACTAATCGCCGCCGATGGCTCATGTGGAGTGTTGGATACGCTGCCTAATTCTGTCTCGGAGCGGGCTTGGTCCCGTTTGGTTTGCATCGTCAGCGATGCTGATGGTGGAGACGGCACAGTCGCCGCGGTCAAGCGGGGCGTGCCAGTAATTTTACACGCTCACGGAGATAATTCAGGATCATGGTCGGACTTGTTAGAATTGGCAGGTGCTCAACGCTCCCCTCCACCGATTGTACTGACTCATCAAACACCTGAATCGATTGAAGGAATGCACAATCCAGGCGGTTTTACCGACGGAGATAGAGCAGTCTGTTTCGCCCGAGCATTAGGAGTTGAAAGAGACGACATCTTACTTCTTGGAACTCGAACAGATGTAGTAGGAGAGTGGTCAGGGGCGACCGACCCTAAACGCAAATTGGTCAAACTTCAGTGGATGGCTGAGGTTCTACAACACTTAGGGTTCCTTGTTTGACAGACTTCGATACGTTTTCTCAAAGGAAATCGCCCAGCGTCATTACTGTTACAGTATCGTCATTGAACAGAGAATCTACACTATCCGACAACCAATCGACTCTCTGTCTAGTGTAAAGGTCAACTCCGTAATTTTCCATAACATGTTGAGTGACTTTGATGTATTTTCTAACAGAACCTTCCGATACAGTAAGCGTGATTTTACCACCACACATGGATGAATCGTCTACTCCTTTGTCTAACCTATCCGCTCCTAATTTGTCCGCCTTTATACAACGACCTGCTAATGGCATTCTTCGGTACGACTCCCCACATCTAACACAGCGGACTTTCTGTCTAGTGAATGCAACAAGATTTCCTCTCAAATCAGGTAAGAAGTGCGATTCAATAACCTGACTTGCAACCTTAGAAACATCAACTGGACGTAATTTTGATCCAAGTTCTAATTGGGCACTCATCTTGTCAACCATAGTCTCCAATGTCTTGTAGGATGAATTAGCAGGGCCCGCATCTAGAGCACCTGAATCGTGAGTCCATCCATATCCGCGGAGGTCGCCTATGGTGCCGAGTCGATGTTCTACAATTTCGATATGAGATTTCAACTCAGCAGGATGGGGCTGCCCTTGAGAAGCTTCGTAGAACGCTCTGGGGTACTGCCATGAACAGTCGACATTCAATGCCTCTTTGTCAATCTCGGAGGGATTGAGTCTAGTGGTCAATACCAGAGGTGCATCCATTCTACCTCCCCGATTGGCTGGAAGAATCGCTCTTGAGAAATTCAACAATCCATCCATTAGCATCATGATACTGTCTTCATCACCATCGCAATTGCGACGCTTTGCCGCATGAAATAGTGGGTGGGCATAACCAGCAGAAGCATCAGTCCAACCAATGATTCGACATAAGACACCTCCAGAGGTGTGGGGAGCGAGACCTATTGCTAGATGACCAACTAAATCATCTGCAGAATTTACATTGTAGAATGACTCCATGCCGTAGAACCTAGTAAGCAACTCATCTACGAAATTACAAGTCGAAGTCAAATGCTCGATAGCTAGAGAGGAAGGGATAAAGTCCTGAGGGAATAATTCCAGAATTTGTTCGTCACTGGTCAGAGGATTACCATCGACATCATGTGTATATCCTAGGTTACTCAGTATCTCCCACGAGGTGTAAATTTCGGAAGGTCGGAAATGGGTTACCGGCACGTCGATCATATCGTATCTTGCCGTTCCGTCTCTAAATACTGAGAGATTATTTCTTGCTCGCAGTATGCCTTTTTCCATCGGTTCAGGCGTTTGTCCCTTCGACATTAGACCCTTTACAGCCTTGATTTTTTCAGGCAGTCTATCTAGGCCAAGAGAACGTCGTTTCACCTCGAGTAATCCAGCCACCGGAATACTAGTCCTTTGCCCTAATCTACGTGGGTTTCTATTGCCTCTAATCGGACGCGGGCGAGTTTTCCCTCCGCATTCTTCTGGTACAGAGGTATCCGGTCGGTTGTGACACCGTAGCATCGGTGACTCCATGCCACACTTGACGCAGATTCGCGGGCCAGTGTCGACGCGAACTCTGCCGCGCTTTGCGGCTTCACCTAGCAAGCGCTGCGGTCCACCATGGTCACCAATTGGGAACAAGGAATGAACTAATGGTTTCATTTTACGCCTACTGGCTTTCTCAGGACGCCCCATCCTAGAACCGACTCGACAGGACACCGCATCTTCCCATCTCAAATCAGATAATTTCCTAACCAACCAAAGCGACCTGTCTACCTCGTGGTCGTCAAGGAGATGTTGGGCCGCCATCAATTCCTTAGGATTCGGTGCCCCTGAGTCTTCAATCGCTTCAGCCGCCGTATCACCTTCTTTCTCGGTCTCAGCGATACTCATTCCTCGTTGTCTAGCGGCGGTTTGGGCCCTAACGCGTTCAACCTCACGTTCCGCATCGACCTCCTCTCGTCGAGCGTCTTCTTCCCGGATGGTTTCGGTAGCGGCTCTTATTCTGGCAACTCTATCGGCTACATGTGGCCCTGCATCGGTGCGCATTCTGATTTGCGAACCTTCGACCTCAAGCCCCAACCCTTCCAATAGCGCTTCCCAATTTGAAGGAATTACGATATCTCCACGACGATGATGGTGTTGTATCCCTAGAACTAGTAGTGAGGATTTGACTACTCCGTGAGTCTCAACTTCAGTCCATCTCGGCCAAACTCCGGTAGATGGTGTATCAAGACCTACGTCCCCGAGCTTCCTCTCAGGCGACCAACCCTGAACAACGTCGGGGATTCTTAGCCCCTTACTCTTGATTTTCGAGTTCAACAGAGCCTCGATTAATATAGCTGTAAATGACAATGGTAGGTCCGACCACCATGGATTGAATGGAGGCGGTGGGGCCGTGCCGAAATTACTACAAATTTGCTTAACTTGTTGCCAATCCATCTCGAGTCGACGAATATACCGGTTCCAATCCCGTTTTCGCCGAACGCGCTCCAAAGCCGACTCTCCCCCTCGGCTAATCGCACCATTGAACGGCAATCCTGGCGGTAAATGCTCTCGATTCACGCCAATAATCGCAGCAAAATCTTCGACTTTTTGCGGCTGATCGAGATTTTCCGCGAGGTCAGCCGCCCACCAATCTTTGTTGTAGGGAGAAGGAACCAGATTTTTGTTATTCTCAAGAAATTCTCCAAAGCCAACTAACATCTCTCCTGAATCCCAAAGGCTGACGACCTTACCCTTGACACCATTCCATTCATCCATCGAATCGATTCTGTGGAATCCACCGTCTTCTAACAATACCATTGGTCCTTCGACATCCACAGTTGGAGTTACTGCAGCCGCTTTTCCTGGGCGCTCGACTTTCATTTGGGTTCCAACCGCGAGAAATCCCTGCATTGCCTCCATAGAAACAGGGTTAACACCTGCCGCGGCCAGTCCAGACGCCCTACTGCGACCATATCTTAGTCTGAAAGCACCAGGCTGGCTGGGTTCACCAAAAACGGGCCGGCCGGCGATTACGTCCTCCATAAATCGCGAATCAGTTTTGATTACTCGCCGCTTGAAAGTAGTCTCTGCTTCCTCAGCTTTTCCTTTGGAGGCGAAGTGGGCGATGAAGTCCCAGCCTGGAATGTTCAGTCGTTCTGTATGCTTCTGGACTTTCGGAGCTTTGAGACATAACCCCTCACCAATTACCAGCAGAACCCCACCTCTTACTCGTGCTCCCTCGATATTGCGAACTTCCTTGTATCCTGAACATTCGATATCTTCAGTCGGCTCTCCGTTTATCATCACCGGACAAGCCCTGACAATCATTTCAATTTCTTCTGGCGGAGGCTTGTATTGCAATCCCTTTCGATAAAGGCCAAATTCTTCCTTTACCCTCTCAACTTCTGGGGTGCTGGGAATGTACCGATTCAATCCTAATTCACGCCTAACCATGTCGCCAATCAGCACACCAAGAGCCTGTGCAGTACCCCCCGCGGCCCTTATTGGTCCACAGAATTCAATAGATAGGAACTCAGTCCCATCCTCGTTATTGAGAATCTTCACATCGCCTATTCCCTCAAGAGGCGCAACTAGAACGGCCTCGGTAAGAACTGCTAATCCTACACGAAGGCCAGTGTCGATTGACCGACGAACATCGGCTGTTAGTTTGTGCATTCTTTTGCCGACTTCGACAGCAATCTGAATCGAAGCAGTCTCACGATCGACCTTACCAAGCAAATCCCGTAAGTCATTCTCAATTCTAATTGGATCCTCTTCAGGAGTTGGTCTGAGATATTCCTCAAGTAATTTTTCAGTACGGCTCGCTAAGTCTGCTGCACGCGGAATCTCAACCGTATCAGCGAAGTCCAACCCCTTAGCACGAGCCTCTTCGGCGGTTTGGTAAGCCTCCTCTGTATTTCGCTCAAGCCAGCCTCTGTAGGACTCGAGTTCGCTAGAAAGACGAACCTCATCTACTACGATTTCCGGACTGTTTTGGCCTACCATGTCGCATACGCTCCGCTGCTGAACATTCTACCACCGCACGAGACCGTCCAAGAACATTCACTGTCTTCCCACTCTTCTAGCGCCTTCGGAGTGCGAACCTTCATCCGATTACCACCAAGCCGAAATGGAAGGGAAGGGGCATGTCGACTACGGTTGCCGAAGCAAAACAACGCCTAATCGAACGTGTTCGTGATTTGGCTTATCTCCACTCTCCCGACGAACTATTCACTCTTGCCAGCGGCCGACAGAGTCCACATTTCTTTGATATGAAGCCAGTAATGATGAATCCAGAATGCGCCCACCTAATCGGAGTATTGCTCCACGCTGAAATCGAATCATTGGGTGGAGTAGACGCAGTAGGCGGACTTGAGTTAGGAGCAGTGCCTCTTACAGGAATTGCAATTGCAAAGGCAGGAAAGGGCTCAGATCTCCGCGGCTTTCTGGTTCGTAAGGAAGCAAAGGGACGTGGTGGGCGGAAAACAGGAAATCCTCCAGGGATAGAAGGCTCAACCCTGTGCGAAGGTGACCGAGTTGTATTGTTGGAAGATGTAACTACAACCGGGGGCTCGGCTCTGAAAGCCGCCAACCGACTAATCGATATGGGCTGCGATGTGGCGGCTTGTATTACGATTCTCGACCGAGAGGAAGGCGGTCAAGACGCCTTCAAATCTGCAGGAATTAGCCTCCACCCACTCATTCTACGCTCCGATGTAACGGGTGAGTGAATGTCAGAACATGTCATTGATTCCAGCGAGCCGTACCACCCTGAGAAACTCGAGAAAAAGGACTATGTCGGCGCTGCTGCCTACTTTGAATTGGATCTGAGGTCAGGAATTATCCTCAAAGTTGAAGAGTTCCCAGAGATGCGTAAACCCTCTTACAAAATTGAAGTCGACTTCGGGCCTGTTGTTGGTAGGCTTTGGAGCTCGGCCCAGATTACCAACTATTCTCGAGCAGAGTTGGTCGGACGAACCGTAGTTGGAGCATTGAATCTCGGAGACAAGACATTACCGACGGGTTTTGTTAGCCAATTCCTAGTCTTAGGGGCATTAGATCCAGATGGCACAGTTAGGCTACTAGAACTTCCAGAAGAGGTAATGCCTGGATCGATGGTTGCTTAGAGATTATCATTAACCAATCCCCATATCGCCAATCATGCAAGAAGACTCAGGATATGTCGACAGCGGCCAAATCATGGCGGTAGAGTTCGATAAGAAAATCATCATCTACTGGTGGATAATGGCTAATTTTGGCCTAATGATGTCAGTTATCGGAATACCATTGATGCTGTTTTGGGTCCCATTTGGGTGGATTGTTCACCAGAAGCAGTATGAACACATGAGTGGAGCCCTAACCAGTCGTTCCCTCAACATGCGTATGGGGTGGTTATTCAAGAAACAGCAGAACATCGCTCTGGACAAGCTTACTGACGTATCAATTTCCGAGGGTCCGATTCTGAAAGCATTCGGGGTAGTCAAGATGCAGTTTGAGACAGCTGGTGCTGCACCATTCATACTAACTGGAGTGAAAAACTCAAATCAGTTCCGAGATGTCGTTCTCCGACACAGGGACTCATTGGTGACTTCTCCTGCTCAACAGTCTGCGCCCCCTACCGAATCCAATGACGTTCTAGTTGAAATCAGAGATTTACTCAAGGAAATCAATACCAATCTATCCAGCGAAGAGTGACCGCCCAATCGTCACGCTATTGGACTAGACACCACTCGTTGGCGATATGCCCACCATAGTTAGGATGACAACAAGCGCTGGAGATATTGACATTGCACTGTATACAGAGGATTGCCCTGAGACGACAGGCAACTTCCTCAAATTGATTGACGAGGAATTCTACAACGGATTACACTTCCACCGCGTAATCAAGAATTTCATGATTCAAGGCGGGTGTCCAAGATCAAAGGACCCATTCGATGGAAGGGCCGGAACAGGAGGTCCAGGTTGGAAGATTCCTTGTGAAGCATCCGCATTGGCAAAAAAACATGACAGACCAGGGTTATTTTCGATGGCCAACGCAGGCCCTAATACCGGTGGCTCACAATTCTTCCTAACCACAGTTTCAACACCTTGGTTAGATGGAAATCACGCCATTTTTGGAGAGGTTATCGCAGGTATGGAGAACGTCTACAAGATCGAGAACTGCGATACTAAGCCCGGAGACAGGCCATACGACCCTCAAAAAATCATCAATGTTCAGCGATTAGAAGAGTAATCGTTGTATAGATCGCTAATAATTAATTTTATTAATAACTAATTAAGCGGCCTAATTATGGCCAAACACAGGGCGGGAGACCGCCGAATCATCAGTATTAGCATACCTGAAGACCTTGCAAAGAAGCTAGATAGGCGGATTGGAAAGGGGCGTAATGAAGGACGATCTGCTACCATATCAAAAATGATTCAGAACGGCTTAGAAACCGAGCAAACTGCACCAGCCCAAGCTCGTGCTAGTGAGAAAAGAAGCGCATCCGGAGTAACGGGTGAAATCAGAGTCGAAAAAGACACCATGGGAGAGTTAGAGGTCCCAGCAGATCGTTACTTTGGGGCTCAAACCGCTCGCTCTTTGATCAACTTCGATATCGGTACAGATACGATGCCGCCATCAGTTATCAGAGCCTTCGGAATCCTCAAACAGGCGGCAGCAGAAACTAATGTCGAACTCGGTCAACTAGACCCTCAGATTGGTGCTCTAATCTCTTCCGCTTGTGATGAGGTAATCTCCGGCTCAATGGACGAGCACTTTCCTCTTCGAGTTTGGCAAACGGGGTCTGGAACACAGACTAACATGAATAGCAACGAAGTCATTGCTAATCGCGCAATAGAGATGGCGGGTGGAGAGTTAGGTAGCAAATCACCAGTCCACCCCAATGACCACGTAAACCGTGGCCAATCTAGCAACGATACTTTTCCCACAGCAATGCACATCGCAGCAGCGGAGGAAATCCATCATCGATTATTGCCTGCAGTGCGATTGCTACACAATGCTCTCGCTGCAAAGGCCGATGAGTTTGAGAATATAGTGAAAATTGGTCGAACTCACCTAATGGATGCAGTTCCACTTACTCTCGGTCAAGAGTTCGGCGGCTATGTTTCGATGCTTTCATCCGATATCCGCCGAATTGAAGCCGCATGGGACGATTTGCTGGAGTTAGCATTAGGTGGAACAGCAGTCGGAACAGGGCTAAACACCCATTACGAATTTGCCGACAAAGTTTCAGATAGAATTGCCGAGAAAACCCAATTACCATTCGTCTCGGCCGAAAACAAATTTGCACAACTAGCGGCTCATGATGCAATCGTAGCCACTTCCGGATCACTAAACACACTCGCTGCAAGCCTAATGAAGATTGCAAATGATATTCGTTGGATGGGTTCGGGCCCGCGATGTGGATTTGGAGAATTGGCTCTCCCAGCCAACGAGCCAGGTTCGAGCATCATGCCTGGAAAGGTCAATCCAACTCAATCCGAGGCTATGACGATGGTGTGTTGCCAAGTAATGGGAAATCACACAGCGATAAGCGTCGGAGGTAGCCAAGGAAACTTTGAACTCAATGTGTACAAGCCCTTGATGATCTACAATTTGCTACACAGCACCAGATTACTTGCAGATACTTGCAGGGCCTTTACCGAGAAATGTGTTGATGGGCTTGAGGCCAATGAAGGAGTAATAGCATCCCATCTAGAGAATAGCCTCATGCTGGTTACAGCTCTGAACAATCACATTGGATATGATAGCGCAGCAAAGATTGCAAAACACGCTCATTCAAGCGGTTCTACTCTAAGAGAGTCAGCGCTTGAACTTGGCTTGGTCACAAATGATCAATTCGATCAGTGGGTGAAACCTAGGGAGATGATTGGGCCTAAAGAGTAATCCAACGGGAATAGGTTGGAACTATGGAAATCGAACTTTGAGGGCAGAAATGCTCCGCAATGATTGATAATGAGATGGAATGGGGCTCAGCCGTACTTTGGTACAAGGTGGGAGCAGCCGAGGGTTCTGCACATGGGGGAGCATCCCCCTCAGCTGACTCCGCAGGGTCCGGTTCCATCCGGGCTTGCGCCCTTTTTTTCCCGGGTAGATGACTACATTGCTCCGAGGAGCCCTTTCGTCGTTTCCCGCTTCTTCGAGGATCGCTCCCCGTTTCTGCGTTTCCATTTCCCTCCCCGGCTCTCACCGGTTTGTTCTTTGGAATGAGTGCCAGTCCTCCACGCGTCTCCGCGCTCTTGTTCCCGCTGCGTTTCCCTCTGGTTTCTTTTCCCCTTCCTTACGTCCGGTTCTTGCCTTCCTTCGTTCCCCGCAGATTCGCCTCAAGCTTTCCCCATCTCTGGTTCTCTCGCCCTTTGCGTATGCACTCACGGTCTGGTTAGTTGGCACGGTATGCGTTTTCCCTGCCTAAGCAGTGCGGTTGTGTTTTCCCCAACTTTCCCCGTTGCTTCTTTCCCCTTCCTTTCGTCCGGTTTTTCCCACATCGGTTCGACCGTATCTCCCCTGGCCCAAGTGCCAAGTTCGATTATCCCCGGATCCCTTGCGGTTTCCGGTTCTACCACCCCGAGTTCGGGGTTCGGTTCTGTGGCCCGCGGTGTTTGCCGAAGCGCACACCACACCACTCTCCCAGAGCGGCATCTTTGGTCTGAACGGCGGAGGCAAATAAACATTTCGCTAAATGAGGT
>CAZKVK010000044.1:0-10444 GCA_964556195.1 uncultured Candidatus Poseidoniales archaeon
ATCCTCTTTCACGATTCCGCATAGATGTCGGTGATGTTCGATATATTCATCTCTAAAGGACCGGACGGTTGGAGGGGCATCTAAGTGTACTTCCCTGGGCTTTGGACGGTGAAGCAGATTGTATTGGATCTGCGGAGGGCTTTGGGAAGTAAACCCGCAGAGCAGGTGTTTCTCGTAACCTATCACAAAGTCGCTACGGTATTGATTCGAAAAGTGATGATGGAAGTTACAGAAAAAATTGGGTGGAGATATAGCAGCACAATGGGTGTTGCAGAAAATATTCCTAGAAAAACCGACGTGCTGCACGTCGTTCATGGCACTGGTACCGACGAACTTTTCCGGTCTGGAAACAAGGGGATTCGGATTATTCGAGACCCCAGGGATGTGATTGTTTCCGGTTATCTTTACCATCAGAGATGCTCTGAGAAATGGTGTATTAATTCCGATTTTTCGGACCCCGCTCATCCGTTCCCTCAAGTTCCTTGGCCTCTTGATGGTGTAGATTTGGCAACTAAGGAGAAATATGTAGCTAGTTTGGATGGGCTTTCTTATCAGGAAAAAATACGTTCCCTGAGTAAAGAGGATGGGTTGATCTTCGAAATGGATGGTTTCGCCAAAATAACGATTGATGAGATGATTTCGTGGAAGGATAATGATAATGTTTTGACTATCAAGATGGAGGATTTGGTCGGAGATTTTGATGGGCAATTCGAGAAGATGTTTCGGTGGGTTGGTATAGATAATCGGGATATTGCAAATTGTTTAGAGGTGGCTATCGCTCATGATATGAACAGGATGGGTGATGACCAGATCGCATCCAACCCTCACATTTCCACTGGTAAATTGAGAAAATGGGAAGAATTCTTCACTCCAGATGTTTCGCGGGCGTACCAAGAACGGTTTGCTGACGCCCACACAAAATTAGGATATCTGTGAATTCGGAAAATTTACTCTTCTTCATTTTGCGCAGGAGGCGCTGAGAAATCGTGTGTGTCTCGGAAATGCGCGATAACTCGAGGTTCTGTTGAGTTTGTTGGTTCGATTTCTGACAATGAGTCGATGTTTACGAAGCGGCGTGGGGTTCCATGACGGCTACCGAAGTTTGAGTAAACTCGGTGTTTTGCCTCTTCTTCGTCGGCAGCGACGACATCAAAGGAGTAGTTCTGGTTGGTCCTCCCATTACGGAATGTACCAATGGCTCGGTATGCCTTCATGGCCTTCGCGACCTAAGTTCGTGTTTTAATCCAAACGGAGAGTGGTGGATTGCAAATTGTCGCTAGGCTTTGTTGTAAATTGGTGTCTCGTCTAGGTACATTGCTAGATTGAATAGCCACCAAGAAATAAGATCGAAGGATTCCACTAGATTTTGCACTCCTGTTCCGTTATCTGTGACCATCATGTCGACCATTGTCTGCAATGTATCGCAGGGTGCGTGATAACAATTGGAGCCTCCTGTCAAAGAGCCAAAGTCCATTGAGACGACTCCGAGTTGGTCGGCTATCCTTTCGTAATCGCTGCGCCCTCTTTGAGATTCGTGAACAGAAATCGAAAGTCGCTTTTCGTCGCTAGAGTCTACGTCTTTCATCGAGGCGTAACCTTCGGTGTTGTAGATATCGCGCCCTAAACGCAATGCTGCGGCTATGTCGTTGTTGTTCGAGCCAATCCACTCAGCCAATCGAACCATTGGCCACTGTTCGTTGATTTGGTTGTCGGTTTCTGGAATGATGTCCACTACTAATGTGTAGTATCCTGGCCAGTTGGTGCCGACAGCGTCCGCATTCAGATAATTGGAAAGTGTAACGCTAACAGGGAGGTTTTCAATCCACATATCTACTCCATCGTAACCGTTCTCTTCATTCGACCAAAAGCAGGCCACGATAGTTCTACGATGGTCGAATTGTGCTAGCCCTCGCGCGGCCTCTAGAACTAAGGCGACGCCTGCGCCATTATCGTGGGCGCCTATGTGTGATCCTCCGCCTGGTGGGCTTCCAGGTTCTGCAATATCCAAGTGTGCACCAAGAACCAGCCATTCATCAGGGAATTCGGTTCCTGTCTTGTATCCACATACATTCACTGCATATGAGAAATCAGATATCCAATACCTGTGGATTTGTGCATCATAGCCCATCCCCTCAAGCTCGGCCTCCATGAATTCGACTGCCCGCATGTAAGTTGGGTCATAGAGGGTGAATGGTCCCCACCTCTCGTTGTACCCTGAGTCGGGGTCGGCGAATATTTCCAGCCATTGGTAAACGTTCAATCCCGAAATCAATCCTGTGCTATGTCTAGCACCGGATTCGTTGCTTTCGGATTCGTCGATTTCCCTATGCGTGGGGTGGGCGATATAGGTGTAAGGTGAGTCGTTGAATTCAGACGACGAGAACCACTCCGGCCAACTGTAATTCGTATCGCGTAAGGGCCATTCATGTCGCCCATGTTCGCCGAGAAGGAAGTATGTAGTGTTCAGATTTGAGGGTGTTATCATCTGGACTGTTTGTGTGCCCGGGGCGGAGAAATCTATTGTTGTTCCATTAACAAACTGATTCGTTTCTGAATTGAAAATAAGGTATGGGATGTGGATGCTCATAGACATGGATGCTGTTAGTGTAACTTCTTGTAACTGGGCTCCGACTAAGACCTCTGGTAATATGGTCAAATCTTCCTCTGGAATCAGGGCCTCCTTTTCTTCTGGTGAAAAACAACCCATGATTGGAGAAAGCAGCACGAGGGCTGCAAGGAGCGCCGCTACTGTGCGAGGCATTGTTGTGAAGGAGTGGTTTGGGTATTTCACTACAAAGGAGATGTTTCGCATTCTCGCGGGCGATTAAGTGGATTAGAAGCCGTAGGTCGTTGCCATAATTTCCTCAAAATTGAAGTGCAACGAGGGGGCGATTCTCCTCGATTGTTGTGGCGGCAGAAGAAGTCGGCGTTGATGAGGCGTCGGAATCGGCTCCAATGAATAAGGAGGATTTGCTGGGGCAGCTCAATGCATTCCCAAAGGATCGTTTGGTCGAAGAAGTTGTTTCAATGTGGGAGGAATTGGGTGAATTAGAGCGTGAGCTTGCTATGGCTAGACAGCGTGCGCGAGCACTTGATGGTGAATTAGTCAATGTTCGTTCGAAATCTGGGGGTCGCGCGGATTTGGCTGAGTTGGAAGAGCGGTTTCGGGTTGCGGAAGCGCGTCGAAGTCAATTAGAAACTATGTTGTCCAATGAGCAGGGGCGCCGTAAGGACTTGGAAGAGGTCGTTGGTGAAGGGCGGGTTGATGATTTACGGAGAGAAAATGCGGCATTGATTCGGCGAGAAGAAGAACATATGTTGTTGATTTTGGATATGGAATCAAAGATTGATCAATTGATGGAAATTATCGCAGAATTGCAGCATGAAGAGAGTTAGGGCGATTCTTCAATCGATTTAGCCAGAGGATATGGTTTATTTTGTTATTAGATTACGGAAACCCATGAGGGCTCTATTTTTCACTTTCATTATTGTTTTCGCCTGCCTGTCTTCTCCTGGTTGTTTTGGAGAAGAGGAGCGGGAACTTGTGTGTGAGGATGACTATATCTTAACACAATACGAATATTATGAATGTGAATTTAGTATAGAAGAGGGGCTTTTCACCAAACTTAGTATTGAGATGACTAATAGTGGAGAATCTCCCGTTAACATAATCACCTTCGACTCTGATCAATACGCTGCTTGGGTTAATTGTGAAGGGCATTCTGTCTATTCTTATTTCACTGAAGCGCGTTCGACGGGATCTTTGATAGAAGGGGAATTTAATGCTAATAATTTCTACGTGGTTTTTGACCACCCAGATTCTTGTCAGGAAAGTGATGATTCGACGCCGAATGCCGAGATTAGTTTCAGGGTTGTTGCGAGCTACTAATTTTATTGGGTTAGTGAAGGAATTGAAATACCAACGCCACAGTCTGTGGGTGTGAGATTGTTTGAGTTCGACAACTCGATTCGAGTTCCGAAGAAGTGGTTGACTAAGCATCAAGTGAGGAGGTATAACTCAAACTCACTAGGCCGATTACATGAGCCCGAAGAGGAAAAACTGTTTCTCGATGCTTTGGCTTCTCTTCCCAAAGGTGCTGCGTTTCTCAATTTAGGGGCCGCTTGGGGTTACTACTCTATACTGGCAAAAAAAACACGGCCCGATCTAGATGTGTTTGCCGTAGAGGCTCACCCGAAGATGTGTAGTAGAATTTACGAGGCTTCGGCAATTAATGGAGTGGCTGGGATTTCTGTAATTAATTCCGCCGTTGTTGGTTGTAGTGAATTAGAGGGGGGGCCGATGAAAATAAAATTCGGCTACGGTGCGTCGATAATCGGTGAAAATGTAGATGGGAAAGGTGATTTTGCTAGTGTTGGTTTGGTTGATCTAGGAAGATTGTTGGAAATTGTGCCTAATTCAGAGGTTATGGTCACTATGGACATCCAGGGTTCAGAAGAAGGGGTTTGTAGAGATCTTTCTGAGAGGTTGGGGGGCCGTATTTCTACACTTATCGTCGGTACTCACGGCGGTCATGTTCACGAGATTTGTAAGGAATTTATTCTGGATTCTGGGTTTGTTATCGAATTTGAAGATGGGTCTCCACTTGAGCAGCCGGATGGGATACTCTATGCTACTAGGAATTCATTGCCTTGATGGCTTAGTCGCTATTCTCTATGAATTGGAATATGCCCAGATTGGCTGGTTTTGACCTTGAGTGTGCCCTCCAGAGAGAATCTGGCAAGATAGTTATTGAAACTCAAATTAAGGTCGGGTTCATTCCAAAGAATCCATCGAGATAGTGCGCCAGCCGAAGTGAAATCTTCCCAATCTTCGTTATTATGCCTCACCAGATATTTCGCCTTTCGATTGGGGTTTTTATGGATAGTGAAATCTGAATATCCCTTAGCTCCGAAATGTGTAGTCTTTCGTTTTCCATCAGGAAATTGAAATTTCGCTACTAATTTCTTATCCTTCTTGTCACTCTTGTCTATTTCGACTTCAATCATCATAACACCTCCAAATGTAGATGGCGGTCAGGAATTCATTGTTGAGATAAATTCTGTCAAGACTCTTTGGAGTTCGTCTGCATCATCAAACGATTCTGTTAGATTCCCAGTAATTATCCAATCTGCTCCGGCTTGTACTGCCTTTCGGGCTGTTTCGCCGTCTCTAATTCCTCCACCAACCACGAGAGTTAGGTTGCAAGACTTCCGGGCGGCTTGGATTAACTCTGCGCTTACTGGGGCGTCTGCTCCACTACCTGCCTCAAGATAGAGTAATTCGAAACCATAGGATTCTGCAGTCATTGCATAAGCCGATGCGCGATCTGTTTGGTCGGGTTCGAGAAGATTTGCCTGTCCAACTTCTCCGACTCGCCCTCCGGGCGCACAAACAACATATCCCATTGGTAGGGTTTCGATGCCTGCTTGGCGAATGAATGGGGCGCCAGTGACTTGTTCCTCGATGAGGAATTTTGGGGTTGTGCTGTTCATTAGCATCATGAATGTGATTCCGTCTGCTGCAGGAGATAGTGCTGCGGCTCCAGCAGGGAAGAGTACGATAGGTACGGTCCAAGATTCTTCATCGAGTTCCGAATCTTGACTGGAAGCCCAGGTGACTAACTCGAGGGCTTCTCTGATTGCGACTACTGTATTGTGGACGTTGTCCATATCCGTGCCGGTTGAGCCCCCGACTAGTACCATACTAGATCCTGCAGAGACCGCTGCCATACATCGTTTTGCGGCCATCTCAGGAGTCTGGTCTGCAGGATCAATTAGGATTGCGTGCCTGGCTCCACCACTGGTGTTGCCGACGTAGTGTGAGGTTGGCCCTGGCTCTCCCCTCATGAGCCTGCGTAGCGATTTACTGTCTAAGTGTTTCAGGCGTTTTCTGCAAGTGAGCGCCCAAGTTCCACTTCCTGCTTCAAAGATATGCGGGGGTCTTCACCTTCCCATTCCATCAGTTGTAACCACTTACCTTCACTTCTAGGAGGTTCTTGGTCTGCAGGCCACCATATTTCTACGAGGCCGTCGGGTCGGTGGCCTTCGTAATCTGAACCAATTAATTCCTCGTTGTGAACTCCTCCTCGCCATTGAATGTTGTTTGTGTTATAGGGTTTTTTGATGACTTTCTCTACTTGTATTGTTGAGCCTGATGAAAATCCTGCGCCTGAGAGATGTATGGTTTCTCCAAGTGGTGATTTAGTCGAATTAATTGTGGTCCTTAAGTGGAGATTTGTGCCTCGCTCAACTAATTTTGTCGCCATGGCTTTCTCTAACCATGATCGGCGCACTGCTGTGTTTGATTTGGTTGGTTTTTGAGATCCTAATTCATCAATCCAATTATCAGGAATGTTATTCGAAAGTGGCTGGGAAATTAATCCAGGTAATTCACCAATCAAACCAGCTTCTGCCTTTTCCGAAATTAAATGAATCTCAGTTCTTGGATTCTGGTCTAGTATTGTGTGGGCGCACACGAGTTGGGATAGTTCAATACCAACAATTGCTATTCTCAATTTTTGTCAACTCCAATTGTGATTGGTGTTTTTTCTTCCTTTTCAAAGAATAGGGCGTGGACGGGGCACGCAGGAATGCAAAGTTCGCAATGAGTGCAGGTTGGCTCGTCGATTATCACTAAGAGGTTGGAAAGATCTAGTGCATCGACGGGGCAAAGCGCGACGCAGGCCGCACACCCGAAGCAACGCCCCTCGTCTAGAGAGAGAATTTCCCCTGTACGCCTCGCCATTGTTGGTTGGGAGTGGTTTTCCCTACTCAAACCCACCCCGACCCCTTTGTTTCCTTTGGAATATTTTCTTCATCTGAAAGAAGCGATATAATCTCTGTTTCCGGTTCAATTAGCGATATTCATTGAGCCTATGCCACTGCCAGCCAATAGCCATTGGGGCCCTTCTCGTGGAACGAAATTATTTCCAAACCAATTCTAGTGGAAATGCAGGGGGTCCTACTCACAAACCTCAGCGAAGTTGATGTGGTAAGAATAACCCCGACCGAATTATGGTCCTCTATTCTCCCGGCCGGACTACATCATATCCAGATAATCCAGTCGAGTCCGGAATTCGCTTACATTTCTTAGGTGGTGGCGACGAAGTCGGCAACGTCGGTTGTGTTCTCGAAGACAGAACGGGCACCAGACTCTTGATTGATTATGGATTGGCTCCTACAAGACCACCTAAATATCCTTCAGAGTGTCCCCCAGTTGAGCACGCCATAATCACTCATTCTCATATTGATCATATTGGAATGGCTCCCTGGTTGGTCGGCCATCACGGCACGACACTTCATGGCACAAAACTAACCGCCGCAGTTTCGGAGATGATGTGGCGAGACACATACAAAGTATCCAGCATAGAAGGATATCCTCTTCCGTGGGATATGAGAGATCTCGATGTAGCACTCGACGCATGGAAAACTCATAATTTTGGAGAGTGGTTTAATATTGGAGAATGGAAGCTAAGGTTCCATCTCGCCGGACATATTCCTGGTGCTGCTATGATAGAAATTGAAACCCCAGAACTTCGTTTACTTTGGGGAGGAGATATGGATACAAGAACCAGCCCAAATGTAGGTGGGGCTAAGCCATTGGAATGTGATATACTTTGTATAGAGTCTACTTATGGTGGTAGAGAGCACCCAATTCGTCCAGAAGAAGAAGCCCGTCTGGTCGCTAGGGTGAAAGAAGTTGTTAGTAGGGGGGGAGTGGCACTAATTCCTGCATTCGCATCTGGTAGGTGTCAGGATATACTCCGAATATTACACGAAGCGGCACCACATCTCGAAGTTCACTTCGATGGTATGGGCACTCGGATCACTCAACATTGGATGAACAACCCACAATACATTCGAGACCCAAGTGGTTTGGAAAAAATGTGGCGTTGGGCAAGAAAAGTACGCAGCAAATCAGATCGAAAGAAAGCCCTCGAGGCAGATGTAATTGTGACCACCAGTGGTATGTTGGACGGTGGTCCCGCGATTTGGTATCTCAATCGCCTCAGACACAACCCCGCTAACGCAATTCTCCTAACTGGATATCAAGCAGAAGGCTCTGGTGGTAGGAGTTTATTAGATAATGGAAAGCTACCAATTTTCGGAAATATAACACAAATAGAGTTGGATGTAGATCAATTCCAACTTTCCAATCATGCAGGACATTCAGAGTTGGAAACATTCGTACACGCGTGCGAACCAAAACACGTTGTTTTCTTTCACGGTGATGTGGATGCAAGAGCCGCTATTGGGGCCGAATTTACACAAAATCCGACACCATCATTTCCAGTGAACGGAACCCCTCTTATCCTCAAATAAGTGGGTTTACGACGGTATTCATCATAAGCCGACCGGCCTCTTCAAGGGCCACGTAGCCTATGCGCTACAGTAATGGAAAGACAGGTGAAAAAATGGAAGCACTAGACAAACAATTTGGAATTACCGAAGCGGGAAGCACGGTAGAGGGCGAAATACGCGCAGGAATTACAACATTCCTGACGATGGCGTATATCTTGTTGGTTAACCCAGCAATGCTCTCAGGAACAGGTATCGCGTTTGACGACGCCTTGTTCGCTACTGCGATTGCCGCCTTCGTTGGGTGCACAGTTATGGGGCTGTGGGCGAATCTACCGTTCGCTTTAGCACCAGGAATGGGCCTTAATGCGTACTTCACTTTTACAGTGGTAGGCGCAATGGGTGTTGCGTGGGACGTTGCTCTTGCAGCGGTTTTCGTGGAGGGTCTGATATTCATGATCATCTCCATCCCACAAATCGGTTGGAGAACTCAAATGATCAACGCGATCCCTACTGATTTGAAAATAGCAACTGGAGCAGGAATTGGAATGTTCCTCGCCCTGATCGGCCTCGAAGAGACAGGACTAGTAGTCAACAATGGCGTGACATTAGTCGATTTGGGCGACAGCGCCGGGTGGTTATACAATTCTGGTGAACTCATCGCCTTGGTTGGTTTAATCGCTATAGGCGGTATGATGGCCAGAGGCTGGAACGGCGCGATAATCTATGGAATAATCGCGATGTCACTATATGGTTGGCTAGTGGATGCTAGCGACCCATACAATGTGCTGGGTAATGCAGACATGGTAGTAGTATACGATAATGCAGCAATCACATCAACACCTCATTGGGGCTGTGGATGGTGGGATCCAGGCGCAGGCACCGCAGGCACCTCAGTTACTTGGGATGACGGAACAGTAGTCTGTCAATATGCAGCAACTGAAGTCAATGTAATTGTCAATGCCGCATCCGGTTGGGGAGATGGTGTCGCAACCGCTCCTGAAATAGGTGTGGGAGATGGCAAACTAATCTCCACTGAAGCACTCACTGCAACAGGAGCAGCAGGAAAGGCTCTTAGCGCTCTAGGAGACATTGGCGACGCAACACCAGTAGGAGATTTCATACTCGTAATGATCGCCTTCCTTTTCGTCGATATATTTGACACAGCAGGCACACTATACTCAGTAGGCCGCGCTGCAGGATACGTCGATGAGAACGATGAATTGATGAACTCCGATGAAGCATTCATGTCCGACGCAGCAGCAACAATGGTTGGCGCAATGCTAGGAACCAGCACCACGACCACTTACATTGAGTCGGCAGCTGGTGTAGAAGAAGGTGGAAAGACCGGACTCACAGCAGTAACCGTCGGTGTATTGATGCTATCTGGATTGTTCCTATCAGGACTGTTCAAGGCAATACCACAATTCGCTATGGCAACAGCACTAATCGTTGTTGGTGCCCTAATGATGAAGCAAGTAGCAGACATCAACTGGGATGACATCGAGATAGCGATTCCAGCGTTCTTGACAATGGTACTAATGCCATTCACATTCTCGATCGCAGATGGTATTGCATGGGGTGTAATCTCTTACGTAGCAATCCAAATGATTGCTGGTAAGGCAAAGGACGTCAACATGGTAATGTGGATAATCTTCGCATTGATGTCGATGTTCTATCTTGGACCAGGAGCCGAGGACACCACTTTCGAGTGGATTCTCGGTCACCTAAACTGAGACAAATAACGTAACAAACACTCTTTGGAGAAATCCTTAGAGCACGCGCAATTTGGAGCGAGTAGCATGTCTAATGATATGACGCAAAAGTTGAGGGACGCCGTTCGGACGGTACCGGACTTCCCAATTGAGGGAATCATGTTCCGGGACATCACACCTGTCCTGTCCGACGGCACCCTCCTCTCTACTACTACAGATCTATTCATTGAGAGGATGAACGAAGCGGGTTGGAAACCCGAAGCAATAGTAGGTCCAGAAGCTAGAGGCTTCATCTTCGGAGCCTTACTCGCCGCTGAACTAGGAATCTCATTTGTTCCAGTTCGCAAACCTGGAAAACTCCCAGCATCAAAGATGAGAGTCGACTACTCTCTCGAATACGGTACCAACTCATTAGAAATGCATGAGGACGC